>NZ_MWLL01000220.1 GCF_002198675.1 Kineosporia sp. R_H_3 | reverse complement strand
TCCACGAGTTCTACACGTACGAGGGCGCCGTGGCGCTGGCCGAGAAGCTGAAGACCTGGCAGGGCGGCCGGCTCGTCGTCCAGATCGTCGAGATGCCGATCAAGTGCCCGGTCGCACCGCTGGAGTTCACGTTCCTCGCGGACGCCTTCTTCACCGAGCAGGGCCTGCGCGACCAGGTCGAGATCACCTACGTCACCCCGCTCGAGGGGGCGTTCACCAAGCCGGTCTCGAGCAAGTACCTCGGCGACATGCTCGACGAGCGCAAGGTGGCCCTCGAGGCCGACTTCATGCTCGAGCGGATCGACCCCGACACGAAGACGCTCGTGTCGTACGACGAGCGGGAGATCCCGTTCGACCTGCTCGTCACGGTCCCGATCAACATGGGCGCCGACTACGTCGCACGCTCGGGGCTGGGCAACGAGCTCAACTACGTCCCGGTCGACAAGCACACCCTGCTCTCCAAGGCGCACGACAACATCTTCGCGATCGGCGACGCGAGCGACATCCCGGCGTCCAAGGCCGGTTCGGTCGCGCACTTCTCGATGGACCTGTTCCCCGACAACTTCCTGCGCCACGTCGCGGGTCTGGAGATGACGGGCAAGTTCGACGGGCACGCGAACTGCTTCATCGAGACCGGCCACGGCAAGGGCCTGCTCATCGACTTCAACTACGAGACCGAACCCCTGCCCGGCAAGTACCCGCTGCCCGGCGTCGGCCCCTTCAGCCTCCTCAAGGAGACCGAGATGAACCACTGGGGCAAGGTGATGTTCCGGTGGATCTACTGGAACGTCCTGCTCCCGGGCAAGGAGCTGCCCGTCCCGGCCCTCATGTCGATGGCCGGCAAGCGACAGGAGGACGTGTGATGTCCGCTCCCGCAACGGTTCCCGCCACGATGCCGGACGAGACGGCGCGTCTGCTGCACGACGGCCTGGACGGCATCGCCGACCGGCTCGCCGGTATCGAGGAGACCCTGCGCAGCGAGCGCGAGGCCCGCGAGCGCTGGCGCGACCTGCTCGCCGAGCTCACGTCGCTCACGGGCGCCGGCATGAACTCCCTGTCCGACGTCATGGCGGCGGCCGAGAGCCGCGGCTACTTCTCCGCCGCCCGCTACGGCGCGGGCGCCGTCGACCGCTTCGTCAGCACCCTCGACGCGACGCCGGACGCACCGGCGCCGTCCACCCTCGCCCTGCTCCGCAGGCTGCGGGACCCCCAGGTCCGGCGAGGACTCGGCCGAGCCCTCGACCTCCTCGACGCCCTCGGCGCCGACAACACCGCGAAGGACTGAGCACGATGCCCGTCACGACCCTCAACGGCAAGTCCGTCCACGTCAACGAGGAAGGCTTCCTCACCGAGTACGACGAGTGGGACGAGTCCCTCGCGGCCGTGCTCGCCGAGCAGATCGGGATCCAGCTCACGGACGCGCACTGGAAGGTCATCCGCTTCCTGCGCGAGGACTTCAAGGCCCAGGGCGAGACCGCGACCACGCGCCGCGTGCAGCAGGTCGGCGGCGTGCCGGTCAAGGAGCAGTTCGCGCTCTTCCCCAAGAAGCCCGGCAAGAAGATGTCCTACGTCGCGGGCCTGCCCAAGCCGCACGGCTGCGTCTGACCTCCGCGCCGAGCGCGCAGCAGACCCGTTGCGCCGCAGGCGTACCGACCCGAACCCCGTGAACCGACAGCACCGGACGGAGCTCCGTCATGACCACCACCGACACCACCCCCGCCGAGCAGGTCGCCCCCATCGTCCCGTCGTTCGGTGACGACGAGACGGACCGCAAGCTCGCCATCATCTGCTCCAAGGGCAACCTCGACATGGCCTACCCGGGCCTCATCCTCGGCAACGCCGCCCTCGGCGAGGGCATCGAGACCCACCTGTTCTTCACCTTCTGGGGCTTCGACATGATCATGAAGTCCCGGATGCACGACCTGCAGTTCAGCCCGGCGGGCAACGCCGCCATGCACCTGCCCGGCAGCGACCGGCACATGCCGCAGGCGCTGGCCCCGGCGATGACCGGCATGGCGACCAAGATGCTCAAGAAGCAGATCGCGGACCTCGGCGTCCCCGAGGTGCCCGACTTCCTCGACCAGATCGTCGCCGCCGGCGGTCACCTGTGGGCGTGCCGGCTCTCCGCCGACATGATGAAGATCGCCGAGGAGGACCTCCGCGACGACGTCGAGGCGATCATCAGCGCCGCCGACTTCATCGAGAAGACCGAGGGCGCTCAGCTGCTCTTCATCTGACGGCGGGCTCGCCGCGGCGAAGCCGCACCGTGCCGGCGTCCAGGTCGACGTCCGTGACGTGCAGCCCGGCGGCCCGCCAGGCCTTCGACTGCGCGGTGCGGTCGCCGGTCCACCAGTCCGGTGACCGGCGGGCCGCGGCGGGCAGCCCGCCCGTCACCGCGGCGTCGACGTCGGCCAGGCGCAGCCGCACCGTGCCGCCGCGGCGGCCGGCGAGCAGGGTGAAGAGCGGGGCGTACTTCCCGGTCGGCGGTTCCACGAGGGGCGGTGGGCCGTCGGCCGGGAGGCCGGTCGTCCCGTCGGGCCCCGTACCCTCCGGTGCGGCGCCCCCGTCGGCAGGTAGCCCGACGAGCCGGACGACGGCCGCGGGCTCCCCGGGCGCGGCGTACGCCGAGCGGGTCCGCGCGATGACCCCCTTGGCGGTCAGGGCGTTCCCGGCGGCGCCGACCGCGGCACCGATGCCGAACGGCGCGAGCCGGCCGAGCACGTACAGGCCCTGCCGGGCGCCGAACCGCGTGAGCAGCCACGTCTCCGCCGTCCGGTTGACGTCCTCGACGGCGGCGTCGGGCAGGGCGGCGAGCCGGTGCCCCCACCCGTCGGTGCCGCCGTCCGCGCCGGCCGGCACGAGCCGGACGGCCTCGTCCCCCAGCAGCGCGAGCAGCAGGAGCGCACGCCGTCGCGGCAGGTCGCTCACCTGCGCCCCGGCGACCTGGGCCGCCGCGAGCGTGAAGAGCGCCGTCCCGTCGAGGAAGGCCACCGTCTCGGCGACGCTCAGCCCGACCGCGACCCCGGTGCCGACGCCCGGCACCGACGCCGCACCGCCGACGACCGCACCCGCGCCGGACGTCGTCGCCAGGTAGTGGCTCTCCAGCGCCGCCAGGAGGTGCGCGTCGGCGTCCGGCGCCCCGTCCTGCGTCGTCGCCGCACGCACCTGCGCGACATAGGCGCGCAGAGCGCCGTCCTGGACGTCGATCGCCCGGTCGACCCATCCCGTCACGTGCTCGCGCACCGACCGCCTGCCGAACATGACCACCACTCCCACCCCGCGTGATCGACTTCCAGCCAGGCGATTGAACCACGCGCGGGGGGCGCCGGGACGGGATCCGGGCAGGGGACACCCGCCGGGCGGACCCGCAGCGGCCGAGGGCGTGCCAGGATCCTGCGCCATGGACAACCGCACCTTCTGGGACATCCTCGACAGCAGCCGCGAAGGTACCGACGGCGACCTCGAGGCCCAGAGCGCGAACCTCGTCGCCCTGCTCGACGCCCTGCCCGTCGAGGAGGTCGTCGGCTTCGACGCCCGCTTCGTCGAGGCGAACCTGGCGCTCTACACGTGGGACATCGCCGGCGCCGGCACCGTGCTGCTCGGGTGGATGAGCGACGACGTCTTCACCGACCTGCGGACGTGGGTGGTCGCCCGGGGCCGGGCCGTCCACGAGCGCGTCCTCGCCGACCCGGACAGCCTCGTGGACGTCGACGTCGAGGACCTCGAGGCGGTCGGGCTGGCCGAGGAGCTCGCCTACGCGGCGCACGGGGCCTACGAGTCCCGGACCGGCCGCGCGCTGCTCGACGACCACCCCGAGCAGCACCTCGCCGAGCCGAGCGCGCCGCCCGCCGGCGAGGCCTTCGACACGGCGGACGACGCCGAGCTGCGCCGGCGGTACCCGCGACTGGCCGCCCGCTGGCTCTCCGCGGACGGCCCGCTGCCGGGGCAGCTGCCCCGTGGCCTGCGGGCCGCCGAGGAGGCCCTCACCGGGCCGGACGACCAGGACGACGAAGCCCGGCCGCCGGTCTCCCAGGTCCTCGCCGACGCGGTCGCCCGGTACGGGCTCACGGTGGCCTTCGTCAGCGAGACCTCGACCGACCCGCGGCACCGGGTCGCCCACCTCCTCACCGAGCCGGGGCCGGCGCTGCTGGCCGAGGTCGAGACGCTCGCCGACGCCGGTGCCGCGGCCGAGGCCCTCGAACGGTCGCGGCACGAGCACTCCGACGCCCTCGGCGAGGGTGAGCGGATCAGCACGGTCGCGGGGCTCGGCGACAGTGCGTTCCGACGCACCGGCGACGGGATCACCCTCGTCCGCGCGCGGCGCGGGGCCGTCGTCGTCGAGGTCCAGGTCTCCGCCTTCCTGCCGGACCCCACGATGCCGTCGCCGACCGCGGACGAGATCGCGGCCGCACTGCTCGACCGGTTCGCCGTACCTGACTGACCGGTGCGGCCCGTGAGGCCAGGGGTCAGCCCGCCCGGCGGTACGCGACGAGGTCCCGGACGACGTGCCCCTTGGCCAGCCCCTGGCTCTCGAACCGGGTCAGCGGCCGCCAGGACGGCCGCGGCACGAACCCGTCGGACCCGCCCGCCCCGTCAGACCTGTCAGACCCGTTGCGCAGCAACGGCTCCGCCTCGACGGCGGCGAGCATCTGCGCCGCGTAGGGCTCCCAGTCCGTGGCGCAGTGCAGCCGGCCGCCGAGGTCGTCCGGGCCGTCCGTGCCCGCCGGCCGCAGCCGGGACGCGACGAGCGCGACGAAGTCCGGCGTCACGAGCCGGCGCTTGTGGTGGCGGGCCTTGGGCCACGGGTCGGGGAAGAAGATCCGCACCTCGTCGAGCGCACCCGGGGCCACCCGGTCTCGCAGGACGGGCACCGCGTCACCGACGAGCACGCGGACGTTCGTCAGCCCTGCGTCGTGGGCGTCGCGCAGGAGCATCCCGGCGCCGGCCCGGTGGACGTCCATCGCGAGCAGGTCCCGGTCCGGGTCCGCCGCGGCCATCGCGAGGGCCGCCTCGCCCCGGCCGAAGCCGATCTCCACGACGAGCGGCGCCATCCGGCCGAAGAGCGCGACCGGGTCGAGCGGGCCGCCGTCTGCGTCGACGCCGAGGCGCGGCCACAGGTCGGTGAGCGCGGCCTGCTGACCGGCCCGGATCCGTCCCCGCAGCTTGAACGAGCGGACGGCGGGGTGCTGCCCGGCGTCGTCGACGGCGGGCGGCAGGGGCTGGGGCACGGTCGGTCCTCGGAGGCTGCGGCGGACGGCGTCCTCATTCTGCCCGGTCAGCCCTCACCACCGCGGGCCAGGAGACCGCGTTCCATGACCGCCCCGACCGTGAGGAGCAGGCTGACGAGGTCACCGGGTGCGACGCGGAGGTCGTCGGGCCGGAACGCGAGGCTCACGACGCCGTCCCACATCCGCCACAGCGCGATCGCCGCCACCTCCGGGTCGAGCGCCGGGGTGACGGTGCCGTCGTCCAGGCCTTCGCGGACGAGCCCGGCCAGCCTGCTGTTCTGCTCCCGCACGAGCGCCACGACCTCCTGCCGCGCCGGGGCGTCCTGCGGCGGGAAGGCGAGCAGCCGGAACTCGTGCGGACGCTCGATCGCGAAGGTCACGTAGGCCTCGGCGACCCGGCGCAGCCGCTCCGCGACGGTGCCGGTGCTCGCGTAGGCGGTGTCGAGGTAGGCACGGTGGGCCGTCAGCGCCCGCTCCGCCACCGCCATGAGGACCGCGTCCCGGCCGCCCACACGGTTGTAGATCGTCTGGACGGCGACGTCGGCGCGCTCCGCGACGGCGGCGAGCGTCACCGCGTGCGGGCCGCCCTCGGCGAGCAGGGCCGCCGCCGCGTCGACGACCGCACGCGCGGTCGCCTCGCTCCGCCGGTCGGCTCGTGTTCCCATCCGGCGCAGTGTAAGCCTGTCCATTGTTGGAATACCTTCCAACCTTGGACTATGTTCCAGGCATGTTCACTGACGCCGGCGCCGGCCGGGAGCCGGTCAGGCGGTGCGCCGTCGGGCGACCGACACGGTGACGTCGCCCAGCGCGACCTCGTGCCCGGCCGCGCAGGTGACCGCGACGTGCACCGGCTCGTCGCAACCGGCATGGGCCAGCACGACCGGCGGGCCGTCCGCGTCGGCGAGGTAGCGGTCGCCCCACTGCATGAGCGCGACGGCGGCCGGGGCGAGGTCACGCCCCATGGGCGTCAGCACGTACTCCTGCCGGGTGCGCCGGCCCGGCTCGCGGTACGGCCGGCGGGTGAGCAGGCCCGCGTCGACGAGCCCGCGCAGCCGGGTGGCGGCGACCGCCTCGGTGATGCCGACGCGGCGGGCGAAGTCGTCGAAGCGCCGGGTGCCGTAGAAGGCCTCGCGCATGAGGAGCATGGCCGACCGGGTGCCGACGACCTCGAGCGCCTTCGCGAGGCTGCAGCGGTCGGCGGCCCAGTCGTCCCGTCGGGCGAGGGGGCCGACGAGGGTCGCGACGGGCTCGGCGTCGATCTGGTCCACGCCCGCCATCCTAGCGCTGACTTGTATTCGACATAGTCAGCCGTCTACGGTCTCTGGCTATGGCATCCCCTAGTCAGGCGGGCGTCGGGGCCGGCTCCGGCGCGGCGACGCTCCGGCCGGCCGCGCACCAGGGCACCGTCGTCGCCGTCCTCTCGCTCGCGGCCTTCATGGCCGGCCTCGACCTCTTCGTCGTCAACGTCGCGTTCGACGAGATCGGGCGGGACCTCGGGACCGCCTCGATCTCCGACCTCAGCTGGGTGCTCAACGCCTACGCCGTCGCCTACGCAGCGTTCCTCGTGCCGTTCGGGCGGCTCGCCGACCGCCACGGCCGGAAGGCGACGTTCCTGCTGGGGCTGGGCACCTTCACCCTCGCGAGCGTCGCGTGCGCGGCCGCGCCGGGCGTGTGGTGGCTCGTCGCCGCGCGGACCGTCCAGGCCATCGGCGCCGCGGCCCTGACCCCGGCCAGCCTCGGGCTGCTGCTCACCGCGGTCGCGCCGCAGCGCCGGGCGGCGGCGGTGCGGATCTGGGCGGCGAGCGGTGCCGTCGCCGCGGCCTTCGGGCCCGTCGTCGGGGGCGTCCTCGTGCAGGTCTCGTGGCACTGGGCCTTCCTCATCAACCTGCCGATCGGCCTGCTGGCCCTCCTGACCGCCGTCCTGCGGGTACCCGACTCACGGGACGACGCCACCGCCGCCCCCGACCTGCTCGGCGCCGCGCTGCTCGCCGTGGCCGTGGCCGCCGTCGCCCTCGGGCTCGTCAAGGGTCCGACGTGGGACTGGACGTCCACCGCGTCGCTGTCGACGTTCGCCGTCGCCGCGGTCTGCTCCCTGGCCTTCGTCCTGCGGTCGCGGCGGCACCCCGCGCCGATCCTCGAGTCGGCCCTGCTGCGGGTGTCCTCGTTCGCCTGGACCAACGTCGCGATGCTCGTGTTCAGCGCCGCGTTCGCCGCGCAGCTGCTCGCGACGATCCTGTGGATGCAGCAGATCTGGGGCTACTCGGTGCTGCGCAGCGGGTTGGCCGTCGCGCCGGGCCCGCTCATGGTGCCGGTCTTCGCGGTCGTGGCCCAGGTCGCGGCCCGGCGCTGGAACCCGGGGGTGATCGCGGGTCTCGGGTCGGCCCTCTTCGGCCTCGGCGGTCTCCTCGTCCTCGCGTCGGTCGGCGCCGAGCCCGCGTACGCGGCGCGGCTGCTCCCGGGGTGGCTCGTGGGCGGGGCCGGGGTCGGCCTGGCGCTGCCGACGCTGCTCGCCGCCGGGACGGCCGGGCTGCCGCCGCACCGGGTGACGACGGGGAGCGCGGTGGTCTCGATGACCCGGCAGATCGGCACGGTGCTCGGCGTGAGCATCCTCGTCGCGGTGCTCGGTGCGCCGACCGACGACGACGGGGCCCGCACCGCCTTCGTCCACGGCTGGACCGCGGGCGTCGTCCTGGCGCTGGTCGGTGCCCTGGCCGCGCTGCCGATCCGGGCCGGTCAGCCGCGCACGCGTGAGCCCGTCGGGTCGTAGAGCGGCCGGTCGTGCCGGGTGACCGAGTAGCGCCGATCCATCACCTCGACCTCGAACACGTTCTCCCCCGCAGCGTCCGCGAGGTCCGCCGGCAGGTAGGCGCACAGCACGGTGCGGCCGACGGTGTGCCCGTACCCGGCGCTGCGGACGCTCGCGAGGGTGCCGGTCGGGGTGTGGACGACCATCTCCCCGCCGTGCATCGTCACGTCGGCGTCGGTGCTGAACCAGCACAGCCGGGTGCCCGGTCCGGCGTCCCGCAGGGCCCGCAGCACCGGCCCGGCGAGCAGCCCGGGCTTGTCCGGGCGGACGGCGAAGCCGAGGCCCGCCGCGTACGGGTCGACGTCGGCGGTGACGTCGACGGCCCAGGCGACGTACTGCTTCTCCAGCCGCAGCGACTCCACGGCGCGGTAGCCGACGTCGCGGACGCCGTACGGCGCGCCGGCGGCGAGCACCCGGTCGTAGGCGTCGCGGACGTACTCGCTCGGCAGGTGCAGCTCCCACCCCAGCTCGCCGACGTAGGTGACGCGCAGCGCGAGGGCCGGGGCCTGCCCGACGTCGGTCCAGCGCCCCGTCATGTACGGGAAGCCGTCGTCCGAGAAGTCGTCCGAGCTGATCGACCCGAGCAGCTCCCGCGACCGCGGGCCGCAGACGTTGAGCACGCCGTACGCGCTGCCGACGTCGTCGACGAGGACGCTGCCGTCGTCCGGCGCGTTCTGGAGCAGGAAGGTCACGTCGTGCCGACCGAAGGCGCTGCCGGTGACGAGGTAGAACCGGTCCGCCGAGAGCCGGGTGACGGTCACGTCGGCCTCGATGCCGCCGCGCACGTTGAGCAGCTGGGTGTAGACGACCTTCCCGACCTCGACGTCCAGGTCGCCTCCCGCGACCCGCTGCACAGGGCGAGGGCCCCGGGGCCGCGGACGAGGAACTTCGAGAACGAGCTCTGGTCGACGACGCCGACCGCCTCCCGGACGGCCCGGTGCTCGGCCGCGACATGCTCCCAGGCGTTGCTGCGGCCGAACGTCGGCGTCTCCTCGACCCCGACCTCCCCCGGTGCGAACCAGTTCGCCCGCTCGTAGCCGAACTTGTTGCCGAACACGGCACCGCGCTCGCGGAGCCGGTCGTGGACGGCGCTGCGCCGCTGGCCCCGGGGCGGGATCGCCGCCCGGTTGGGGAACGCGATGTCGTAGTAGTGGCCGTACGACTCGACCGCGGACCGCTCGAGCACCGCGGGGACGTTCTGCGGCGCGCCGAAGCGCCGGACGTCGAAGTGCCACAGGTCCATCCCCGGGTCGCCGTCGACGACCCAGGCCGCCATCGCCTCGCCGGCCCCGCCCGCGGCGGCGATCCCCGCGGAGAACCCGCAGCAGTGGAAGAGGTTGTCGAGGTCCTCGGTGCGGCCCATGAGCGGCTCGGCGTCCGGGGAGAACGGGATCGGACCGTTCACCCACGTGCGGATCCCGAGGTCCCCGAACACCGGGACGCGGCGGGCGGCGGCCTCGGCGAGAGGCTCGAAGCGCTCCTCGTCCGGCGGGAACAGCTCCGGCCCGAGCTCGCGGGGAACGGTGCGCCAGCAGGCCCGCGTACCTTGCTCCCAGCCGCCGACCACGAGCGAGCCGGCCTCCGGCTTGAGGTAGATCCGGGCATCGGGGTCGCGGAACGTCGGCAGGTCACGAGGCAGGTCGTCGGACTTCTCCGTGACGACGTACTGGTGCTCGACCGCGGTGACGGCGACGCTCACGCCGGCCAGCCGGGCGGTCTCGGCGCCCCACATCCCGGTGGCGTTGACGACGACGTCGCACTCGACCCGGCCCTGATCGGTGAGGACCGCCGTCACCCGGCGCCCGGCGCGCTCGAACGACTCGACGCGGCAGCCCTGGACGACGCGCACCCCGAGCGCGCGGGCCCCGGTGACGAACGAGTGCGTGAGCTGGCTCGGGTCGACGTACCCGTCGGACGGCGTCCACGTCGCGCCGTGGACGCGGTCGAGGTCCATGAGCGGGAACAGCTCGTGCGCCTGCGCCGGGGAGGCGAGGTGGATGTCGAACCCGAAGCTCTTGCCCTGGGTGAAGACCCGCTGCAGCTCCTCCCAACGGGCCGCGCTCGACGCGACGCGCAGCCCGCCGACCTCCCGCCAGCCGGTGGCGTACCCCGTCTCCTGCTCGAGGGTCCGGTAGGTCTCGACGCTGCGGCGCATGAGCCGGGTGAGCGTGCTGCTGCTGCGCAGCTGGCCGACGAGCCCCGCGGCGTGCCAGGTGCTGCCGTGCGTCAGCCGGGTGCGCTCGACCAGGAGGACGTCGGTGCGGCCGCGGCGGGCCAGGTGGTAGGCGATGCTCGCGCCGATGACGCCGCCACCCACGACGACGACCTCGCTGCGCTCCGGGAGGGTCATCCGCGCCTCACTTCCGTGGAGGGGCCACCTTCGCCGATGATCCAGGGGCGGGACAAGCACCGGTCACCGCCGCTCCCCGGCCCGCGCCGTCGAGAACGGTGCCGCAGACCCTGACGGCCCCGACGCGGTCCGCCGGACTACGCTCGTGCCTCTCCCGAACCGGAACACCTCGAGCGGAGCACCTCATGTCGTTCCTCGACCGTCTCGGACGGATCGCCGTCGCCGCCCCCTTCGTCTGGCTCGGCGCGGAGGCGGCCGCCGACCCCGGCATCCGGGTGAAGATGGCCGTCGACCTCGGCATCCCGGAGGCCCTGGCCGACAAGGCCGTGCGGTTCAACGGCGCCGCGATGGTCGCGGGCGGCCTCGGGGTCGCGACCGGCATCCTGCCCCGGGCCGCGGCGCTCGGGCTCGTCGGGTCGATGGTGCCGACGACGCTCGCCGGGCACGCCTTCTGGAAGGACACCGACCCGATGGCGCGCAAGATGAACCGGATCCACCTGCTGAAGAACGTCGGCCTCGTCGGGGCGGCGCTCGTCGTCGCCGCGACGGTCGGACGGCGCAGCGCGGCCGAGGACTGATCCCCGGGGCGGGGTGACGGGCCCGGCCTCAGATCGTCATGTGCAGGAACGGCGAGGAGTACTCGTCGTCCCCGGCGAGCAGCGCCTCGGCGGCCTCGACCGGCATCCGGTCCCGCTCGGCCTCGACGATCATCCCGAGCAGCCGGACGTCACCGGCGGTCGCCAGCCCGGTGACCTCCTCGTGCGCGAGCACCCAGGAGACCGCCGCCCGGATCTTCTCGGCAGTGGCCAGCGGCTCGTACCAGGTCGAGTGGGTCTGCTCCGCACCCTCGGGCCAGTTGCGCCGGGAGACGGTCTTGATCGTCATGAGCCCGACGTCCTGGCGACGCACCTCGGCGACGAGCGCCGCGTAGTTCTCCCGGTAGGCGGGGTCGCGCCACAGCACGGCGTTGAGCGGGGTGAGCACCGTCGCGAACGGGAAGCGGCGCAACGCCTCGAGGTGCGTCGCCGCGGCCTGGTCGCCGTGCCCGGTGATCCCGATCTCGCCGACGAGGCCCTCCTCCTTGGCGCGGACGGCGGCCTCGATGGCACCGCCGGCCCCGAGGGCCCGGTCGAGGTCGTCGAGGTCACCGATCGCGTGCAGCTGGAGCAGGTCGAGCCGGTCGGTCCGCAGCCGCTCGAGGGAGCGGTTGATCGACGCCCAGGCGGCCTCCCGGTCCCGGTCGCCGGTCTTCGTCGCGAGGAACACGTCCTTGCGGATGTCGGCCATCATCGGGCCGAGCCGCAGCTCCGCGTCCCCGTAGCTCGCGGCGACGTCGAGGTGGTTGACGCCCGCCGCGAGCGCCTCGCGCACCGAGGCGTCGGCGGTGTCCTGGTCGACGTCCCCCAGCGCCGCGGCCCCGTAGATGAGCACCGAGCTCGAGTGGCCGATCCTGCCCAGCCTGCGGTACTCCACGTCTGCCTCCTCGTGCTGCGGGTGCTGCGGGTGTCGCCCCCGAGTCTGTCAACGCCGGCAGGTGCTGTCATACGCGCAGGGCCGGCCCGCGAGCGGCGGTGACCGTCGGCGCGCTCGCTAGGGTCGGCGTGTGACCCCGACGAAGCGGACGATCTGGCTCGACGTGTCCGCTGGTGTCGCGGGCGACATGCTCCTGGCCGCGCTCGTCGACCTGGGCGCGGACGTCGCGGCGGTCCGCGACGCCGTCGATGCCGTCGTCCCGTCCACGGTCGCCCTCGACGTGTCGACCGTCCGGCGGGCCGGGCTGCGGGCCACGAAGGTCGACGTGCGGTTGCTCGACGCCGCACAACCGCACCGTTCCTGGCGCGACGTCGACGCGCTGCTGTCCGCGGCCGCCCTCGCCCCGGCCGTCCGGGACCGTTCCCGCGCCGTCTTCCGCGCCCTCGCGGTCGCCGAGGCCCGGGCCCACGGCAGCGAGCCGGACGACGTCCACTTCCACGAGGTCGGCGCCTGGGACAGCATCGCGGACGTCGTCGGCACGTGCGCGGCCCTCGCGACGCTCGACGTCGAGCGGGTCGTCGTCGACGAGATCGCACTCGGTTCCGGCACGGTCCGCGGCGCCCACGGCGTGCTGCCGGTACCGGGGCCCGCCGTCCTCGAGCTCGTGACCGGGCACCAGGTCGTGGCGGGCGGCACCGGTGAGCTCGCGACCCCGACCGGGGTCGCGCTCCTCGTGACGCTCGCGGACGGCTGGGGGCCGCTGCCCGCGCTGCGCGTCGTCGGCACCGGCGTCGGCGCCGGCACCCGGGACCGCCCCGACCGCGCCAACGTCGTCCGCGCGGTGCTCGGCACCGCGGCCGCCCCCGCGCGGCCCGCAGGGGACGGCAGGACCGTCGTCCTCGTCGAGACGACCGTCGACGACCTCGACCCGCGGGTCTGGCCGAGCGTCGTCGACGGGCTGCTCGCCACCGGTGCGCTCGACGCGTGGATCACGCCGGTGCTCATGAAGAAGGGCCGGCCCGGGCACGTGCTGTCCGTGCTGGTGCCGGACGCCGACGCGCCCGCCGTCCGGGACCTCGTGCTGCGCAGCACCTCCGCCCTCGGCGTCCGTGAGCATCCCGTCGTCCGGGAGACCCTCGACCGGTCGTGGGCCGACGTCGAGGTCGACGGTGAGACGGTCGCGGTGAAGATCGGCCACCGCGACGGCCGGGTCGTCCACGTCTCACCGGAGTTCGACGCCGCCGCGGCCGCCGCGGCCGCGACCGGGCTGCCCGTCCGCGAGGTGCTCGAACGGGCCGCCGCGGCGGCCGTGAGCGCCGGCCTCACGCCCGGGGCCGCGCTGCCGGACGGCGCCCGTCCGCGTCTACGGTAGGTCCATGTTCCTGGAGAACCTCGTCGTGGACGCCGTGGACCCCGGGCGGGTGGGGCGGTTCTGGGAGGCGGCGCTCGGCGGCGAGACGCTGACCGACGAGCCCGAGGGCTTCGAGACCCGGCTCGAGGTCGAGGGCGGGCCCGTCCTCGACGTGTGCTTCCAGCGTGTCCCCGACCTGCCGTCCGAGCAGCCGCGGCTCCACCTGGACCTCCTGGGCAGGGCGCAGCAGGCGCAGGTGGTCGACCGGCTGCTCGGCCTCGGGGCGCGGCACCTCGACATCGGCCAGCACGACGTCCCGTGGGTGGTGCTCGGCGACCCGGAGGGGAACCCCTTCTGCGTCATGGAGGAACGGGCGGCGTACACCGGTACCGGCCCCGTCGCGGCGCTGCCGCTCGAGGGAGCCGACCCGGACCGGGACGCGGCGTTCTGGTCCTGGCTGACCGGATGGGTCGACGCGGACGGCGTCGCGCCCCGCACCCTGCGCCACCCGTCGCTGCGCGGCCCGCTCCTCGAGTTCTGCCCGGAGCGGGCCCCCAAGGGCAGCGCCAAGAACCGGCTGCACCTCGACGTCCGCCTCGAGGCCGGGGAGGACCCCGACGAGGTCGCCGCGGACGTCGCCGCGCGGGGCGGCCGCGCGCTCCCCCCGCTCGCGCCCGGCCTGCCCTGGCGCCTCTACGCGGACCCGTCGGGCAACGAGTTCTGCCTGCTGCCCGCGCGCACCTGACGCGGGCCGGTCACGGTGCCGCGATCTGCGCCGCGAGATGCCCTGCGCCGTAGCCGTTGTCGATGTTGACGACGCCGATCCCGGGCGCGCAGGCGTTGAGCATCGTCAGCAGGGCGGCGATGCCGCCGAACGCCGCGCCGTACCCGACGGACGTCGGCACCGCGACGACCGGTGCGGCGACGAGCCCGGCGACGACCCCGGGCAGGGCGCCGTCCATCCCGGCGACGACGACGACCGCCCGCGCGGCGCGCAGCGTGTCGAGGTGCCGGGTGATCCGGTGCAGTCCGGCGACCCCGACGTCGACGACGAGATCGGTGGCCCGGCCGAGGTAGCCCGCGGTGAGCGCGGCCTCGTGCGCGACGGGCAGGTCCGAGGTGCCGGCGGCCACGACGACGACCCGGCCGCCGGTCGGCGCCGGCGGCTCGGGCGGCCAGGCGAGCAGCCGGGCCTGCGGCTCCCACCGCGCGTCCGGCAGCACGTCGAGGACGGCGCGGGCGTGCTCGTCGGACGCCCGGGTGAAGAGGGCGACCGGCGGCGCACCGTCGGTCGCCGCGGCCCGGTCCCGCAGCGCGGCCGCGACGACCCGCACCTGGTCCGGCGTCTTCCCCTCGCAGTACACGGCTTCCGGGTAGCCGCGGCGGGTCGCGCGGTCGTGGTCGAGGTCGGCGACCAGGGCCAGCTCCGCGAGCGCGTCGTCGACCGGCTCAGCCACGCCCGACCGCCACCAGCGGCAGCGTGAACGCCCCGGACTGGATCCCGGCGAGGTCGAGCGCGACGAACCGGAACCCGGCCGCGCGGACGGCGTCGAGCACCTGGGTGCGCAGCGGGTCGGCCACCGCGGCCACCAGGTCGGCCGCCGCGACCTCGACCCGGGCGACGTCACCGTGGTGGCGCACCCGGCAGTCCGCGAACCCGAGCCCGCGCAGCCCGGCCTCCGCGGCCTCGACCTGCCGCAGCTTCGCCGGGTCGACGACCTCGTGGTGCGGGATCCGGGAGGCCAGGCAGGGTGCGGCGGGCTTGTCGGCGCAGGGCAGCCGCAGCGCCCGGGCGATCTCACGGACCGCCGCCTTGTCGAGGCCCGCGTCCGCGAGCGGTCGCAGGACGCCGTGCTCCCCGGCCGCAAGCGACCCGGGGCGGTCCGGGCGCCGGGCGTCGTCCGCGTTCTCCCCGTAGGCGACCGCCCGCAGGTCGTGCCGGACCGCGACCGACTCCTCGATCCGGGCGAAGAGCTCGTCCTTGCAGTGGTAGCAGCGGTCGGGGCCGTTGGCGCGGTACGCCGCCCGCTCGCCCTCCCGGGTCTCGACCTCGACGACCGGCACCCCGACGAACGCCGCGACGGCGTGCGCCGCGAGCCGCTCGTCCGCCGCGAGGCTCGGCGACACCCCGAGGACGGCGACCACCCGGGCCGCACCGAGCGCCCGGACGGCGAGCGCGAGCAGCACCGAGGAGTCGACGCCGCCGGAGAAGGCCACCCCGAGCCGGCCGGCCGGCCCGGTCGCCGCGCGCAGCGCGGCGCCGACGTCGTCGGCCGGGCCGGTCCGCGCGCCGAGGTCGGCGCCGGCGTCCATCTGGTCGGGGGTGTCCACCCGGCCACCGTAGTAGCGCTCCCCGACGACGGCAGCGCGTGCCGGGTCGCGCCGCCGGCACGCCGCCGCCGTGGGCCCCGGCTGCTGGCCGGGACGCGCGATCCGCGGTAGCAAGGGGCATGACGCAGACCGAGGACGACGTCGCAGCGGTCTACGACGCGGCCGCCGACCTCTACGCCGACATGTTCCCCTCGACCGGCCCCGAGCAGCCGGTCGACCTCGCCATGGTCGCCCACTTCTGCTCGTTGCTCGCGGCGCAGGGGCCGGACGGGCCGGACGTCCTCGACGCCGGCTGCGGCGCCGGACGGATGCTCCCCGTCCTGGCGGCGGCCGGCTGCCGGGCGGTCGGTGCGGACCTCTCGGCGGAGATGGTCCGGCGGGCCCGGCAGGACCACCCGGGCTTCGAGACCCGGGTCGGCAGCCTCACGGCGCTCCCGTACCGGGACGGGACCTTCGACGGGGTCCTCTCCTGGTACTCGACGATCCACACGCCGGACGAGCACCTCGGTGCGGCCCTCGCCGGGATCCGCCGCGTGCTCCGGCCCGGCGGGTACGTCCTCGTCGCGTTCCAGGCCGGGGAGGGCTCCCGGGACGTGGCGGCGGGCCTGCGCCGGCTCGGGCTCGACGTCGTCCTCGTGCGGCATCACCGCACCCCGGAACGGATGGCGGACGCACTGCGCGACAACGGCTTCGAGGAGGTCGCCCGGCTCGTCCGCGCCCCGGTGCCGCCGGAGTCCGACGACCAGGCCGTCCTCGTGGCCCGGCGGACGTAGTCACCGCGAGCGCGGCGCCCGGACCACCAGCCCCTCGATGAAGGTGTCGATCATGACGCCGAAGATCTGCTCGCCGTCCTCGAGATGCGCGGCCCGCTGCTCGGCGGGCGTCACCCCGGCGCCCGGCGTGCGGGGGCGGGTGTAGTAGCTGCGGCCCATCTCGAGCTCGAACGCCTGCGTCTTCACGGGCAGGGCGAGCACGTCCGCCGTCATGACGATGTGCCCCAGGGTCATCTCGGCGAGCGCCCGCGCGTTGGCGATCGCGGTGTCCTCGTCGTACCCGAGCTCGGCCATGTTCGCGAGCATGTGCGCGACGCTCGCCGCCTCGGCGGCCCCGCCGGTGAACCGGGACGCCACGGCCCGGGCCAGGCCCGGACGCCGCAGGTACGAGCGGCGCAGGGTCCAGCACATCCGGCGCAGGTTCTCCACCGGGGCGTCGCCCTCGACGTAGGAGTTCATCGACTCCTCGAGCATGACGTCGGCCATGGCGAGGAGCAGCTCGTCCTTGTTGCGGAAGTGCCGGTACACCGCGCTCGGGTCCGCGTCGAGCTCGCGGCCGAGCCGGCTCATGGTGATCTCGTTCATGTCGTCGGCGTCGACGACCCGGAACGCCGCCTCGAGGATGAGCTCCCGGGACAGGAAGTTCCGCACCCCGGTCTGCTTGCCGCCGGTCCTGTTGCCGCCGGTCCTGCCGCTCACGTCGACCGGCCCCGTCGGGTCATCGGTCGACCCCGCCGAACACGCACTCGCCGTCGACGTACGTCGCGACCACCGTCGCCGCGGCGATCTCGCCGGCCGGGCCGGCGAACGGGTCGCGGTCGAGGACGGCGAGGTCGGCGGCGGCCCCCGGCTCGAGCCGCCCGGTCCGCCCGGGCAGCCCGTTGAGCCGCGCGGTGCCGGCCGTGTACGCGGTGAGCGCGACCGCCAGCGGGAGGGCCTGCTCGGCGTAGAGCGGTTCCGTCGACTCCTCGGCGTCCGGCACCCGACGGTTGACCGCCACGTGGATGCCGTCGAGCGGGTCGGCGCTGCTCACGGGCCAGTCGCTGCCGCCCGCCATGGTCGCGCCGGCGCGCAGCAGGTCGCCGAACGGGTACTGCCAGGACGCCCGTCGCTCCCCGAGGAACGGGATCGTCAGCTCGTCCATCTGGTGCTCGTGGGCCGCCCAGAGCGCCTGGATGTTCGCCGTGGCGCCGACCTGCGCGAAGCGCGCGACGTCGTCCGGGTGCACGACCTGCAGGTGCGCGAGGTGGTGCTCCGCACCGCCCGGCCCGTTCGCCGCGCGGGCCGCCTCGACGGCGTCGAGGGCGTGCCGGACGGCGCGGTCGCCGAGCGCGTGGAAGTGCACCTGGAAGCCGGCGGCGTCCAGCCGGGTCACGTACTCGCGCAGCCCCACCGGGTCCACGAAGTCGAGCCCGGAGTTGTCGGTGCCGCAGCCGCAGTCGTCGAGGTACGGCTCGAGCATCGCCGCGGTGAAGTTCTCCGCGACGCCGTCGAGCATGATCTTCACGGACGTCGGCCGGAACCGGTCGGTCCCGCCGTCCCCGCGCCGCTCGACGAGATCGGCGATCTGGTCGCTGCTGCGGTTGCGGTCCCACCACAGCGCGCCGACGACCGACGCGCGCAGGTCACCGGACGCGGCCGCGGCACGGTAGAGCGGCAGCAGGTCGGACTGCCCGAACATCTCGCCGACGGCGGCGTCCTGCCAGGACGTCACACCGAGCGAGAACAGGTGCTCCTGGGCGGCGAGCAGACCGAGCCGCTGCTCGGCCGCCGTGACCGTCGGGAGCAGCCGCTCGACGAGGTGCATGGCCCCCTCGTGGAGGGTGCCCTGGGGGGACCCGTCCGGCTCCCGCTCGATCCGGCCGTCGGCCGGGTCCGGGGTCGAGGCCGTGATGCCCGCGAGCTCGAGCGCCCGGGTGTTGACCCAGGCCCCGTGGCCGTCACGGTTCGGCAGGAACGCCGGGCGGTCCGGGACGACGGCGTCGAGCATGCCCCGGGTCGGCGTCCCCGCCGGGAAGTGCTCGAGCGACCAGCCGCCGCCGGTGATCCACGGCAGGCCCGGGTTGGCCGCCGCGTACTCCGCGACGACCCGCAGGGTCTCCTCCGCGGACCCGCAGTGGTGGACGTCGCAGCACAGCATGTCGACGCCCGCGGCCACGGGGTGCACGTGCGCGTCCTGGAAGCCGGGCACGAGCAGCCCGCCGCGCAGGTCGACGACCTCGGTGCGCGGCCCGCGCAACCCGAGGACCTCGTCGTCGGTACCGACCGCGACGATCCGGCCGCCCGCGACGGCGACCGCCCCGGGCCGGGAGGCGGCGAGGCCAGCGGTGAACAGGGAGCCGGAGACGAGCACGGTGTCGGCGAACGGTGCGGAGGTCGACGATGCGGAGCTCGACGGTGCGGAAGTCATTGCGTCACAACCTACTCGGCGCGGTGGACGACGTCGCCGCCGACCACGGTGAGGTGCACGGGAAGGTCCACGACGTCCTCGGGGGAGCAGAGCGCGGGGTCGTCGCCCCAGGCGACGAGGTCGGCGGGGGCGCCGACCCGGAGCATGCCGCCGTCCCCGCCGTCGACCCGGGCGGCCTCGAGCGTGTACCCGGTGAGCGCCTCGAGCCCGGTGAGCGGGCGGCTCGCACCGATCGGACGCCGGTCCTCGACGTCCGGGGCGAAGCGCCGCTGCGCGGCGAACAGGCCGAGCCGCGGGTCGAACGGGGCGACCGGCCAGTCCGAGCCGAGGACGACGGTCGCACCGCTCGCCCCGATGTCCCCCGACGGCATGGCGTGCCGACAGCGGTGGGCACCGAGCCGCTGCGACCACGGGTCCACCATCTCCGCGCCGATCCAGCGCAGGTGGATCGGCTGCATGGACGCCGCGACGCCCTCGGCGGCGAACCGCGCGACGGTCGCCGGCGGCGCGGCCTCGACGTGCTCGATCCGGTGCCGGCCCGCGGATCCCGGGAACGTCGCGTACGCGTCGAGCACCTCCCGCACCGCGCGGTCGCCGATGGCGTGCGTCGCGATCCGGAACCCCTTGTCGTGGAAGCGCCGCAGCGTCCGGCGGAAGTGCTCGACGTCCGGCCACATCGGGTCGGTGCCGTCGCCGTGGGTGTCCGGCTCCTCGAGCCACGCCGTCCCGGTGTCGATGACGCCGTCGAGCATGAACTTCACGGCGGCGGCGGACCACCGGGCGCCGGACAGGTCACGGCGGGCCACGATGTCGGCGAGCGCGTCCTCGTCGTCGGCCGGGTCGACCCACGAGTGCAGGCAGACCCGCAGCCCGAGCAGTCCCTCCGCCTCGAGCGCCGACAGCGCCGCGATCGTCTCCCGGCCGCCGTCCATCTGGTGGATCCCGGTGATGCCGACGGCGTTCTGCGCCCGGATCGCCTCGGCGTACCAGCCGAGCTTGTCCGCCTCCGAGGGCTCGGGGACCGCGTCCCACACGGTGCGGATCGCCGCCATCTCGCGCAGCTCGCCGGTCGGGCGGCCCGCGTCGTCGACGACGACGAAGGCCCCGTCGGAGAAGTCGCGCGACCCGGTGACGCCCGCGATGCGCAGCGCCTCGGCGTTGGCGAAGGCGGTGTGCATGTCGAGGGAGTTGACGAGCATCGGGCCGGGCCCGGCGGCCTCGTCGACGAGCGAGTGGTGGAACTCGCGCCCTTCCAGGGCCGCGTACTCGAAGGCGTAGCCCCGCAGCCACTCCCCGGGGCCGATCCGGGCCCGCTCGGCCCGCAGCACGTCCCGGACGCCCTCGAGCGTCGCCACCCGGTCGAAGCTCGCGCCGCGGGCCACCTGGGCGCCCATGAGCAGGTGCTGGTGCCCGTCGACGATGCCCGGCGTCACGTGCCAGCCGGCACCGGACAGCACGCGGGTCGTGCCGTCGCAGACGTCGCGGACGTCGGCGGCGTCGCCGACGGCCACCACGACGCCGTCCTTGACGGCCAGCGCGGTGGCGGTGGGGCGCTCGGGGTCCAGGGTGCGGATCCGGACGTCGACGAGCGCGAGGTCTGCGGCGGTCATGGCGGTCCTCCGGTCGGGAGACGTGAACGTAACCCGGTCCGCACCTGTTCGGCAACGGTCTTGTCAAAGGTATTGACGAACCTGCGGGGCCGCCTTACGGTCCCCGGAACGCCATCAGACGGCGGATCGACCGGACGACGCAGGAGGAGCCTCCCGTGAGCGACCTGCACTACCTCAGCGCCACCGAGGTGCTCCGCGCCTTCCGCGCCAGGGAGCTCTCCCCGGTCGAGGTGCTCGACGCCGTCAACGCCCGGGCCGACGCCGTCGAGCCCACCGTCAACGCCCTCCTCGAGCGCGACCACGAGGACTTCCGCGCCGCGGCCGTGGCCGCCGAGCGGCGCTACGCCGGCACCGGCGAGGCGCCGCGCGCGCTCGAGGGCCTGCCCGTCGCCCTCAAGGAGGAGCAGCCGATCCAGGGCCGGTCCCTGCGCTTCGGCTCCCGCCTCACCGAGGGCTACGTGGCCGACGAGACCCACCCCGTCGCCGAGCGCGTCCTGGCCGCCGGGGCCGTCGTGCACGCCCGCACGACGACCCCGGAGTTCAGCTGCGCCGGGTTCACCCACAGCGACCTGTGGGGCGTGACCCGCAACCCGTGGAACCCGGACTTCACCCCGGGCGGGTCCTCCGGCGGCTCCGGTGCGGCGCTCGCCGCGGGCACCGCCTACCTGGCGAGCGGCTCGGACATCGGCGGCTCGATCCGGATCCCCGCGTCGTTCTGCGGCGTCGTCGGCTTCAAGGCCCCCTACGGCCGCGTCCCGGCGCTGCCGCCGTTCAACCTCGACGTCTACTGCCACGACGGCGCGATGGGCCGCACCGTCGCGGACGTCGCCCTCTTCCACAACGTCGTCCAGGGCCGGCACCGGGTCGACCACGTGTCGCTCCCGGCGCTGCCGATCCCCGCCGACCTCGGCGACGTCCGCGGCCTGCGGGTCGCGCTCGCCGTGACCCTCGGCGACTTCCCCGTCGAGCCGGAGGTCGAGGCGAACACGCGGACGTTCGCCGACGCCCTGAAGGCCGCCGGCGCCGTCGTCGAGGAGGTCCGCGTCCCGATCTCGCGCGCGGCGCTCACCGAGGCCGCGCTCGTCCACTACGGCGCCGTCATGGGCCCGTCGATGGCCGAGGTCGCCGACCCCGACGACCCGCGCTTCATGGCCTACACCCGTCAGTTCCTCGCACTCTCGAGCGCCGCGTTCGCCCGCACCGGCACCTACGCGGGCATGGCGGCCGAGTCGGCCGTGCACCTCGCGCTCGCCGAGGTCTTCGACGGCCACGACGCCCTCGTCTGCCCGACGGTCGGCGGCCTCGGGTTCGAGGCGGGCAACGAGTACCCGGACGGGATCGACGTCGCCGGAACGCATCTCGACCTCTACATCTTCGCGGCGCTCACTCCCGTGTTCAACGTCGCGAGCCGGCACCCGGTGCTCAACGTGCCGTCCGGCCGGGCCTCGAACGGCGTCCCGACAGGTGTGCAGGTCGTCGCCCGCCCCTACGACGACGTCACCGCGTTCCACGTCGGCGCGGCCGCCGAGCGCGAGCTCGGGCTCTGGGCCGATCCCGCCTGGCGTCCCGCCCTTTAGCCGTTCCGCAGCCCGCCGCACCACCGCACCACCGCACCGCCCGACCGCCCCCAGGAAGGAAGAACCCGATGGTCCAGGTCTCTCCCCGCCGGCGCGCCGCCTTCGGCGTCACCGGCCTCACGGCGGCGATCGTGCTCGCCGCATGCGGCGGCGCGCCGCCGCCCACCCAGGCCACCGGGTCCGGATCGGCCTCGTCCGGCGCGTCCGCCCCGACGTCCGGCTTCGTCGTCGACACCCCGGCCCCGACCGCGGACGCCGGCGACGTCGTGTGGGGGACCTACCGGGAGACCCAGACCCTCGACCCGATCCAGGCGTTCGACTACCCGGAGAACACCGTCGACCCGCTCCTGTGCGACTCCCTCCTGCGCCAGAAGCCCGACATGACGATCGGCGACGGCCTGGCGAAGGTGACGACGACGTCGCCCACGCAGTTCGACTTCGAGATCAACGCCGCCGCGAAGTTCTGGGACGGCACGCCCGTCACCGCCGAGGACGCCGTCTTCAGCCTGAAGCGGGGCGCGGACCCGAAGGGCGGCGGCTTCTACGCCAAGGTCTTCGAGCGGGTCGAGTCCATGGAGACCACCGGCGACAAGACGTTCACGATCAAGCTCAAGCAGCCCGACTTCTGGCTGCTCGGCGAGCTGTCGGCGACGCCGGGCGAGGTCGTCCAGAAGAAGTTCGTCGAGGCCAAGGGCAAGGACTTCGGCTCGGTCTCGGCCGGCACCATGTGCTCGGGACCGTTCAAGCTCGACTCCTGGAAGACCGGCCAGGGCGTCAAGATGGTCCCGAACCCCGACTACTGGGACTCCAGCCTGCCCAAGCCGAAGCTCAAGAGCCTCACGGTCATCGGCGTCCCGGACGACGCGACGTTCACGGCCGGCCTCAAGACCGGCTCGATCGACGGCGGCTACGTCATCTCGCTGAGCACCCTCGGCCAGCTCCAGACCGACCCGAACGTCAAGGTCTACCAGGGCGCGCCCTACCCGACGTCGGCACTCGTCGTGAGCGCCACGAAGGGCCCCCTCGCCGACCCCAAGGTGCGCCAGGCGATCTCGTACGCACTCGACCGCGAGGGCGTCATCAACTCGGTCTGGAAGGGCGCGGCGAACATCCCGCGGGCGCTCGCCGCGTCCGGCACGTGGGGCTACGCGCAGGACACCTTCAAGGCGGGCTACGACGCGCTGCCGCCGATGACGCGTGACGTCGCCAAGGGGCAGGCCCTCGCCAAGGAGGCGGGCGCCGTCGGCCAGACCATCACGCTCGGCGCCTCGTCCGGCATCCCGGCGCTCAACACCTCGGCCCTCGCGGTCAAGGCGGCCGCCGAAGCCGTCGGGCTCAAGGTCGAGATCAACAACGTGAGCCCGTCGAACTACATCAACTTCTTCATCGACCCCAAGGCGTGGGGGTCGGTCGACGGGTTCGTCACGACGAACTACGGCGACTACGGCGACCCCGCTGCGCTCTACAACACCCTGGCCATGCCCGGCGGCTCGCAGAACTTCAGCGGCTGGGAGAACGCCGAGGTGACGAAGGCCTTCGAGGCGGCCCGCAGCGAGGCCGACCCGGTCAAGCGCGCCGAGTTCGTCGTCGCCGGCCAGAAGATCATCACCGAGCAGCTCGTCTGGATCCCCCTCGTCGAGCCGAACAACGTCGTCATCATGCACAAGTCCGTCACCGGCGCCCCGGCGACGTTCTCGTACATGTTCTCGCCGTGGGCGGTCTACCTCGGCGGCACCGGCCAGTAGCCGCGATCGGCCGGGCCGGTCCCCGCGACCGGCCCGGCCGACCGTCCATCCCCACCGACGGGAGGTCCGGATGCTCAGGTTCCTGCTCCGCCGCGGCGCCATGCTCGTCGCGACGCTGCTCGTCGCGAGCTTCGCCGTCTACGGCGCGCTCGACCTCGCCCCCGGCAGCCCGATCGCGGCGCTCACCGGCGGCCGGACGCCCTCCCCGGAGGTGCTCGCCGAGCTCAACGCGAGGTACCACCTCGACGACCCGTTCCTCGTGCGCTACTGGAACTGGCTCACCGCCGCCGTCACCGGCGACCTGGGCCAGTCGATCCCGTTGCGCGAGAACGTGTCCACGCTCATCGGCCAGCGGATCGGCGTCACCGCCTCGCTCGTCGCGCTCACCTCGCTGATCATCGTCGTCGGCGGTGTCGGGCTCGGCCTGCTCGGCGCGCTGCGCAAGGGTGCCGTCGACACCGGCGTCGTCCTCGTCTCGACGGTGTCGGCCGCCATGCCGTCGTTCGCCGCCGCCGTCGTCCTGCAGTTCCTCTTCGGCGTCCGGCTCGGCTGGCTGCCGGTCCTCGGCACCGGAACAGGTTTCGCGGACTCCCTCAAGCACCTCGTGCTGCCGTCGCTCGCGCTCGCCGCGACCTCCGTCGCCCTCGTCACCCGGGTCACCCGGACGGCGGTCCGCGAGGAGCTCGACAAGGAGCACGTGCAGACCGCCGTGAGCCGGGGCCTGCCCTGGTCGTCCGTCGTCCGCCGGCACGTGCTGCGCAACGCCGCGATCCCCATCACGACGGTCGTCGGGCTCACCGTGGCCAGCCTCATCGCGCTCTCGGCGGTCGTCGAGACCGCCTTCGGGCTCAACGGCCTCGGCGCCTACCTCGTCCAGGCCGCCCTCAACAAGGACTTCGCCGTCGTCCAGGGCATCAGCCTCGTGCTCGTCGTCGCGTTCGTCGTGACGAACCTGCTCGTGGACCTCGCCTACGCGCTGCTCGACCCGCGCGTCGCCCTCGGGAGCCGTGCCTCATGAGCATCCCCGTCCCCTCGGGCGTCCAGACCGGCGTCGCCGCCGAGGTGCTCGACCCGGTCGCCGAGGTCGAGGCCACCGCCGTCCGCGGCGGACTGCGCCGCGTGCGGCTCGGCGTCCTCGGCTGGCTCAGCCTCGTCGTCGTCGCGCTGGCCGCCGTCCTCGCGGTCGTCGGCCCGTTCGTGCGGCCGTTCGACCCCGACCTCAGCGACCTCTCGTTCGCCTACGTCGGACCGTACGGGTCGCACCTGCTCGGGTTCGACGGCCAGGGCCGCGACCTGTTCAGCCGGCTGCTCGTCGGTGCGCGGACGACGTTCCTCGGTGCGGCCTTCGTCGCGGTCGTCGCCGTCGCGGTCGGCTCCGCGCTCGCCGTCACGGCGGCCTGGTTCGGCGGGCGGGTCGACCGCGTCGTCTCCGCCGGGCTCGACGTCGTCTTCGCGTTCCCGGGCATCCTGCTCGCCGTCGTCGCGGCCGCCGTCTTCGGGGCCGGGCTGCTCTCCGCCGGCCTCGCCCTCGCCGTCGCCTACTCGCCGTACGTCGCGCGGGTCTTGCGGAGCGCGGCGCTCAGGGAGCGCGCGATGGCCTACGTCGCCGCCCTGGAGGTGCAGGGTTTCGGGGCCTGGCGGCTGTGCCTGCGGCACCTGCTGCCGAACATCTCCGGGCTCGTCGTCGCCCAGGGCACCATCCTCTTCGGCTTCGCGATGGTCGACCTCGCGGCGATCTCGTTCCTGGGGCTGGGTGTCCAGTCACCGCAGGCCGACTGGGGGGTCATGGTGTCCGAGGGCAAGACGGGGCTGCTCCAGGGCTACCCGATGGAGTCGCTCACGGCGGTGCTCTGCATCGTCGTCGTCGTCTCGGCGGTGAGCTTCCTCGGCGACCGGCTCGAGTCGGCGGGGAAGCAGGCGCACCGGTGAGCGCGCTGCTCGAGGTCCGCGACCTCACCGTGCGGCTGCGCGTCGGGGGCACCGACCGTGAGGTCATCACGGGCACGACGCTGGAGATCGGCGAGGGCGAGGCGATGGGCCTCGTCGGTGAGTCCGGCTCCGGGAAGTCCATGACCGCCAAGGCGATCGCCCGGCTGCTGCCGGCCGGGGCGCGCGTCGAGGGGTCGGTTCGGTTCGCCGGCACCGACGTCCTCGGCCTGTCGGGCGCCGACCTGCGCCGGCACCGCGCGAAGGTCGCCGTCGTCTTCCAGGACCCCCGCGCCCACATCAACCCGGTGCGGCGCATCGAGGACTTCATGACGGAGTCGCTGCGCACGCTCGAGGACGTGCCCCGCGCGCAGGCCCGTACCCGCGCGGCGGACGCTCTCGAAGAGGTCGGCATCGACGACCCCGCGCGGCGGCTGCGGCAGTTCCCGCACGAGCTGTCCGGCGGCATGCTGCAGCGGGTCATGATCGCCACTGCCCTGCTCTCGCAGCCGCTGCTGCTCCTCGCCGACGAGTGCACGACCGCGCTCGACGTGACGACGCAGGCGGAGGTCATGGCGATCCTCGACGACCTGCGCCGCGACCGCGGCCTGTCGATGCTCTTCATCACCCACGACCTCGAGCTCGCCGGCGCGGTCTGCGACCGCACGAGCGTCATGTACGCCGGCCAGGTCGTCGAGACGAGCGCGGCGCACCGCCTGCACGCCGACCCCCTGCACCCGTACAGCGCCGCGCTCGTCCAGGCCAGACCCGACGTCACGTCCACCGCGGAGCGGCTCGTCGCGATCCCCGGCCGCCCGGTGTCGGCCTTCGAGGCGCCGGCCGGCTGCCGGTTCGCGCCACGCTGCCCGCACGTGCTCGACGGCTGCCGCGGTCACGAGCAGACCCTCGTGGACCTCGACGCCGGCCGGGTCCGGTGCGAACGCGCCGCGGCCCTGCGCGGGCGGCTGCTCGACCCGACCGAGAGCCCGACCGAGAGCGAGGAGACGGCGGATGCCTGACACCGACGGTCCCGTCCTGTCCGTGAGCGGGCTGCGCAAGGTCTTCGGCACCCAGGTCGCCGTCGACGACATGACGTTCGAGCTCGCGCCCGGCCGGTCGCTCGCGATCGTCGGCGAGTCGGGCAGCGGCAAGACGACCGTGGCGCGGATGGTCGTCGGCCTCGAACGGCCCACGGCAGGCACGATCGTCGCGTGCGGCCGTGACCGCTCCCGCCCGGCGCGCAACGCCCGCGAGCGCACCCTTCGCGGCCGCGAGGTGCAGATCGTCTTCCAGGACCCGTACTCGAGCCTCGACCCGCGGCAGTCCGGCACGGCCGCGGTCGACGAGGTGCTGCGGGTCCACCACGACCACGACGCGGCGACCCGGCGCCGGATCGTCGGCGAGCTGGCCGACCTCGTCGGCCTGGACCAGCGGCAGATGGACGCCCTGCCCAGGGCGCTGTCGGGCGGCCAGCGGCAGCGGGTCGCCATCGCACGGGCGCTGGCGACCGAGCCGAAGGTGCTCATCCTCGACGAGTCCGTGGCCGCCCTCGACGTGTCGATCCAGGCCCAGGTGCTCAACGTCCTGGCCGACATCCGTGACGAGCGCGGCATCAGCTACGTGCTCATCAGCCACGACCTGGCCGTCGTCCGCCAGCTCACCGAGGACGTCCTCGTCATGCAGCGCGGGGTCGTCGTCGAGCGCGGCCGGACCGCGGACGTGCTCGACGCACCGCAGCACGCCTACACCCGGATGCTCCGCGCCTCGGTCCCCGGCCCGGGCTGGAAGCCGACCCGCACCCTCCGCCGCCCCGCCTGACCGCTCATGCTCGCGCCGGGTACCGGAAACGGCGGTTCCGGCGCCGGATTCCGGTACCCGGCGCGAGCATCAGCGGGGGTGGGGGCGGGCCCGGGCGNGCTGACCGTGCGCTCCGGGCACCACCAGGCGGTCGCGGACGTCGCCCCCGCCCTGCGGCGGGCGGCGGCGGCCTCGGCGAGGGCGGACCAGAGCAGGTCGCGGGGTGCGGACGGGCCGTCGTCGTCCTCGGGGTGCCACTGGACGCCGACCGCCCACGCGTCCGGGTGCTCGACGCCCTCGACGACCCCGTCGTCGGCGACCGCCGCCCGCCGCAGGGCGGGGGCGACGTCCGCGACCGCCTGGTGGTGCCCGGAGCGCACGGTCAGCTCGCGGCACCCGAGCACGGCCTCGAGCCGGGTGCCGGGGTCGAGGCTCACGTGCTCGTCGATGAACAGCCCCGTCGCGTAGTCGCCGCGGTGCAGGTGCGCGGGGTCGAGATCGGGCACGAGCGTGCCGCCGAACGCGACGTTGAGCAGCTGTGCGCCGCGGCACACCGCGAGCACCGGGACGCCGGCGTCGACCGCGCCCCGGATCGCCTCGACGCAGAACAGGTCCGCGGCCCGGTCGACGCCGAACTCGTGCGGCACCGGGCCGGGGACGCCGTACAGCTCGGAGTCGACGTCACCGCCCCCGAGCAGCAGCAGCCCGTCGGCGGCGAGGACCTCCGCGACCGGCGGCAGGTCGGCCGAGGTGTCGACGAGCCGCCAGTCGAGCCCGAGCCGCGCGCACCCGGTGAGCGCGACCCGGGTGAACCGGCGGACGATCTGCGCGACGTGCTCGGTGAGGTCGGGGAAGTTCAGCGACACCAGGACGTCGACGCGCGGCCCGGTCCGCGGCCCCGGGTCCGCGGGGACGACCTCGGCGGCGTGGATGACCGCCGCACCGGTCGTCGCCGCCTCGGGAGCCGCCGTCACAGGGCCATCCACGTCGTCTTCGTGTGCGTGTACTTGTCCATCGCGGCCAGGCCCTTGTCGTGGCCGCCGAAGCCGGACTGCCCGTAGCCGCCGAACGGCACGGTGATGTCGCTCTCGTCGTAGCAGTTCACCCAGACGGTGCCGGCCCGCAGCCGGCGCGAGACGAGGTGCGCGGACGAGAGGTCCTTCGTCCACACCGAGGCGCCGAGCCCGTAGTCGGTGCCGTTCGCGAGCGCGATGCCCTCGTCGAGGTCGTCGAAGGTCTGGACGGCGAGCACCGGCCCGAAGACCTCCTGCTGCGCCAGCCGGGACCCCGCGGCGACGTCGTCGAAGACCGTCGGCTCGACGTAGTAGCCGCCGGTCTCGGCGAGCACCTGCCCACCGCCGGTGAGCAGCCGGGCGCCGTCCTCGTGGGCCGCGCCGATGTGGCCGAGCACCCGCTCGAGGTGCTCGGCCTCGACGAGCGCACCGACGAACGTCTGGGGGTCCAACGGGTCCCCGAGGCGCAGCCGCCCGGACGCGGCGACGACGGCCTCGACGAGCTCGTCCTTGCGGGAGCGGTGGACGACGAGCCGCGAGCCCGCCGAGCACACCTCGCCCTGGTTGAAGAAGACGCCGACCGCGACGGCCTTCGCGACGGCGGCGGTGTCCGGGGCGTCGGCGAGCACGAGCTGCGGGCTCTTGCCGCCGAGCTCGAGCGACACCTCCTTGATGTTCGACTCGGCCGCGTAGTTGAGGAACAGCCGGCCGACCTGGCCCGAACCGGTGAAGGTCAGCGCGTCGACGTCCATGTGCCGGCCGAGCGCGGCGCCCGCGGTCGGGCCGAACCCGGGGACGACGTTGAGGACGCCGTCCGGCAGGCCGGCCTCGGCCGCGAGCTCGGCGAACCGCAGCAGCGTCAGCGGGGACTGCTCGGCGGGCTTGACGACCATGCTGTTGCCGACCGCGAGCGCCGGGGCGATCTTCCAGACCGCCATCATGAGCGGGAAGTTCCACGGGACGACGGCCCCGACCACCCCGAGCGGCTCCCGGGTGATCGTCGCGTGCACCGTCGGCCCGGTCGGGGCGACGGCGTCGTAGCTCTTGTCCGCCGCCTCGGCGTAGAACCGCAGCGTCTGCAGCGTCACGCGGATGTCGACCGCCTTGGCGTGCGACACCGGCTTGCCGACGTCCAGGCTCTCCAGCCGGGCGAGCTCGTCGGCGTCCCGCTCGACGAGGTCGGCCAGGCGCAGCAGGGTGGCCCGGCGCTCCCGCGGGTGCAGGTCGCGCCAGCGGCGGTCCTCGAACGCGCGCCGGGCGGCCGCGACGGCCAGGTCGACGTCGGCGGCGTCCCCCTCCGCGACGGCCGCCACGACGCGGCCGTCGCGCGGGGCGACCCGGTCGAACCGCTTGCCGGAGACGGCCGGGCGGAAGCCGCCGTCGACCCACAGGTCGGTGCGGACCGGCAGGCCGGCGGCCACCTCGTCGGACGGCGTGCGGGAGATGGTGCCGGCAGGG
Source organism: Kineosporia sp. R_H_3 (assembly GCF_002198675.1). Classification (GTDB taxonomy): domain Bacteria; phylum Actinomycetota; class Actinomycetes; order Actinomycetales; family Kineosporiaceae; genus R-H-3. Next base: position 38,544 of record NZ_MWLL01000220.1, on the reverse strand, counting down.
GTGCTCGCGACGGTGGACATGCGCTGCTCCAGACCTCGGTGGACGGCTCCGCCAGAGATTATTCGGACCCGAACGGATAGTCGAGGCCCGGCAGCCACTGCTGCCAGACGGCCTCGAGGCGTCCGTCCCCGATGACGGTAGCCAACGCCGCGTCGATCGCCTCCCGGAGCTCGGGGCGGTCCTTGGCGACCCCGACGCCCCAGCGGTTCTGCGTCCGCACCGTGAACGCGACCTCGAACCGCGGGTCGTCACCGAGCGGGACGAAGACGAGGTCGTCGTCGACGACCCCGTCCACGGCACCGGACTCGAGCGCCGCGAGCATCTCGCCGAAGACGTCGTCCGACTCCCCGCCGAACGGCACCGTGACGGCACCGGGGAAGGTCTGCGCGAGCGCCATGTTCGTGCTGCCCGCGATCGCGCCGACGCGCAGCCCGGCGAGCGCCCCGGGTGCGGTGATCCCGCTGCCCTTGCGGACGAGCAGGGCCTCGTTGAAGACGCCGTAGGGCCGGGTGAAGTCCACCTGCTCGGCCCGGGACGGGATGATGCTCTGCCCGCACCAGACGGCGTCCGCCTCGTGCCGCTGCACCGACGGGATCATGTCGTTCCACGGCACCATGACCCACTCCACCCGGCGGCCCATGGCCGCGGCGACCACCGCGGCCGCGGCGGGCTCGTAACCCTCCCGGGTCACGCCGTCCGGGCTCTTGTGGAACAGCGGGGGCGCCTCCGCGTCGAGGCAGGCCAGCCGGAGCACGGCGTCCTGCGCGCTCACGGGATCGCCTGCTCGTAGCGCTCGATCTCCCAGTCGGTGACGGTGGCGCAGAACCGCGCCCACTCGTCGGACTTGACCTCGACGAGCAGGTCGGACAGCTCCTCGCCGAGCGCACCGCGCACGACGTCGTCCTTCTGGAAGGCCTCGATCGCCGCCGCGAGCGTGAGCGGCAGCGGGGCGAAGCGCTCGGAGTCGCCCTCGTAGCTGCTGCCGACCTGGGGCGGTCCCGGGTCGAGCCGTTGGTCGAGGCCGTCCGCGGCGGCGGCGATGATCGCGGCGTGCGACAGGTACGGGTTGACGCTCGCGTCCGGGAGCTTGTACTCGAGCCGGCCGTTGGCGGACAGCCGCACCGTGCACGTCTTGTTGTCCATGCCCCAGTTGATCTGGGACGGCGCGAACTGGCCGGCGTCCCAGTAGCGCTTGTAGGAGTTGACGGTCGAGCCGTTGAGGAGCATCGAGCCCGCGGCGTGGCTGAGGATGCCGCCGAGGGCGTGCCGGCCCTCGTCCGTGAGGTGCAGCTCGGTACGGGCGGGGTCGGCGAGGATGTTCTGGTCGCCGCGCCAGAAGCTCACGTTGTGGTGGCAGCCGTTGCCCATCATCCCGGTGGCCGGCTTGGGCATGAAGCTCGCGACGAGGCCGAGCTCGCGGGCGACCTGGCGGCAGATCTGGCGGTAGACGACGAGCCGGTCGGCGGTGAGGTCGGCGTGGTCGAACATCCAGTTCAGCTCGAGCTGGCCCGGGTCCTCGTAGTCGCCCTCGATCATGTCGAGGCCGAGCGCCTGGGCGTAGCGGATGACCCGCTGGTACACCGGCCGCATGATCTCGAGGTTCTCGACGTGGTACGCCGGGGACGAGCCGGCCGCGAACCGCACGTCGAGCCCCGGGCCCTTCCACGTCATCTCCGGCTCGCAGCCCGACCTCATGACCAGACCCGTGCGCTCGGTGAACTCGGCGTGCACCTGCTTGAGGACGCCGCGGCTGTCCGTGGCGAGCCGGCGGCCGCCGACCTCGGGCAGGTGGTCGGGCTCGTAGATCCGGGTGAAGAAGCGGGCGACGGTGCAGTCCCACGGCAGGACGGCGAACGTGTCCAGGTCCGGCATCGCGGTGAACTCCGCCGCGTGGACGCCGCCGCCGAGCAGGCTGCCGGCGCGGTCGGACTGCAGGTCCGAGATCGCGGTGCGGTGCAGGTTGACCCCGCGCTCGAGGTTGCGCCGCAGGTGCTTGGCGGGGACGACCTTGCCGATGACGCGGCCGGTGATCGTCACGCCCTGGTAGTAGACGAACTCGACGCCGGAGGTCTCGATCGTCCGGGCGATCTCCTCGCCCCGGGCCGCGTCGGCGTTGGCCTCGCGATGGGCGTCGAGCGGGGTGTTCGTCATGGGTTTCCTCTCGGTGGACGGCGGACGGCGGGACGGCGGGACGGGTTCAGACGCGGTGGCCGACGGGGTGCGCGGCGTCGGCGACGAGCGAGCGGTAGCCGGCGTGCCGGGCCGCCGGGACGTTGACGAGCACGGTGCCGACGACGCGGCCGGCCCGCCGGTGCACGACGGCGACGCCGGCCCGCAGGTCGGTCAGGTCGCCCTCGACGACGTCGGCGCCGTCCGCGAGCCGGGGCGCTCCGAAGGACTGCAGCCGCAGCCCGAGCTGGTCGCTCCAGAAGGCGGGCAGCGGCGCGAACGGCTCGGGGGACGTCGCCGCGCCGGCGAGGTGCGCGACGACGGTCGCCGCCGCCCGTCTGGCGGTGTCCCCGGGGACGCACCAGTGCTCGACGCGGCGCGGCACCTCGTCGAAGCGCGGGTTCGGGAACCGGGCGACGTCGCCGACGGCGACGACGTCCCGCCGGCCCTCGACCCGCAGGTCGTTGTCGCAGAGCAACCCGTCGGACAGGTCCAACCCGTTGCCCGCCAGCCACTCCACGTTCGGGTACGAGCCGACGGACTCGACGACGAGGTCGGCCGGCAGCACGCTGCCGTCGTCGAGGCGGACGCCGGTGACCCGGTCGTCGCGGCCGACGAGGTCGGACACCCCGATCCCGGTCTCGAGGCGCAGCCCGGCCTCCCGGTGGTGGGTGAGCAGCGCCGTCCCGAGCTCCGGGCCGACGCCTCGCAGCATCGGCACCGGCAGCGGCTCGACGACGGTCACCCGGCAGCCGAGGGCGGCCAGGGTGCCCGCGGTCTCGCAGCCGACGAACCCGCCGCCGACGACGACGGCCCGCGCCCCGGGCCGCACCTCGCGGCGCAACGCGGCCGCGTCGTCCGCCGTCCGCAGGGTGAACCGGCCACCGGCGGGGCGCTCGACGGGCAGCCGGCGCGGCCGCAGCCCGGTCGCGACGACGAGCGCGTCGTAGCCGAGCACCGTGCCGTCGTCGAGGGTCACCGTGCGGGCCGCCAGGTCGGCGCCGACGGCGGTGCGGCCGAGCACCCACCCGACGTCGTGCGCCGCGGCCCGCGGCCGGAACGCGAGCGCCGCCGCGAGGTCCGCGGCGGTGCCGTCGCCCGCTCCCCGGCCGAGCGCCTCCTTCGACAGCGGCGGCCGGTTGTAGGGCATCCAGGGTTCGGCGCCCACGACGAGGAGCCGGCCGCCGAAGCCCTGCGCGCGGAGCTGCTCGGCGGCCCGCAGGCCGCCGAGGGAGGCCCCGACGACCACGACGGTCGGCGGCATCAGCGCTCGAGGAAGATCGCCTGGACGGGGCAGACGTCGATCGCGTCCTGGACGGCGTCGCTCAGCGACCCGTCCGGCTCGGCGTCGAAGACGAGCTTGGAGTCCTCGTCCATCCGGAAGACCTCGGGCGCGGCGATCGCGCACTGGCCGTGGTCCTGGCACAGGGTCATGTCGACGACGACCTTCACGGCACGTCCTCTCGGTCGTAGGGCGGTGTCAGGACTGCGGGGTGAACAGCAGCGGGAGCCGGTGCGCGCCGGTGTTGCCGGACAGCGGCATCCACTCCGCACCCGGGCCGATCCGCAGGTCGGGCATCCGCTGCGCGAGGATCGGCAGCGCGACGGACATGTCCATCCGGCCGACGAAGTGCCCGAGGCAGTGGTGCGCCCCGCCGCCGAACCCGAAGTGCGGGACCCGGCCCTCGGCGGTGATGTCGAAGGAGGGGTCGGCGAACGCGAGGGGGTCGGTCCCGGCGGACTCCGAGAAGAGGTGGACCGTCGTCCCGGCCTCGATGGTCAGGCCTTGGAACTCGAAGTCCGCCAACGCCTCCCGGGTCACCCACGTCACGGTCGGGCTGACCCGCATGACCTCCTCGACCGCGGCCTTGCCGAGGTCGGGACGCTGCGCGAGCAGGGCCCACTGGTCGGGGTGCTCGGCGAAGGTCTTCATCGCGAGCGCGAGCTGGTTGCGGGTCGTGTCGAAGCCGCCGAACACGAGCAGCGCCATCGAGTCGCGCAGCTCGGTCGGGCTGAGCCGCTCGCCGTCGCGCTGGGCGAGCACGAGCGTCGTCGCGAAGTCGTCGCGCGGGTTCGCCGTGCGGTCGGCGATGATCGCGTCGCAGTAGGCGAAGAGCCGGTCGAGGGCGTCCTCGATGCGCGGCAGCTCCTGGGCGAACGTCACGCCCATCGCGAGCCCGATCGTCGCCGAGACCTCGGCGATCGCCGGCCACTCCTCCTCGGGGATGCCCAGGAGCATCGCGACGACGCGCGCGGCGTAGGGCTCGGCGAACTGCGAGACGTACTCGCACTCACCGGTCGCGGCGAACCCGTCGACGAGCTCGTTCGCCAGCGCGACGAACGTCGGCGAGAGCTCGGCGAGCGCGCGCGGGGAGAACGCCGGGTTGAGCAGGCGGCGCAGCCGGGCGTGGTCCTCGCCCTCCATGTTGAGCAGCCAGCCGGCCCACCAGTCGGCGAACCGCCCCGTGACGCCGTTGTGCGCGGGCCACGCCCAGCTGCCCTGCCGCAGCCGGCGGTCCTTGATGAGCTTGTTGACCTCGTCGTAGCGCAGGACGGCGAGACCGTACGGCGTCCGGGCGCACCAGCCCTGCGCGCGGGCCTGCCGGACGGCGTCCGACTGCACCGAGAACGAGGGGTCGGAGACGGGCAGGTACGCGAGGTCGTCCCACGACAGCGGGGGCGTCGCGGCGGTGGGTGTCTGCGTCATGACGCCAAACCATTGACTTCATAGTTTTATTTGTCAAGGGGTTGACGCGGAGGCCCACGGACAGGTCCGGAGGCGCCGGCCGCGCCGGACGGCGGATCAGCCCGCAGCGGCGACGAGCAGGTCCCAGGGCAGGTCCTCGACGGCCGGGACGACCTCGAGCGGCTCCCCCGGCCCGCCCGGACGCACCCGGGCCCCGGTCGCGTAGTGCGGCGTGTTCGCGGTGACGACACGGCTCTCGTGGTTCACCAGCGCGGCCCGGGCGCGGATCCGGCGCAGCACGGGCAGCAGCTCGGCCTCGAGCACCGCGAGCGGGACGTCGGCCCCGGCCACCCCGGCGAACACCCCGTCGACGACCACGGGCAGCGCGAACGTCAGCGCGAACCGGTCCGCGCCGCGGTAGTCGAAGTACGGGCCGCCGACCATCCGGCGGCGCTCGTCGCGCGGCACCCGGAACCACTCCATCTCGGGGTAGTCGTACGGGTCCTCGCTCGCCGGGTCGACGTCGAGCACGAGGGCGCCGTACCGGCCGTCGCGGCCGCGCTGGCGCCACTCGAGGTACCGGTCGGCGTCCGCGAGCAGCCCGGGCTCGAGGACGACCCCGGCCCCGACGAGCAGCCCGTCGGCGCCCATGGCGGCGTCCGCGAGCGGGCGCAGCCCGGCGAGGTCCGCGACCACCGGACGGCGGCCGGCCGCCGTGGCGGCGGCGACGATCCCGGCGAACGCCGTGGCGATCGGGCGCAGCTCGCCGAAGATCCGCTCGACCGGCCCGGCGAGCAGCGCGGCGACCGTTGCGACGTCGCCGGCCGTCGTACCGCCGCGGCCCGCCCCGTCAACGACCACGCCCGCCACCTCCGTGCAGCTCGATCCGGGCCTCGATGAGCCGGTGCATGTTCTGCTCGACGTGCCGCTCGGCGAGGTCACGGGCCAGGCCGGCGTCCTCGCGGGAGATCGCGAGGGCGATCGCGCGGTGCTGCTCGGCGGACTCGGCCGCGTGCCCGGCCGCGCTCGCGGCGCCCCACAGGAGCAGCCCGAGCTCGCCCTGGAGCGACACCTCGCTGCGGGTGAGCCGCTCGGACGCCGCCGAGACGGCGACCTCGATGTGGAACCGGCTGTCCGCCCGCGTGCGGTCCCCGACGCCGGCGGCGGCGCCGATCCGCTCGGCGAGCGCGAGCAGCCGGCGGACGTTGTCCGTCGACGCCCGGGACGCCGCGAGCCGGGCGGCCGCCCCGGAGACGGACGCGAGCTCGTCGCCCGCGTCGCGCAGGTCCGAGACGCTCAGCGCCGACAGCCGCGCGCGCAGGTCGGTCTTCGTCGGGTCGCCGGGGGCCCGGATGAAGCTGCCGCCGTTGCGGCCGCGCCGGGTCTCGACGAGCCCCTGCTCCCGCAGCGAGGCCAGCGCCTCCCGCAGCGTGACGGTGGAGACCCCGAGCTGGGCGGCGAGCTCGGTCTCGCTCGGCAGCTGCTCGCCGTCCGCGAGCAGCCCGAGGGACGCCGACTCGGTGATCCGCTGGACCACCGCCTCGGCCCGGCCGCCGGAGGTCAGCGGTGCGAAGACCGCCGTACGGGCGCTGACCCGCTCCCCAACCGCCACTGCCGTCCCACCCGTCGCCGTCGCCCCTGGAGGCCCCTCGGAGAAGTTACCGGGCCGCCTCGGGAAAGTCTTGTGCTGTGAACTATGAAGCAATAGGTTTTGCCGCCATCGCCGTCCGCCGGCGTGTCCCCGTCGCCGAGTCGACTCGGCCCGACGTCCTAGGAGCAGCGTTGAGCGACACCGCCGCGCACCACGACGAGGACGCCGCGCGGCTCGCGGCCCTCGGCTACACGTCCGAGTTCAAGCGCGACATGAGCCTTTGGGCGAACTTCTCGCTCGGCTTCACGTACCTCTCGCCCGTCGTCGGCATCTACTCCCTCTTCGGTCTGCTGCTGCCGGTCGCCGGCCCGCCGATGATCTGGTCGCTCGTCATCGTCGGCATCGGCCAGTTCCTCGTGGCGCAGGTGTTCAGCGAGGTCGTCGCGCAGTACCCGATCGCGGGCGGCGTCTACCCGTGGGCCCGCCGGCTCTGGGGCCGCCGCTGGGCGTGGATGGCGGGCTGGATCTACCTCGCCGCCCTGCTCTCGACGATCGCGAGCGTCGTCTACGGCGCCGGCCCGTACCTGTCGTTCGTGCTCGGCGTCGAGCCGTCGACGGCCGCGACGATCGCCTGCGCGCTCGGCCTCATCGTCTTCGCGACGTTCATCAACCTCGCCGGCACCCGGGTGCTCGCGCTCGCCGCGATCGCCGGGTTCGCCGCCGAGATCGTCGGTGCGCTCGCCGTCGGCGCCTGGCTGCTCATCGCCCACCGCGAGCAGACCCTGTCCATCTTCACGAACAGCTTCGGCGCCGGGGCCGGCAGCTACGTGCCGGCGTTCCTCGCGGCGAGCCTGCTCGGCATCTACCAGTACTACGGCTTCGAGGCCTGCGGCGACGTCGCCGAGGAGGTCCCCAACCCCGGCAAGCGGATCCCGACGTCCATGCGCCGCACCATCTACATCGGCGGCGCCGCGGCCATCTTCGTGACGATGGCGCTGCTGCTGTCGATCAGCGACTTCGGCGCCGTCATCTCCGGCGAGGACACCGACCCGGTCGGCACCGTCCTCGTCAACGCCTTCGGCGAGACCGGCACCCGCGTCGTGTTCATCGTCATCCTGCTGTCGTTCATCTCGTGCGCGATGAGCCTGCAGGCGGCCGCCAGCCGGCTCACGTACTCCTACGCCCGCGACGACATGATCTTCGGCAGCCGGATCCTCAAGAAGTTCAGCCAGACCCGGCACGTGCCGCCGTACGCGATGCTCGGTGCGGCGCTCATCCCGGCGGCCATCGTCATCGGCTCGCAGTGGATGCCCGGCAAGGCCCTGACGCTCATCATCAGCTTCGGCTCGCTCGGCATCTACGTCGCGTTCCAGATGGTCGTCTTCGCCGCGCTGCGGGCCCGGGTCAAGGGCTGGCGGCCCTCCGGCGCCTTCACGCTCGGCAGCTGGGGCATGCCGGTCACGGTCGCGGCCCTCGTCTACGGCGTCTCGGCGATCTTCGTCCTCGTCAAGTACACGGCGGCGGCCGAGGGCGCCTGGTACGAGCGCTACAGCCTCGGCGTCTCGGCCGTCGTCGTCATCGCCGTCGGCCTCGTCTACATGCTCGTGAGCCGGCCGCACGAGCGCAGCGACGCACCGCACGGTGACGCGATCGACGCCGAGCTCAACCCGCTGGAGCACCAGCGGCGCGCCCGGCAGATCGAGAACCTCTGACCCACCGGCACCACCCGGACCCCCGCAGGGAGGCGTTCGTGCACGATGACCTCGTGCACGACACGGTCGCCTTCCTGCGGGGGTTCCCGCCGTTCGACGGTGCCCCGGACGACGTGCTGCGCGCCGTCGCGGCGGCGGTCGTCGTCGAGCACGTCGCCGCAGGCACCCTGATCGTCACCGCCGGCGGCCCCGGCGACGGGGCGGTCCGGGTGCTGCGCACCGGGCACGCCGACCTGCTCGCCGACGGCCGTGTCGTCGACGTCCTCGGCGAGGGCGAGGTCGTCGGGCTGCCGTCCGCGGTCTCGGGGCTCCCGCCGGGCCTCGACGTGCGGGCCGCGGAGGACGTCGTCGCCTACCGGCTGCCCGCCGACGCGATCCTCCCGCTGCTCGCCGGTCGCAGCGGGCTGCGCTTCCTCGCCCGCACCGTGCGCGAGCGGACACCGCCGGCCGGCGCGCCGTCGGCGCCGGACGGCGCGCCCGAGGCGGTCGGTCCGCTCGCGCGGGCCGTCGTCGTCGCCGCGGCCGCCGACCCGCTGCGCGACGTCGTCGCCGCGATGCGCGACCGGGACGCCTCGTGCGCCCTGGTGCGGACGGCGGACGGCCGCCTCGGGATCCTTACCGACCGCGACCTGCGGACCCGGGTCGTCGCGGTCGGCCGGAGCGTCTCGGACCCGGTCGGCGAGGTGGCGACCGTGCCCGCGGTCACCGTGCCGCCGGACGCGACGACGGACGACGCCGTCCTCGCGCTGCTCACCCACGGCTTCCGGCACCTGCCGGTCGTCGGGGCGGGCGGCGAGGTGCTCGGCGTCGTCGAGGACCGCGACCTGCTCGCGGCGCAGAGCCGCACGCCGGTGCGGCTGCGTCGCGCGGTGTCCCGCGCCGCGACGCCCGCAGCGCTCGTCGAGGCGGCCCGCGGGATGCGCCCCGCGCTGCTCGCCGCGGTCGACGCGGGGATGCCGCCGGGCACGGTGACCGGCACCCTGAGCGCGCTCGTCGAGGCCGTCGTCGCCCGCGCCGTCGAGCTCCACGTCACGGCCCGGGGCGTCCCGCCGGTGCCGTTCACCTGGCTCGTCACCGGTTCCGTCGCGCGCGGCGAGGCGGTGCCGTCGTCCGACCTCGACTCGCTCCTCGCCTGGGAGGGCGACGACGCCGACCCGGACGTCCGGCGCTGGATGCGCGGCCTCGCCGTCGAGGTGCTCGGCACGCTCGGCGCGTGCGGGCTCGACCACGACGTCAACGGCGTCCGCGCCGACGACCCGCGGTTCTCCCGCTCGGTCAGCGCCTGGTGCACGGCCGTCGCCGGCTGGGCCGGTGCGCCGACCGAGAACCAGGCCGACATCTACCTCTCCGCCCTCGCGGACGCGCGACCGGTGCGCGGCCACGCCACGTGGGCGCCGGTCGGCCGGGCCCTGCGCTCGGCGCACGCGCGCCCCGCCGTCCGGACGACGGCCCACCGGGTCGCGACGGCCCTGCACCCGCCGACCGGCTTCGTCCGCGGGCTCGTCATCGAGAGCGGCGGCGAGCACGCCGGCACCGTCGACCTCAAGCGCGGCGGCGCCGGCCCTGTCGTCGCCGCCGGCCGGTACCTCGCGACCCTGCTGCCCGCGCCGCCGACCGGCACCGCGGCGCGGCTGCGGGCGGCCGCCGTCCACGGCCTGCTGCGGGACGACGAGGCGCGCGACCTCACCGACGCGCTCGACGTCGTCCAGGACACCCGGCTGCACCACCAGGCGGGCCAGGTCGGGCGCGGCGAGGCCCCCGACGACCACCTGCGCCCCGACGAGCTGACGACGCTCGAGCGACGCGGGCTGCGCGACGCCTTCCGGGTCGTGGCCCGGGTGCAGCGGGCGCTGCCGTCCCCGGTGGCCCGGCCGTGAGCCGGCGTCCGCGGGCCCGGCGCGCGCTGCGCCGGGCGGGCGTCGTCGCGGCGACCCTCGTCGTCGCCCTCACCGTGGCGTCCTGGGGCTTCAACCGGCTCACCGACGAGCCGTCCGCCGCGCCACCGGGGCTGACGTACGTCCGCACCGGGGACCTCATGACGCGGGTGTCCGTGCACGGCAGCACCGGTCCGGCCGTCGTCCTCGTGCCCGGCGCCGCGGAGAGCGCCGGCACCTGGGACGCCGTCGCGCAGCGGCTCTCCGCCGGCCACCGGGTCTACGCCTACGACGTCGTCGGCTGGGGCTACACGCAGCGGCAGGGACCCTACGACCTCGACCACGCGGCCCGCCAGCTGCTCGGGCTGCTCGACGCGCTCGGTCTGGACCGGCCCGTCCTCGTCGGGCACTCCAGCGGCGCGGCGGTCGTCGTCGAGGCCGCACTGCGTGCGCCGCAACGGGTCGGCGGGCTCATGCTCCTCGACGGCGACGCGCTCGCGACCGGGGCCGGCGCCCGCAGCCCGGTGCGGTACGTCGTCCTGCCGCCGTACCGGACGACGCTCCTGCGGCTCGCCGTCGGCTCCGACGCCGTCGTCCGCGGCGTCTACGACGGGCAGTGCGGGCCACGGTGCCCGCGGCTCGACGCGGCCGGGATCGACGGGTGGCGGCGGCCGTTCCGGGTGGAGGGCGCGGAGGACGCGCTGTGGGCGATGCTCGACACCGGCGTGCTGGGGGTGCCGACGGCGCGGCTGTCGCTCGTCGCGGGGCTCGACGTGCCCAAAGCGGTCGTGTTCGGGGCGCAGGACGACGTCTTCCCGGCGGGGACGCCGCAGGAGACGGCCCGGCGGATCGGTGCCCCGCCGCCGCGGATCATCCCCGACGCCCGGCACCTCACGCCGGTGAGCGACCCGGCCGCCGTCGCCGAGGCCGTCGCGGCCCTCGCGGACGGCGCCCCGGACGACGGACCGTAGTCTCGCGGCATGCCCGGGACGACGCAGCAGGACTGGACGACGCCCGGGGCGCACCCCGTCTCCCCCGGCGTGCACCGGATCCCGCTGCCGCTCCCGCACGACGGGCTGCGCGCGGTCAACGTCTACGCCGTCGAGGACGGCGACGCGCTGACGCTCGTCGACGGCGGCTGGGCCCTCGCCGAGAGCGAGCGGGCCCTGGAGGCCGCTCTCGCCGGGATCGGGCGCGACGTCCGCGAGGTGCGCCGGGTGCTCGTGACGCACGTCCACCGCGACCACTACACCCAGGCCGTCGCGCTGCGCCGCCGGGTCGGGGCGTCGGTGAGCCTGGGGACCGGCGAGCGACCGGCCGTCACGGCGATCCTGGGCCGCAGCGGCGAACGGCTCCCGCAGCAGGTCACGCTGCTGCGCCGGGCCGGTGCCGGCCCGGTCGCCGACGCGGTCGCGGCGCACGACCCGGGCCCGCTCGACCTCGACGACTGGCAGCCCCCGGACACGTGGCTCGACGACGGCACGGACGTCGCCCTCGCGGGCCGCACCCTGCGCGCCGTCGCGACGCCCGGCCACACCCGCGGCCACCTCGTCTTCCACGACGCGGCCGCAGGCCTGCTCTTCGCCGGTGATCACGTACTGCCGCACATCACGCCGTCGATCGGCTTCGAACCGCTGCCGGGGCGCTCACCGCTGGCCGACTACATGGTCTCGCTCGCCCTGGTCCGCGCCCTGCCCGACGCCCTCCTGCTGCCCGCGCACGGCGCCGTCGCCGGCCCGGTCCACGAGCGGGTCGACGCGCTGCTCGCGCACCACGAGGAGCGCCTCGACGCCACGTTCCTCGCGCTCGCCGCCGGCGCGACGACCGCCTACGAGGTGGCCCGGATCCTCACGTGGACCCGCCGCGGCCGGGCCTTCGACGACCTCGACGTCTTCAACCAGATGCTCGCGACCCTCGAGACGGCCGCGCACCTCGAGCTGCTCGTCGACCGTGCGGTCGTGACGTCCACGACCGACGACCCGGAGGGGGTCCGCCGCTACCTGACCGCCTGAGCGCCTGGCACGGGCCGGGCCGCGGCGTGGGGCATGTGCCTCTCGGCCCGTGACGGCGACGCCACGGCGTGCCTAGCATGGAGGTCTCGAAGGCGAGGTGGGCCATGGCGCTGCTGCTGTCGGTGCTGCTCTTCGTCGCGCTGTTCGCTCTCTTCGAGCTGCTCATCCCGCCGCGTCCGGCCTGGTCCCGGGCGGTCGTCGCGCACGGCACCGCGCCGGAGCCGGCCCCGCCGCGCACGCCGGACCTCGGCGGGCTGCTCTCCCGGGAGGCGGTCCAGCGGCGGCTCGCCGCGCTCTCCGAGGAGCTGGTCCGGCTCGACGAGGACCGCTCGATCTTCGCCCGGGCGTTCCGGACGTACGTCGTCCAGGACGCCTACCGGGCACTGCTCGCGGACGCCTCGCGCCTGGCGAAGGTGCAGACGCTCGACCTCGGCGGGGTGACCGTCGACGAGGGCACCCCCGCCGCCCGCGGCCGCGCCGAGGTGCTGGAGCTCTAGACGGCCAGGCCGGACAGCACGAGGTCGACGAGCTCGCGGTAGGCCTCGGCGTCCGTGAGACCGGTCGCCGCCGCGACGTCGCCGCGCTGGATCGCCGTCATGACCTCGGTGACCGCCGCGCCGACGAACCCGGTGTGGGCCGGTCGCAGCGCCCCGGCCGCGACGCCCGCGGCGACGAGCTCCTGCACCCGGCGCGCGGCGTGCAGGGTGTTCTCCCGGTACACCTGCGCGGCCGGCGCGAACGCGGCGAGGTCGCGGTGGAAGGCCTGCGTCGCCGGGTCCAGCTCGGCGGCCACCCCGTCGAGGTAGAGCCGGATCCGGGTCACCGGGTCGTCGGAGGCCGCGACCCGCGCCTCGATCCGCTCGGCCGCCCGCCGGAAGAAGCTGCGGACCGTCGTCACGACGATCTGCTCCTTGCTCGACGCGACGAGGTAGAGCGTCGTCTTCGAGCAGTGCAGGCGCTCGGCGAGGTCCGCGGTGCTGAGACCGGCGAAGCCCTCCCGGAGGAAGAGGTCCGTCAGCTCGGTGAGCAGCTCCTCGCGACGGACGTCGAGGCGCGTCGAGGAGGGCACCCCCGGAGGATACCGGTCGAGTACCGGAGAAGGTACGTTGGTACTCGTTCCAGTATCCGCTGCGTCGAGAGGCCCCCATGCCCGGCTCCCCGCTCGTCCGGACCTCCGAGGAGGCCGACCTGCTGCAGCTCGTCCGCACCCTCGTCGAGCGCGAGCTCCGCCCCCGGGTCGCGCAGGACGAGGCCGACGAGCGGTTCCCGCGCGACGTGTTCGCCACGCTCGGCCGGGCCGGGCTGCTCGGCCTGCCCTACCCCGAGGAGCACGGCGGCGGCGGGCAGCCGTACGGGACCTACCTCCAGGTGCTCGAGGAGCTCGCCACCGTGTGGTCGAGCGTCGCGGTCGGCGTCTCGGTGCACGCCCTGGCGTGCTTCCCGCTCTTCGCGTACGGCACCGACGAGCAGCGGGACCGCTGGCTGCCGGACATGCTCGGCGGCGACCGGCTCGGCGCCTACTGCCTCTCGGAGGCGCACGCCGGCTCGGACCCGGCGGCGATGCGCACGCGTGCCGTGCGGGACGGCGACGACTACGTCATCACCGGCGCCAAGGCCTGGACGACGCACGGCGGCCACGCGGACTTCTACACGGTCATGGCCCGCACCGACGAGGGTCGCCGGGGGATCAGCTGCTTCCTCGTGCCCGCCGGGTCGCCGGGGCTGACCGCCGACCCGCCCGAGCGCAAGATGGGGCTCACCGGCTCGACGACCGCCACGATGCGGTTCGACGGCGTCCGGGTGCCGGCCGACCGCCGGATCGGCGCCGAGGGCGACGGGCTGTCGATCGCCCTGGCGGGGCTCGACTCGGGCCGGCTCGGGATCGCCGCCGTGGCCACGGGTCTGGCGCAGGGCGCGCTCGACGTCTCGCTCGCCTACGCCCGCGAGCGCGAGGCGTTCGGCCGGCCCGTCGTCGAGCACCAGGGCCTGGCGTTCCTCCTCGCGGACATGGCCGCCGCCGTCTGGTCGGCCCGCGCGACCACGCTCGCCGCCGCGCGGCTGCGCGACGCCGGGCTGCCGTTCTCGACGGAGGCGAGCATCGCCAAGCTCGTCGCCACCGACAACGCGATGCGGGTGACGACGGACGCCGTCCAGGTGCTCGGCGGCGCGGGCTACACCAAGGACTTCCCCGTCGAGCGCTACATGCGCGAGGCGAAGGTCATGCAGATCTTCGAGGGCACGAACCAGATCCAGCGGATGGTCGTCGGCCGGGCCCTCGCGGCCGGGCCCTCGACGGTGATCCGTACGCTTCCGAACGCCTGACCGACCAGCACCCGACCAGCCACCCGTCCAGGAGCCGACCGTGCAGCTGACCGACACCGCAGCCATCGTCACCGGCGGGGCCTCCGGCCTCGGCGCCGCGACCGCGTCCGCCCTCGCCGCGCAGGGCGCGCGGGTCTTCGCGCTCGACCTCCCCGACGCGGTCGGCAAGGCCCCCGACGTGAGCGGCGTGACCTACCTGCCGACCGACGTCACGTCGGCCGAGGAGGTGAGCGCCGCGGTCCGGACCGCCGCGTCGGCGGGCGTCCCGCTCCGCACCGTCGTCAACTGCGCCGGGATCGGGCCGTCGCAGCGGATCCTCAGCCGCGGCAACGTCCACGACGTCGGCCTGTTCGCGAAGGTCGTGCAGATCAACCTCGTCGGCACGTTCACCGTGCTCGCCACCGCGGCGCAGGCGATCGCCGAGACCGGGCCCGACGAGCACGGCCAGCGCGGCGTCGTCGTCAACACCGCGTCGATCGCGGCCTACGAGGGCCAGATCGGCCAGGCCGCCTACGCGGCGTCCAAGGGCGGCGTCGTCGGGCTCACGCTGCCCGCCGCGCGCGACCTCGCGCAGTACGGCATCCGGGTCTGCACCATCGCCCCGGGCATCGTCGAGACCCCGATGCTCGCGACCGTCTCCGACGAGTTCCGGGCCGCGCTCGCCGAGTCCGTGCCGTTCCCGAAGCGGCTCGCCCTACCCTCGGAGTACGCCCGGCTCGTGCTCGCCATCGTCGACAACGACTACCTCAACGGCGAGGTCGTCCGGATGGACGGCGCGCTCCGCATGGCGCCGCGCTGAACCGCACCGCATGCTGGACCGGACGACGAGGTCAGGGAGGACCGGCATGATCAAGGTCAGCGTGCTCTACCCGTACGCCGAGGACATGTCCTTCGACATGGACTACTACCTCGGCAGCCACATGCCGATGGTCGCCGAGCGCCTCGGCGACGCGCTCAAGGACTCGTCGGTCGACCAGGGCGTCGCCGGCGGCGGACCCGGGCAGCCGCCGCCCTTCGCCGCCGTGGGCCACCTCGTGTTCGAGTCCGTCGAGGCGTTCCAGACCGCCTTCGCGCCGCACACCGCCGAGATCATGGGCGACGTCCCGAACTACACCGCGATCACGCCGACGATGCAGATCAGCGAGATCCGGCTGTAGCACCGGCCGGCGGGTTCAACGCTCCCGGCGCAGCAGGAAGACGAACGGCTGCGGCAGGCCGCGCTGGTCCATCACGCCGAGGACGGTGTCGCCGTCGACCCGGCGGAACACGTCGTGGATCGGGTGCGCGTCGTAGCACATCGTGGCTGTGACGACCCCGCGGTACTCGGTCATCCGCAGCCGCGCCGCGGGCCGGGACGTCGTGACGAGCGGCAGCAGCAGCCTGAACGCGCCCGCCGCGCCGGGCAGGAACGCCGTCCGCGGCCGGGCGGCGAGCAGCCCGACCGGCATCAGCGCGGGGTTGACGCTGCGCAGGCCCCTCGACGTCCGGAAGACGAGCGGGTGGACGTCGTCCGGGCCCTCGAAGCGCTTGCCGTACCAGCCGAACCGCTCGAGGACGCCGTCCATCGGGTGACCGGTGCCGACCCCCTCGCCGCGCCACCGGCCGAGCATCTCCTCGACCGTGACGGCAGGCAGCGAGTCGAAGTACCGCAGGCCCTCGGCGGTGCTCCGCCGGGCCCGGACCTGCTCGATCGTCGGGGTCACGTCCGTCACCCGGCCAGCGTCGCACGCCGGTCCCGCGCTGTCACCGGTGCCGCTGCGAGCATGGCCCCATGACGACGCCGGAGCCCCCGACCGACCCGCGGTACGCCGTCCTCTTCGAGCCCGTCCGGATCGGGCCGCTCGTCACGAAGAACCGGTTCTTCCAGGTGCCGCACTGCAACGGCATGGGCTACCGGGACCCGAGCGCCCAGGCGGCGATGCGCCGGGTCAAGGCCGAGGGCGGCTGGGGCGTCGTGTGCACCGAGGAGGTCGAGATCCACCCGACGTCCGACGTCGCACCGTTCGTCGAGCTGCGCCTGTGGGACGACGAGGACGTGCCGGCACTGGCCCGGATCGCCGAGCAGATCCACGCCGGTGGCGCCCTCGCGGGCATCGAGCTGGCGCACAACGGGATGCACGCGGCGAACCTCTACAGCCGGGAGACCCCGCTCGGCCCGGCGCACCTGCCCGTGCAGTCGTACCACCCGGTCCAGGCCCGGGCGATGTCCCTCGCGGACGTCGCGGACCTGCGGCGCTGGCACCGCACCGCCGTCCGCCGGGCGATCGCCGCAGGCTACGACCTCGTCTACGTCTACGCGGGCCACGACCTCGCGGGGCTGCAGCACTTCCTGTCCCCGCGGTACAACCAGCGGACCGACGCCTACGGCGGCAGCCCGGGGAACCGGATGCGGCTGCTGCGCGAGGTGCTCGAGGACAGCGTCGAGGAGGCGGCCGGCCGGGCCGCGGTCGCCTGCCGGCTCACCGTCGACGAGCTCGCCGGGCCGGGCGGCCTCGGGCGGGCGGAGATCGAGGACGTCGTCGGCACGCTCGGCGAGCTGCCGGACCTCTGGGACTTCGTCGTCGGGGAGTGGGAGGACGACTCGAACACCTCCCGGTTCGGCCCCGAGGGCGAGCACGAGGACGCCGTCCGCGGCCTCAAGGCGCTGACGACCAAGCCCGTCGTCGGCGTCGGCCGGTTCACCTCGCCCGACCTCATGGTCCGGCAGGTGCGGGACGGCGTCCTCGACCTCGTCGGCGCGGCCCGGCCGTCCATCGCCGACCCGTTCCTGCCGGAGAAGATCCGTACGAACCGGCTGCACACGATCCGGGAGTGCATCGGCTGCAACGTGTGCGTCTCCGGGGACCACACGATGACCCCGATCCGCTGCACGCAGAACCCGACCATGGGCGAGGAGTACCGGCGCGGCTGGCACCCGGAGCGGCTGCGGCCCAAGGGGTCCGAGGGCCGGGTGCTCGTCGTCGGGGCCGGTCCGGCCGGCCTCGAGGCGGCCCGGGCGCTCGGCGTCCGCGGCTACGACGTCGTGCTCGCGGAGGCGACCCGTGAGCTCGGCGGCCGGGTCACGACCGAGTCCCGGCTGCCCGGGCTCGCCGCCTGGGGCCGGGTCCGCGACCACCGCACGCTGGCCCTGGCGGACCTGCGGTCCGTCGAGGTCTACCGGGAGAGCCGGATGACCGTCGACGACGCCCTCGAGGCCGGCTTCGACCACGTCGCGGTCGCGACCGGGGCCACCTGGCGGCGGGACGGCGTCGGCCGCCGGCACACGCACGCGATGCCGGTCGACCCCGGCACCGAGGTGCTCACCCCGGACGACCTCATGGCGGGCCGCCGCCCGGCCGGGCGCCGCGTCGTCGTCTTCGACGACGACCACTACTACCTCGGCGGCGTGCTCGCCGAGCTGCTCGGCGGCGAGGGGTACGAGGTGCACCTCGTCACCCCGTCGTCGCAGGTGTCGGCGTGGACGGCGAACACCCTCGAGCTCGCCAAGGTCCGGCGCCGGGTCGCCGCGGCGGGTGTGCACGTGCGCACGGACCGGGCCGTGACCGCCGTCCGGCCCGGGCACGTCGAGACCGGGTGCGTGTGGACCGGCGGCACCGAGGACCTCGCCGCGGACGCCGTCGTCCTCGTCACGGCGCGGCTGCCGACGGGGCAGGACCTGCTCGACGGCTTCGACCGGGCCGTGGCGGACGGCCACCTCCGCTCGGTGCGCGGCATCGGGGACGCCTGGGCCCCCGGCACCATCGCCATGGCGGTCTGGTCCGGCCGCCGGTACGCCGAGGAGCTCGACGCCGACCTGCCGCCGAACGACGTCGTGCCGTTCCGGCGGGAGGTCACCCGTCTGTCCGAGCACCCCTGACGTCGGAGCGCGCGGGCCGGTAGGACTCCGCGACACCCTTGAGCGCGGCGAGCAGCGCGGTCCAGGTACGCCGCGAACGGTCGGCCGTCGCCTCGTCCGCGTTGTGCTCCTGGGTCACCCGGACCCGGGTGCCGCCGTCGCCGACGTCCGACAGGTCGAACGTCAGCGTGTGCGGCACGCCGTCGGCGTCGGTGCCGCCGGAGTGCGACATCCGCAGGGTGCTCTCCGGCAGGTACTGCAGGATCCGGCCGTGGTCGGCGAAGGACCGGCCGTCGAACTCGCCGTGCCAGCTGATCTCGGCCTCCTCCACCCAGGTGCTCGTGACGGTGGCACCCATCCACTGCCTGATCCGCTCGGGGTCCGTCAACGTCCGCCAGACGGTGTGCCGGTCGGCGTCGACGTCGATCTGCGCGCGTGCGACGAGGTCGTCCATCCCGGGGGTGTACCCGTGGCCCGCCGGATGATGCACCCGCCCGCGAGATCGCGCAGACCGACCCGGCTCAGACGCCCTCGACCGTCGCCAGCACGCGGTCGAACCGCTCGAGCGCGTCGTCGATCACGGCGTCGGTGTCGGCCATCGAGGTGTACATCCGCGACCCGGCGAGCGTGATGATCCCGTTCGCCGCGTAGGCGGCACCCATCTGCTCCATGAGCCGCTTGCGGGCCTTGTTCTCCTTGAGGAGCTTGAGCGGGTTGTGCATGTCGAGGAGCATGACGCCGCTGCACTCGAGGTGGACGATCGAGCCCTGGTTGTAGGCGACGTACGGCAGCCCGTACCGGTCGACGATCCGCTGCAGGCCCTTCGTGAGCCGGTCCCCGGCCCGCCCGGCGATCACGGGCGCGTTGGTGCGGGCCATCTCCTCGATCGCGAAGTACCCGGCGGCGCAGGACAGCGGGTTCGCCGACAGGGTGCCGCCGACCTGGATGTGCGCCCCGCTCTTGCCGTCGAGCCCGGAGCCGAAGACCGCCATGACGTCGGACCGGCCGCCGACGCCGCCGGCCATCGGGTAGCCGCCGGAGACCGCCTTGCCGAGCACCGTGAGGTCGGGGGTCACCCCGAAGTAGCCCGCCGCACCGCCGAGCCCGAGCCGGAACCCCGTGACGACCTCGTCGAAGACGAGCAGCGCCCCGAACTCGTCGCACAGCTCGCGGACCTTCGCGTTGAAGTCGTGCGGCACGGGCCGGGTACCGGACTCCGGGCCGACCGGCTCGACGACGACCGCGGCGGTCCCGCCGCGCAGCCGGTTCTCGACGAGCTTGCGGCGCAGCGTGCCGAGGTCGTGCGGGAACGTCTCGCGGGTGCGGCTCGTGGCCCCGAACGGGATGCCCTTGGCGTTCATCCGGTAGCTGCCGGGCACCCGCAGGCCGTAGACCATCGTGTCCGACCAGCCGTGGTACGCGCCGCCCACCTTGACGACGGTCTTCTTGCCGGTGAACGCCCGGGCGGCCCGGACGGCGGCCATGACGGCCTCGGTGCCGGACCCGAGCGAGCGGTACATCTCGATGTGCGGCATGTACCGGTGGATCGACTCGGCGAGCTTCAGCTCGTACTCGTGGAACAGGCCCGTCACCGGCCCGGACGCACCGACGACCTCGGCGACCTTCTCGTTGACCGGCGCGTAGTTGCTGCCGAGGATCGTCGGGCCGCCGGCCTGGAGGAAGTCGATGTAGACGTTGCCGTCCCGGTCGACGAGGTGCGCCCCCTCGGCCTTCTCGACCGCGAGCGGGAACGGGTAGTTGAAGGCGAGGTTGTGCTGGACGCCGCCGGGGATCCGCTCCTTGGCCCGCTCGGTGAGCTCCTTGCTCGCCCGGCACTTGGTCTCGAACCACTCCAGGACGTCGAGCAGCGCGTCGTGCCGCAGGCCGCGGACCGGTTGGGAGACAAGGGCCTTGAGCCGGCGCATCGTGTCGTCGACGTCCGGGTAGTCGCTGATCGCGTACCCGAGCCGGGCGGCCTCGGCGCCGGGCTCGACCGCCTCGACGAGCCGTGGGGCCGGGACCGGCGCCGCCGCGACGGCGGCGGCGGCCGCGTCGGCGCTCGGCAGCGGCGCCTGCGCCGCGACCCGCACCGGCGGCACGGAGCGCTCGACCTGCGCCGCGATCCGCTTCTCGTCGCTGCGCAGCTTGGTGAACGCGATCTCCCGGATCGCGGCGGGGATCGTGTAGACCTTGCCGGCCTCGGTCGTGAGGGCGAGCAGGTAGGCGATGGACACCTTCTCCAGCAACGCCATGTTGAAGACGGCGCGGTCCGGGTCGGTGCCGAGCGCCACGATGCCGTGGTTGGCGATGATGAACGCGTTGTCGCCGCCGGCGACCTTCTTCTGGACGTTCTTCGCGAGGAACCCGGTACCCGCCGGGGCGTAGTCGATGATGGCGACCTCGCGGCCGAGGAAGCGCACCTGCTCGTCGGTAAGGGCCGGGATCGGACGGCGGAGCACCGCGAGCGCCGAGGCGTACGGCTGGTGGGTGTGGACGACCGCGTGGACGTCGGGGCGCTCGCGGTAGATGTTCGCGTGCATCCCGCACTCGATGGACGGCACGAGGCCGGCGTCCCCGGGGTCCGGCACGTGGGTGCCGGCGAAGTCGACGATGCAGACGTCCTCGACGCGCATCGCGGCGTAGTCGTAGTTGCTCGGGGTCACGGCGTAGAGCCGGTGCCCGGGGACGCGCACCGAGACGTTGCCCTCGGTGGCCTTGAGATACCCCCGTTCGAGCATGGTGCGGCACATGTCGACGACGTGCTGGCGCGAGGTGCGGTGCTCCACGGCGGACCTCCTGGCAGGTGGCGGCCTCTCCATCGTCACCCATCACGGGGTGAGAGTCTGCGCACCCGGGGCACCACAGTTCTCGCGCCGCCTTGTCACTGCGTGACAACATCTGCGTATGAGCCGCGCCGTGACCCCGACGCCGTGGGAGCGCCTGCCCGCCGACCTCGCCGGCGCCATGCGGCCCGACCTGCCCGCGACCGTCGAGGAGGTCGCCCGCGAGGTCGCGCAGGCCACGCCGGCGTTCGCCGCCGCCCGCAGCACCAAGCTCGAGCGCGACCTGCGCCGGGCCGTCGAGGTCGCGCTGGCGCGGTTCCTCGCCCTCGTCGGCACCGCGGAGCCGGCGGTCCCGGCGGACATCCGGGACGTCTTCACCGCCCTCGGGGCGGCCGAGGCCCGGGAGGACCGCGGCCCCGAGGCGCTCCTCGCGGCGTTCCGGACGGCGGCCGGCCTCACGCTGCGCTCGGCGGTCCGGGCGCTCGGCCAGGTCCGCCCGGTGAGCACGGACGAGCTGCTCGACCTCTCCGACGCGATCACGACCTACGTCGACGCGCTGGCGGCCGCGGCCACCGACGGCTTCGGGCTCCAGCTCCGTGAGCAGGCCGGCGAGGGGGACCGGGCCCGGCGCCGGCTCGCCGAGCTGCTCGTGCGCGGGAGCGCACCGGACGAGGTCGTCCGGGCCGCGGCCGCCGAGGCGGGCTGGCGCGGCCTGGACGTCGTCGTCCCCGTCGTCCTGCCGCCCGAGCAGGCCCGGGACGCCCGGTTCCGGTACGGCGCCGACGGGGTCGTCCTCGACCGCGAGCGCGACACCGTCGTGCTCCTGCGGTCGGGCCCGCGGGCGGCCCGGGCGGCACTCAGGACGGCGCTCGCCGGCCGGGGCGCGCTGGTCGGTCCGGCGCTGCCGTGGCCGCAGGTGCCGGAGGGGGTGCGGCTCGCGGTCCTCGCCGGGGAGGCGGCGCCGCCGGACGGCGCGGACCCGGTCTTCGCCGAGGACCACCTCGCCCTGCTCGCGCTGCGCGGCGAGCAGGGCGCCCTGGCCGTGCTCACCGCCCGGCGGCTCGCCCCGCTCGCCGCGCTGCGCGAGACCCAGCGCGAGCGGCTGCTCGCGACCCTGCACAGCTGGCTGCGGCACTGGGGCTCGCGGGCGGACGTCGCCGCCGAGCTGTTCGTCCACGCCCAGACCGTCAGCTACCGACTGCGCACCCTGCGGGACCTGCTCGGCGACGACCTCGACGACCCCACCGCCCGGTTCGAACTCCACCTCGTCCTCACCCACCACCTGACCGCCCGTGCTCACGGTGCGTACCGGAACCCGGGCGCCCAGACCCCGGGAGCGGTACCGAGCGCGAGCGTCGGCGGGACGGCGGGACCGCTGACCTGACACATTGGGCGGCATGGGTGAGCTGATCGTCGTGACGGGGCCGCCGGGGGCGGGCAAGTCGACGCTGGCCCCGCACCTCGCGGAGCGCCTCAACCCGTCGGTGCTCGTCCCCGGGGACTGGTTCCTCAGCCTGTGGCGGCGCGGCGCCGTCCCGCCGTGGCTGCCCGAGGCCGCCGCGCAGAACGAGATCGGCGCCGCGGCCGCGGCCCGCACCGTCGGGACGTTCGCCCGGGCCGACTGCACGGTCGTCTACGACGGGGTGGTCAGACCCAAGGAGCTGCCGCGCTGGCTGACGACGGCCGGCGACCCCGTGACCCACTACGTCGTGCTCCTGCCGCCCGCGGACCTCTGCGTCGAACGGGTCGTCCGCCGCAGCGGCCACGGCTTCACGAGCGAGGAGGCGACGCGCGCGATGCACGCGGACTTCGCGGCCGAGGGCCTCGAGCGGTACGTCGTCGAGGACGCCGAGGCGCCCGCCGAGGAGCTCGCGACCCGTCTGCTGGAGGCGATCGCGGCGGGCAACCACCGGGTCCCCGCTCCCGGCGATCCCGCACCGGAGGGCTGAGGGCGTCAGGACCGGGTGGCGAGCCACTCCCGGCCGGCGTCGGTGATCACCCGGTCGGCGCCGTCGGCGGCGAGCAGCGGCGGCTCGCTGCGGTAGAGCTGCGCGACGTCCGCCCGGGGCAGCCCGGCGCGGCGCGCGGCCTGGTGCAGCTCGAGCCGGTGCAGCCTGCCGCCCGGGGCGTCCGCCACCTCCGCGAGGAGCGCGGCGACGCCGGCAGAACCGCCCGGCAGGCCGGCCACCCCACCGGGTCCGGCCGTGGACCCGTTGCCCGGCAACGGGTCCGACTCCGCGAGCACGGACTCGATCTGGGTCACGAGGCCACGCAGCGCCGTCCGCAGGCGGGTCGCCTCGTCGACCTCCCCGCCGGCCTCGGCGCTGCCCTGCCAGGTGCGCTTGGGGTGCCGGCGCAGGTACTCCTTCTCGAGCTCGAGCATCCGCTCGGTGTGGTGCGCGAACTGCTCGGCGGTGCCGTGGAGGAAGACCCAGTTCCGGGTCGCGTGCGCGTGCGTGCCCTGCCGCTCGAGCTCCTCGTCGCTCAGCTCTCGGGCCGGGACCCCGGTGGGCTCCATCGCCGCTCCTTCTCCTCGGGTGCTTCGGGTGGGTCGGTCAGTCGGTCGGGTCGTCGGTGAGGCAGTCCTCGAGCCGGACGGCGCGCTGCGCCTTCGGGTAGTGCCGGGCGTTCTCGACGTAGATCCCGACGGCGTGGTCGACCCAGCGGTCGTGGTCCTCACCGGTGAGCGGGCGGATCCGGGCCGGCACCCCGAGGAGCATCGAGCCCGGCGGTGCCTGCAGGCCCTCGGGGACGACGGCCCCTGCGCCGACGACGGAACCGGCCCCGATCCGCACCCGGTTGAGCAGCGTCGACATCGAGCCGACGAGGCAGCGCGTCTCGACGACGCAGCCCTCGAGGTGGGCGTTGTGCCCGACGACGCAGTCCGCCGCGACGACGGTCGGCCAGTCGGGTGTCGTGTGCACGACGGTCCCGTCCTGCACCGAGGTGCGGGCACCGATCTCGATGAGCCCGTGGTCGCCGCGCAGCACGGCACCGGGCCAGACGGACGCCTCCGGACCGAGCGTCACGTCGCCGATGAGGACGGCGTCCGGGTGCACGTAGGCGGTCCGGGAGATCCGCGGTGTCACCCCGTCGTAGGCGTAGACCGGCATCAGACTCCTTCTCCTGCAACAGTTCCCGTACCGGTCTCCGGGTCGAGGCCGTGGTAGAGCCGCAGCGCGTTGCCGCCGAGCGCGAGCGCGACGGTCTCCTCGGCGAGCCCGAGCCCGGCGACGGCCCGCGCGTTCGCG
Source organism: Kineosporia sp. R_H_3 (assembly GCF_002198675.1). Lineage (GTDB taxonomy): Bacteria > Actinomycetota > Actinomycetes > Actinomycetales > Kineosporiaceae > R-H-3. Next base: position 14,309 of record NZ_MWLL01000220.1, on the reverse strand, counting down.
GCGACACCCGGCACGCCCGGCCAGTCGGTGCCGAAGACGAAGCGACGGGCGAGCCGGGCGAGGTCGTGCCGCGCGTAGTAGGTCGGCAACCGCTTGGGCGGCAGCCCGGACAGCTCGATCCACACCGTCTCGTGGGAGAGCGCGAGGAAGGCCGCGGCGTCGTACCACCAGCCGCGGCCGCCGTGCGCCAGGACGACGTCGAGCGCCGGGAACTGCCGCAGCACCGGGTAGAGGTGCACCGGGTCGGCGAGCTCGTTCATCGAACCGGGGAACGAGGACGTCCCGCAGTGCACGACGAGCGGGACGCCGCGCTCCGCGAGCGCGGCGTACGCGGGGAACAGCGCGGCGTCGTCGAGCCGGAAGCCACCGTGCACGGGGTGCAGCTTGAGCGCCGCGGCACCGTGGTCGAGCTGGCGGGTGAGCTCGCGCGCGATCGGGAAGTGCAGGTGCGGGTTGACGTTCGCGACCGGCCGGAACCGGCGCGGGTTCGCCTCGACGAGGGGCAGGAGGTCGTCGAACTCCTGGTACCCGGTGGCTTTCGGGCTGTACTCGCAGAACAGCAGCGCGACGTCGACCCCCTCGGCGGCGAAGTGCGCGTCGAGCGCCGCCGGGCGCGGCCGGCCGTCGGCGTCCCAGACCTCCTCGACGACGCCGGGGCGGCCGAAGTCGCGCGCCCAGTCCTTCCACGCCGGCGCGAGCGAGCCGAGCACCGGCACGTGGACGTGGGCGTCGACGAGGACCCGACCGTCGAGCACGCGCTCAGCTCCCCGGGTGGTCGGCGACGAGCGGGGTGTCGACGCCGATCTCGCCGACCTTGCGGGCGCCGCCGGGCGCGCCGATCGGGGCGTCCCGGCCGGGGAGCACCTCGGTGAAGAACCGCCGGTTGTCCTCGACGAACTCCTTGTCCTCGTCGGGGACCCGGCGGTCCTGGGAGATGGCCTCGACCGGGCAGACCGGCTCGCAGGCCCCGCAGTCGATGCACTCCTTGGGGTTGATGTAGAGCTTGCGGTCCCCGACGTAGATGCAGTCCACCGGGCACTCCTCGACGCACGACTGGTCGCTGACGTCGATGCACTTCGAGGTGATGACGTAGGGCACGGCGGTCCTCTCACGAGCAGGGTTCTCGTCGAAACGTACCGGCGGGGCCGGGTCGTGCAGGTCGGGTCAGACGGGCACCGGCGCGGCAGCGGCGTCGCTGCTGTGACCGGGGAAGAGCGTGACCTCCGGGTCGAGGTGCACGGCCGCGTTGTTCACCGCGGTCGCGACCTCGCCGAACCCGACCGAGATGAGCCGGACCTTGCCCGGGTAGTCGGTGATGTCACCGGCCGCGTAGACGCCGGGCACGTTCGTGGCCATCCGGGTGTCGACGACGACGTGCCGGTTGTCGTGCAGGTCCAGGCCCCAGCCGCGCAGCGGCCCGAGGTCGGCGACGAAGCCGAGCGCCGCGACGACGCGTTGCGCGGGCAGGGTCAGGACGCCGTCCCGGGTCGTCACCTCGGCGGCGGCGACCCACCCGTCGGGGCCCGCCCGCAGGGCGGTCACCTGGGCGTCGACGAGCACGGTCGCGCCGCTCGCGTGGACGGCCTCGACGGTCGCCGCGTGCGCCCGGAACGCCTTGCGGCGGTGCACGAGCGTCACCGAGCGGGCCACGGGCAGGAGCGCGAGCGCCCAGTCGCACGCGCTGTCGCCACCGCCGACGACGACGACGTCCGCGCCGGCGTAGTCGGCGAAGGACGGCACGAAGTAGGCCAGACCGCGGCCGAGGAGGTCCTCCCCCGCCGGCAGCGGTCGCGGCGAGAAGGTCCCGATGCCCCCGGTGACGACGACCGTGCCGGTGCGCACCGTCGTCCCCGCCGAGGTCGTGACGACGAACCGGCCGGGTGCGTCGGGGTCGGGCGCGAGCCCCTGCGCCTCCTCGCCGAGCAGGTACGTCGGGTCGTACTGCCCGGCCTGCTCGACGAGCCCGGCCACGAGGTCGCGGCCGAGGACCCGCGGGAAGCCGCCGACGTCGTAGATCGGCTTCTCCGGGTACATCGCGGTGACCTGGCCGCCGGGCTCGGGGAGGCTGTCGACGACGGCGACCCGCAGCCCGCGGACCCCCGCGTAGTAAGCGCCGTACAGGCCGACCGGGCCGGCCCCGACGAGGAGCAGGTCGACCTCGAGGCCGCGGGCGCCGCGCCCGCCCGCCACGCGCTCGGCGACCATCAGACGGATGCCGCGGACGGCGCGGTGTCGCGCGCATGGAGCGGGTCCTGCTCGACGACGAGCGCCCGCACCTTGAACCGCTGCAGCTTGCCGGTCGCGGTGCGCGGCAGGGTGTCGGCGACGAGGACGGCGCGCGGGGCCTTGAAGTGCGCGAGCCCCTCGCGGCAGAAGGCGACGAGGTCGTCGCCCGTCGTGGTCCCGCCGGGCCGCAGGACGACGGCGGCGACGGGCCGCTCGAGACCGTCGTGGTCGACCCCGCCGACCACCGCGGCCTCGACGACGTCCGGGTGCTCGAGGAGCCGGGCCTCGACCTCGCCCGGGGAGACCCAGATCCCGCCGGCCTTGATCATGTCGTTGGACCGGCCGAGGCAGGTGAACCGGCCGTCCTCGTCCTCGACGTACGTGTCGCCGGTCGCGAGCCAGCGGCCCTGGAAGACCGAGCGGGTGGTCGCCGTCCGGCACCAGTAGCCGGTCGCGATCGACTCCCCGCTGACGAAGAGCATGCCGGGGGTGCCGACCGGGGCGCGCGCGCCGTCCTCGGCGCGGACCTCGACCTCGTACCCCGGCACCGGCCGCCCGCTCGTGCCCGGCCCGATGTCCCCGGGGGCGTTGGAGAGGAAGATGTGCAGCGCCTCGGTCGACCCGAGCCCGTCGAGGATGTCCACCCCGAAGCGGGCGGTCCAGCGCTGCTGCAGGGCGGCGGGCAGCGCCTCGCCGGCCGAGGTCGCGATCCGGACGCCCGCGAGCGTGTCGGCGGGCAGGTCGGCGGCGAGCATCCCGGCGAAGAACGCGGGGACGGCGTAGAAGACCGTCGGCCGGTCCGCCTCCGCGCGCTCGGCGACGGTGCCCGGCGTCGGGCGCCGGGGCTCGAGGATCGCCATGGCGCCGACCGACAGCGGGAAGAAGAGCGAGTTGCCGATGCCGTAGGCGAAGAACAGCTTCGCGACGGACAGGCACCGGTCGTCGCGACGGATCCCGAGGACCCGGGCGCCGTAGGTCTCGCACACATGCCTGATGTTCGCGTGCCGGTGCATCGCCGCCTTGGGGACGCCCGTCGTCCCGGACGTGTAGAGCCACAGCGCGCCCGCGTCGTCCCCGGCCGGCACCACCGGCGCACCGCCCGGGACGGCCTCGTCGCCGGCGGCCAGCGCGTCGTCCCAGTCGACGACGCTCACCCCGGGGGGCACCTCGGGCGCGGGACCGCCGGTGACCACGAGGTGGGTCACGGCGTCGGTCGCGGGCAGCGCCGCGGCCACGGCCGCGGCGAAGCCGGGCGACGCGACGACGACCCGGGCCCGGGAGTCGGCGAGCAGCGGACCGAGGTCGGCCGTCGTGAGCATCGTGTTCACGGGCACCGCGACCAGGCCCGCGCGCATCGCCCCGAGGATCCCCGCGGCGAGCTCCACGGTGTCCGCCATGAGGAAGAGCACCCGCTCCTCGCGCCGGGCGCCGAGGGCGGTGAACGCCGCCGCCACCCGCGCGGTGAGCGCCGCGAGCGCCGCGTACGTCGTGTCCGCGCCCTCGCAGCGCAGGGCGACGCGGGCGCCGTCCCCGGCCGTGACGTGCCGGTCGACGAGGTACGCCGCCGCGTTGAAGGTGGGGCCTGCGTCGAACGGAGGTCGGGGGGTGGACGTCGTCGTCCCGGCCATGGTGGTCCGCCTCTCGCGCTGAAGGGGGGTGGGGTGGGGTCAGACGCGGAACTGGTCGAACTCGGCGCGCAGGCCGGAACCGTAGCGCCGCAGCGCCCCCTCGGGGCCGGAGGCGTTGGGCCGCAGGAAGATCCAGTTCTGCCAGGCGGTGAGCCGGCCGAAGATCTTCGTCTCGATCGTCTCCGGGCCGACGAACCGGTGGTTGGCCTCCATGCCCGTGAGGGCGTCGGGGCTCAGGGCGGCGCGCTCCTCGAGCGCGATCCGGATCTCGTCCGCCCAGTCGATGTCGTCCGGGGTCATCGTCGCGAGCCCGAGCGCCGCGGCCGCCGCGGCGTCCAGCCGCTCCCCGCTGCGCGCGAGCACCGCCGCCAGCGCCCGGTCGTCCCCGTAGAACCGGGACTGCAGACGGGTCAGCCCGTTCCCCATGGGGAACAGCCCCGCGTTGGCCGCGCCGACGACGAGGACGGCGGGCTCGGCGTCCGGGTCGACGTCCTCGAAGACGCCGTCGAGCATGTACTGCCGGTCGGCCGCGAGCGCGAGCTCGAGGAGGCTGCCGGCGAAGGCGCTGCCGGGCTCGACGAGGGCGACGAGGCTGCGGCTCGTGACGTCGAGCCGCTTGAACGTCCGCTTGAGGTAGTGCCGGACCTCGTTGACGAACCAGTCGTCGGCCAGCGCGATGAGCTGGTCGTCGTGGGCGAGCACGAGGTCGGCGTCGCCGACGGTCCGCAGGACCCAGGTGCCGAGCGCCGGTTCGTTGGTCCGCAGCCGCAGGACGAGGTCGTCGAGGGCCCGCGCGACGGCCAGGGGCCAGTAGTCGACGCCCAGCGCGTGGACCCCCGCGGCGTCCGCGGGAGGCGCCTGCGTCGGGGCCTGCACGGTGATCTCGACGCGGCGCCCGGCCCGGTCGAGGACGGCGGCCACGTGCGGGTAGCGGATCTCGTCGCCGTCGACGACCCGGGCCAGCGGCGTGAGCGGCACCCCCGTCGCGTCCTGCGGCCGGGACGAGCGGGCGACCGCGGCCTGCGCCCGCGCGCCGACCTCCTCGGCGAAGCGGGCCCGCGGCACGCTCGCGTCGACGAGGCCCCACTCGACCGCGGTGCGGCCCTTGATCCCGTCGCTCTTCGTCGCGAAGACGTCGGCCCGGTCCCGCCGGACGTGCCGCTTGTCGACGACCCGCGTCAGACCGCCGGTGCCGGGCAGGACGCCGAGCAGCGGCACCTCGGGCAGCGACACCGCGGACGACCCGTCGTCGACGAGGACGATCTCGTCGCACGCGAGCGCGAGCTCGTAGCCGCCGCCGGCCGCCGTCCCGTTGAGCGCCGCGACGTACGTCTGGCCGGAGCTCGCCGTGGCGTCCTCCATGCCGTTGCGGGTCTCGTTGGTGAACTTGCAGAAGTTCACCTTCCACGCGTGCGAGGACTGCGCGAGCATCCTGATGTTGGCCCCGGCGCAGAACATCCGGTCCAGCCCGCCCGTGACGACGACGGCGGCGACCTGGGGATGCTCGAAGCGCAGCCGCTGCACGGCGTCGTAGAGCTCGATGTCCACGCCGAGGTCGTAGGAGTTCATCTTCAGCTCGTAGCCCGGGACGAGCCCACCCTCGGGGTCGACGGCGAGGGTCAGGGTCGCGACCCTGCCGTCGACCGACAGGCGCCAGTGCCGGTACCGCTCCGGCGAGGTGTCGAAGGAGACCTCGACCCCGTTGTCGGCGACGGCGTGGTCTGCGACGGCTGTCATGGCTGCCCTTCCGGCCGTGGGACGAACGTCCCTAGGTTCTACGTTGGTACTGAGTAACGTCAAGAGTTTGTAGCATTTCGATGCGGACCCGGCCCGGGGCCGGCGGGGGGCACGTCGCAGGTCGGGCGCCCGGGGCACGTCCTAGAGTGGTCCCGGCCCTGAGCCGTACCGCACCGTGCGCCCCGCGCGCACCCGTCCGCAAGGAGCACGATGTCCGCCGCGGCGCCCCTGGAGCCCGACGCAGGCTGGGACGAGGTCCCCTCCGCGCGGCGGCGGAGCCTGGGCGGCCCGAGCGCGCGCGGCCTGCTCCTGACGATCCTCGGCGAGTTCGTCCTGCCGCGCTCCGGGCCGGTGTGGACGGCCGCGTTCGTCGAGGCCCTCGCGGCGGTCGGCGTCGAGGAGAAGGCCGCCCGGCAGGCCCTGGCCCGGACGGCCGCCGAAGGGCTCGTCACCCCGTCCCGGGTGGGGCGGCGCACCCGCTGGGACCTCACCCCCGAGGGGCGCGACCTGCTCGAGGACGGCGCGCGCCGGATCTACGGCTTCCTCCGCGAGCAGCGCCGCTGGGACGGCCGCTGGCTCGTCCTGGCGGTCACCGTGCCCGAGACCCAGCGTGCCCTGCGGCACAAGCTCCGCACCCGGCTCACCTGGGCCGGGATGGGTTCGCCCGCACCGGGGCTGTGGGTCGTGCCGTACGCCGACCGCGGCCCCGAGGTGGCGCGGATCGTCGAGGACCTGGGCATCGCGTCGAGCGCGATGTCGTGGGTCGGCGAGTCGGGCGCGATCGGTCGGCCCGAGGACGTCGTCGCCGCCGCCTGGACGTCGCTGGGCGAGATCGAGGCCGCCTACGGCGACTTCGTCGACGGCTTCGAGGACCGGCGGGCGGACGGCGCGGAGGCGGCCTTCGTCGCCCAGGTCGGGCTCGTCCAGGCCTGGCGCCGCTTCCCGTTCCTCGACCCGGCCCTGCCGATGGAGCTGCTCGACCACGACTGGCCCGGCGTGCGGGCGGCGACGGTGTTCCACCGCTGCCACGAGCGCTGGCACCGCCGCGCCCAGGCGCACTGGGAGTCCCTCGGCGCGGACGGCTGACACCGGCGGTCGCCGGGCGGCTCAGGACGCGTTGTCCTGCTTCCAGAAGCGGACGTAGTCGAACTCGACGCCCATCTCGTTGATGCCCTGCGACGGCGGGGCGATCCAGCCGGCGAAGGCGCCCTGCTCGTACGTCGGCTGCATGAGGGCCGCGACGTCGGCGCGGTCCTGCGCGCTCGGGAGCCAGGAGTCGACCTTCGCGGCCCAGGTCGCGTCGTCGAGGATCTCGCCCTCCGGCGAGACGTGCACGGCCGAGTAGGCGCCGACCTTCCGGTTGAAGCCCTCGTGCGGCAGCGTGAGCCGGTGCGGGAGGCCGGCCTCCTCGAGCGCCTGGTTCCAGCGCCGGACGCCGTTCTCGCAGTCCGCGCGGTACTCGTCGCGAAGGTCGAGGTTGAGCGCGTTGAGCAGCGGCACCGTCTCGGTGACGAACCGGCCGTCGACGACCTTCGTCATCTCCCGGGTCGCCCCGAGCAGGACGTGGTCGTCCTTGCGGCGGGTCTCCGCCCAGCGCCCCTTGATGCCGGCGGTGTAGTACGTCGCGGCGTTGCTCGACAGCTCCGAGCCGAACAGGTCCATCGAGACCGAGAACTGGAAGTTCAGGTACTTCTGGATCGTCGACAGCGGGATCGCCCCGTACGGGAGGACGTCCTCGGTGTCGTGCTCGACCATGACCTGCGCCGTCCGCTCGACGGTGCGCTGCACGCCCGTCGTGCCGACGAACATGTGGTGCGCCTCCTCCTTGAGCATGAACTCGCAGGTCCGCGCCAGCGGGTCGAAGCCGCTCTCCTTGAGGGTGCCGAGCTGGTACTTGCCGTCCCGGTCGGTGAAGTAGGTGAACATGAAGAACTGCAGCCAGTCCGTCGTGTCCTCGTTGAAGGCACCGAGGATCCGCGGGTTGTCGAAGTCACCGCTGTTGCGCTTGAGCAGCTCCTCGGCCTCCTCCCGGCCCTCCCGGCCGAAGTGCGCCTGCAGGAGGTAGACCATCGCCCAGAGGTGGCGGCCCTCCTCCACGTTGACCTGGAAGAGGTTGCGCAGGTCGTACAGGCTCGGCGCCGTGGCCCCGAGGTGCCGCTGCTGCTCGACCGAGGCCGGCTCGGTGTCGCCCTGGACGACGATGAGCCGCTGCAGCTCGGCGCGGTACTCGCCGGGCACCGTCTGCCAGGCCTTCTCGCCCTTGTGCCTGCCGAAGTTCACGCTGCGGTCGGGGTCGCCCTCCGCGAGGAAGATGCCCCAGCGGTACTCGTGCATGGGGACGAAGTCGTAGACCGCCCAGCCGTCCCGGCCGACCGCGACCGCGGTCCGCAGGTAGACGTCCTTCGTCGGCAGCGCCGGCCCGAGGTTCTTCCACCAGTCGAGGAACTTCGGCTGCCAGCTCTCGAGGGCGCGCTGGAGGCGCCGGTCCGTGGACAGCTGGACGTTGTTCGGGATCCGCTCGCTGTAGTCGATGCGGCTCACCGGGCCGGTGGGCTCGGGGGCGCTGCCGATCCGGTCGTCGGTCGTCGTCATGGCGGTGGTTCCTCCTCGGGTGGACCGTGGGTCGGGCCGCGTTCCATGATTTCGTTCTACACGCAAGTAGACCTACGTCAGGAGTCTGTAGCACGTTTCGGGCGGACGCAAGACCTCAGCCGTCCGCGAGCAGCGCGAGGACCCGTGGCGAGCCCTGGACCGCCGTCCGCTGCAGGTGGTGGGCCACGGCCCGCAGACCGCCCTCCTCCTCGCCTCCCCCGGCCCGGCCGGGCCCGCCGTGGACGAGCTGCGGCATCGGGGTGCCGTGCCCGGTGCTCTCGCCGGCGCAGTCGGCGTCGAGCACGAGCACCCGGCCGTGGTGCGCGGCGGCCCCGAGGACGACGGCCCGCACGACGGCGTCGTCCGCGCTGACGAGGGACGCGACGAGCGACCCGCCGCCGCGGGCGAGCAACTCGACGGCGTGCGGCACGTCCCGGTAGCCGACGACGGTCGCCACCGGCCCGAAGGCCTCGACCTCGTGCGGCGCCGCGGCCTGCGCGTCGTCCGCCCGGAGCAGGGTCGGCGCGACGAACGCCCCGCGCCGCGGGTCGGCGCCGACGGCCAGCTCCGGAGGGCCGCCGCCGGTGAGCACCGGACCGGCGACGCGGAGCCGTTCGATGCCGTCGAGGACGGCGGCCCGCTGGTCGGGGCCGGCGAGCGCACCCATCGTCACGCCGTCCGCCCCGGGCGCCCCGACGACGACCTGCCGGAGCCGGTCGACGAGCGCGTCGCAGACCGGGCCGACGAGATCCTGCGGCACGAGCACCCGGCGGATCGCCGTGCACCGCTGACCGGCCTTGCACGTGAGCTCGGCGACGACCGCGTCGGCGTACAGGTCGAGCTCCGGCGAGCCGGGAGCGACGTCCGGGCCGAGCACGCTCGCGTTGAGCGAGTCCGCCTCGGCGTTGAACCGCGCCGACCGGTGGGTCACGGCGGGATGGGCGCGCAGCAGCGCGGCGGTCTGCGCGGAACCGGTGAACGACACGAGGTCCTGGCCGCCGAGCTCGTCGAGCACCCCGGAGACGGAGCCGCAGACGAGCTGGAGCGCACCGTCCGGCAGCAGTCCGGACTCCACGAGGATCCGGACGGCGTGCTCCGCGACGTACGCCGTCGGCGTCGCCGGCTTCACGATCGTCGGGACGCCGGCGACCAGGGCCGGGGCGAGCTTCTCGACCATGCCCCACACCGGGAAGTTGAACGCGTTGACCTGGAGCGCGACCCCGGTCAGCGGCGTGAGCAGGTGCCGGCCGGCGAACGAGCCGCCGCGACCCAGCGGCTCGACGTCACCCTCGGCCCAGACGTTGCCCTCGGGCAGCGCCGTGGCCTTGGCGGCGAAGACGAGCGCCGTGCCGATCGCGCCGTCGACGTCGACGCTCGCGTCGGCGGCCGTCGCGCCCGTGCGCGCCGACAGCTCGACGAGCTCCGCACGGCGGGCCCTGAGCGCCAGCGCGAGCTCCTTGACGAGCGCGCCGCGGGCCCGGAACCCGCTCGCACGCAGCGCCGGGCCGCCGGTCCCGCGCGCGAAGGCGACGACTCCGGGGGCGTCGAGCCCCGCGCTCGACACGCTCGCGACCGGCTCGCCGGTCACGGCGTCGACGACGACGCGCGAGGCGTCCGGCGAGGACCACCAGCGGCCCTCGGTCCAGCTCTCGACAGTACGCACGACGGTCCCTCTCGACGGGTGGACGGGCCGGGACGGGCGGCGGTCAGTCTACGGCTCACTGTCGTGTCGTCAATGTTCTGTAGCAGGATTCGACCCTCCCCGCCGCTCGGGGGCTCCGCGTAGGCTCTGGGCACGGACCGACCCGCTCAACCCTGCCCGCCGCAGTGTCGACATCCGTGGGGCGGGGACGGTCCCGCCGGAGGGACGGAGGGCGGTACCAGGCATGACGTTTCTGTCGGGCGACCTGCCCGCGGACCACCTCGCGGCGCGGATCGCCGTGTACGAGGCACTCGAGCACGTCCAGTCGCTGCCCGACCCGGTCGACCACACCCGCCGGTTCGAGCGCTGGGCCCGGCAGGCGGCCGAGGCCGGCTGGCCCGACGTCCGCGTGCAGGTGCTGCACAACCTCCTCGTCAACGACCTGCTCGCCGGCGCCCCGCACGAGGCGCTGCGGACCCGTGCCGATGCCCTGCTCGCCGCCGCGTACGACACCGGCGACGAGGTGTTCGTGGCCCGGGCCCTCAGCGGCCGGCTCTCCTACCTCGGCATCTCGGACCCGGACTCGCTCGGCGAGGACCGGCCGAGCGACCTCGCGCGGGCCGTGGCGATGCTCGACGACGTCTTCGAGAGCGACCCGGCGGACCTCGGCTGGCGGGCCGCCGAGCTCGCCGCGAGCTACAACGAGTGCGGCCAGTCGTACCACTGCCTCGCGCTCTGGGAGCTCGAGGAGGAGATGTACTCCCGGGCCGTGGACTCGTTCGACCTCGTCCGGGACGACGCGATCCGCCCGGTGCTCGCCTTCACCCGCCGGGTCGTCGTGGTCAACCGGGTCGAGGCCGCCGCGGCCATGGCCTGCGGGCTGCTCGACGTCGGGCGGGCCGAGCAGGCCCGGGTGGTCGCGTCGGCCCGCTACCGCCCGCGCGCCGAGGAGCTGGCCGACCTCCAGCCGACCTGGCGCACCGATCTGCGGGCCGTCGAGCGGCTCCTCGACGCGCTCGCCGCGGGCCCGGACGGCGACCCGTCGCTGCGCGGCGTGCCCGAGGACCTCTGGGAGGCGCTCGTCGACAGCACCTGGCAGGGCTACCGCGGCTGCCTGCTCCTCGCCGCCGCCGTGAGCGCGCACCTGGCCGGTGACGACGTCGAGGCCGCGAGCTACGCCGAGCGCTCCATCGAGTACTTCGACGTCTACAAGCCGTCGTTCCGCACCCTGGCGTACCACCTCGCCTCGCTCGCGGACGGCGACTCCCCGGCGGCCCGCTGGGCCGGTCACCTCAGCGAGCTGCGCTGGGAGTCCCGGCTCCAGGTGCTCGCCGCGGCCCGCGCCCGGCTCGCCGCCGAGCGGGTGGTCCGCCACGGCGACCGGCTGCGCCGGCAGGCGCTCGTCGACGAGCTCACCGGGGTCGCGAACCGGCACGCGTTCACCCAGCGGCTGCCCGGTCTGCGCACCCTCGGACCGGGCCGGCGGCTCGGGGTCGTCCTGCTCGACGTCGACGAGTTCAAGGCCGTCAACGACGTCCACGGGCACGCGGTCGGGGACGAGGTGCTGCGCGTCCTCGGACGGATGCTCGGCGACTCGATCCGCCCGAGCGACCTCGCCGTCCGCCTCGGCGGCGACGAGTTCGCCCTCTTCCTCGTCTCGGACGGCGACCGGCGCCTGGGCACCCGGGTCGAGCGGCTCGTCGAGGAGATCCGCGCGCACGACTGGGACCGGCTGGCCCCGGGCCTGCGGGTCACCGTGAGCGCCGGGCAGGCCGTCGGCGAGGCCGCCACCGTCGACACCCTCATGCGGGTCGCCGACGAGCACCTGTACCGGGCCAAGGCGGAGGGGCGCGACCGGATCAGCGCCTAGCGCGTGTGAGATCTTGGAAACCTGGGACGTAGGTCCCGACACGCGGACTTCACACCCGTCGCCCTTCCGGCGAAACGTACGCGGCGAACCATCGAACACATGGCCACCGTGTTGGATCACCCAGCACCGACCGCGGCGAGCGTCGTCGACGCGAGCGGCACGGCGCGGGGCGGCGGCAGCCGGCTCCTGCGCTTCGCCCTCGCGAACGTTCGTCGCCGACCGGAGCGGTTCGTCCTGTCCACCGCCGGGATCGCGCTCGCCGTGATGGCCGTGATCGTCGTCCGGACGATCGCCGCCGGCTACGCGACGGTCGGGGCCGACTCGCTGAGCGAGGTGCTCGGCTCCGACCCGCTGTGGGTCGTCGGCGCCGAGGGCGTCCGCTTCGACCCCGACCTCGACGTGTTGCTGCCCAACGGATCCGCACCCGCGCTCACGGTCCCCGCGGGCTGGACGGCGCACCGCCAGTCGGTCGGCGTGTGGGCCGCACCGGGCGGCGAGGTGGCGCTCGTCGGCCGTGACGACGTCGCGGCGGGCGCCGCCGTCGTCAGCCCGGCGGCGGCCGACCTGCTCGGCGTCGCCCCCGGCGCCCGGCTGCGCGTCGGCGCCGCCGACCTCACCGTCGCCACGGGCGGCACCGGCACGAGCGTCACCGTCCCGGTCGACGTCGCGCGCACCGTCGTCGGCGACCGCGGCTGGTGGACGGTCACGCCGTCCGCCGCCGACACGGGGCGGCGCGACCTCGGCGCCGTCCTGTCGCAGGCCTCCGGCATCCCCTCGACGACCGACGCGTCACGGACCCCGTCCGGCCGCCCGCTCGCCTACGACACCGTGGGCGGCGGCACCAGCCTGGCGACCTTCCAGCAGGCCTACTCGGCGATCTTCGCGAGCAAGGTGACGAGCTCGACGCTCGGTCTGGTCTCCGTCGTCGGCCTCGTCCTCGGCTTCGTCATCGCGGTCTCGAGCTTCCTCGCGGCCGTCCAGGAGCGCCGCCGCGAGTTCGGCATCATGTCGAGCATCGGCCTGGCCGACGAGGTCCTCTACTTCTTCCTCGTCGAGTCCGCGCTCGTCTTCGTCGCGGCCTACGCGACCGGGGCGCTCGCGGCGCTGGCCGCGACGACGCTCGTCGTGCCCGACGTGACGACGCTCGGGGGCTGGGCCCAGGCGGCGGGCATCGTCGCGGCGTACCTGCCGGCGATGGCGATCGTCGGTGCGCTCGTCCCGGTGCACCGGCTGCTCCAGCAGCGCCCGGTCGACCTGCTGCGGGACGACGCGTGACGGGCCCGCTGTCGCCGGCCCTGCGCAAGGGCCTCGCCTACGGCTGGCTGTCGACGCGCCGGCGGGCGGGACAGCTCGTGCTGCCCGTCGTCACGACGGCGACGGGTGCGTTCCTCCTCGTCCAGGTGCTCACGCTCACCGACAGCGTGCGCCGGCAGTCCGCGGCGCTCGGTGACACCGAGCAGCTCGTACGGGCCACGACGCTCATCGCCGTCGTCGTCCTGCTCGTCGGCGTCGTCGAGGTGGCCGTCTCGACGACCCGGACGGTCGTCCACCGGACGCGCGAGATCGGCGTCCTCGGTGCGACCGGGGTGCCCCGCGGCCCGGTCGTCGGGGCGCTGCTCGTCGAGCCGCTCGTCGCGGCCGTCGCCGGCGCCGCGATCGGCGGCCTCGTCGCCGTCGTCGGGACCGGCGCCGCGAACCTCGCGGGGCTCGTCTCCGCGGACGTACGCCCCGCCCCCGCCCTGGCGGCCCTCGCCCTCGCCGTCGGCACGTCCGCCGTCGCGGCCCTCGTCACGAGCGCCGGACCGGCCTACCGGGCCGCGTCCCGACCCCCCGCCCTGTCCCTCACCAGTGGAGGCTGAGATGACGATCGCACCCGACCGCACGGACGCGCCCGCCCCGACGACACCCGCCGGGCCGGTGCTCGAGGTCCGCGACGTGTGGAAGCTGCACAAGCTCGGCGACGAGGTCGTCAAGGCGCTCGTCGCGGCCGACCTCACGGTGACCCAGGGCGAGTTCGCCTGTCTCATGGGCCCCAGCGGCAGTGGGAAGTCCACACTGCTCAACATCATCGGCGGCCTCGACCGGCCGACGAAGGGCACCGTGAGCATCGAGGGCCAGGACACCGGGGCCCTGACGGAGAGCCAGTTCGCGTCCCTGCGGCACGACACGATCGGCTTCATCTTCCAGAGCTACAACCTCATCCCGTTCCTGTCGGCCGTCGAGAACGTCGAGCTCCCGCTCATGTTCGAGCCGTACGACCGGGCGTCCCTGCGCCGGCGCGCCGTCGACCTGCTCGAGATGGTCGGGCTCGGGCACCGGTTGCACCACCACCCGACGAAGATGTCCGGCGGCGAGCAGCAGCGCACCGCGATCGCCCGCGCGCTCGTCGGCAACCCGCGGCTCATCCTCGCCGACGAGCCGACCGCCAACCTCGACGCCCGCACCGGGAAGGTCGTCGTCGGCATGCTCCGGGACCTGTGCTCCACCCTCGGCGTCACCGTCGTCGCCTCGACGCACGACCCGACGGTCGCCGACGAGGCGAGCCGCGTCGTCCGGATGCAGGACGGCCGGATCGTCGACGACCCCGGGCCCGCACCAGCACCCTCCGGTTCCG
>NZ_MWLL01000022.1 GCF_002198675.1 Kineosporia sp. R_H_3 | reverse complement strand
TCGGTACCCGGAACGCCGTCGGCGGCGGGGTGGGCCGGGTCGGGGCCGCCGGGGCGTCGCCGGAGCCGGTGCCGAGAGGCGCCCAGCCGGACGGCGCGCCCTCCCCGGCCTCCTCGGTGAGCTGGCGCTCGACCTCCTCGCGGACCTGGCGCTGCTTCTCGGCGCGCGCGAGCGACTCGTCGCGCTGACGGCCGCGCAGCTCGCGGTCGAGCCGCAGGACGTCGGCCTCGGCCGTCGCCTTGCGACGCCGCTGGTCCTCCTCCTCGGCGAGCTTGGCGGCGAGCTCGGCGCGCTTGCGGACCGACACCGGCAACGCGTCGCGCAGCCGGGACCGGATCGCGGCCTGGATGTCGGCGCGGTCCTCGGAGGCGTCGATGACGAGGTAGCGGTGCGGCTCCCGGCGGGCGAGGTCGAGGAAGCGCTCCCGGACCCGCTCGTGGAACGCGTCCGACTCGGCCTCGATCGCGTCGTCCCCCTCGGAGCGCTCGAGGTCGCGGCGGCGGCGGACCTTGGAGATCTGCGGCGGCAGGTCGAGCAGGACCGTGAGGTCGGGGACGAGGCCCGCGGTCGCCCAGCGGGACAGCCGCGCGACGTCGTCCGGGTCGAGCTCGCGGCCGGCGCCCTGGTAGGCGACCGAGGAGTCGACGTACCGGTCGGTCACGACGACGGCGCCGCGCTCGAGCGCCGGCCGGATGACCGTCTCGACGTGGTGCGCGCGGTCCGCGGCGAACAGCAGGGCCTCGGCACGGGCACCGACGGTGTGCTCGTGCCCGAGGAGGACGTCGCGCAGCCGGACGCCGACCGGCGTCGCCCCCGGCTCGCGGGTGAGGACGATCTCGTGGCCCTGCTCGTCGCGCAGCCACTGGCCGAGCAGCTTGGACTGCGTCGACTTGCCGGCGCCGTCCCCGCCCTCGAGCGCGATGAAGTAGCCGGGCGCCGTCCGGCGCGGCGGGCGCGGCCCCTCGGCGCGCGCCGACCAGGCCCGCCGCAGGTCGGCCCCGAGCCGGGTGCCGCGACGGTCGTCCATCTGCCGGAACGAGACGACACCCATCGAGAGGGCCAGCAGGCCGGCGCCGAAGAAGACGAAGGCCGCCCCGTTGTACGTCAGCTCGAAGGAGTCGGTGAAGGTGAAGGTGTGCTGCCCGACCGGGGCCGCGATCGCCGGGCCGGCCGCGAGCACGAGGACGAGGACGACCCGGGCCGCCGACTGGAGGAAGCCGAAGGTCCGGCCGCGGACCTCGTCGTCCACCTCGAGCCCGAGCAGCGTGTAGCCGGTGACCCAGGCGACGCCGCCGCAGGCGCCGAGCGCCGTCGTGAACAGCGCCGCCATGACGATGTTCGGCACGAGCGCCAGGAGCAGCAGGAACACCCCGGCCGAGGTGAGCGCGAGCCCGAAGAGCCGGCGGCGGGAGAAGTCGACGAGCAGCCGCGGGCCGGTCCACATGCCGAGCGCGAGGCCGACGAACACCGCGCCGAAGAGCACGCCGAAGCCGGGCTGGCCGGCGCCGAGGTCGGTGACGAAGGTCTGGGCGAGCCCGACGACGAACCCGGCGGCCCCGAAGGCGCCGAGCATGCCGAGGACGAGGCCGCGCACGACCGGCGTCGAGCCGACGAACTTCCAGCCGTCGACGATGAGCCGCAGGACGCTCGCCGACGGCCCCGCCGGCACGGCCCGCGGGGGGATCTCCAGGCGCCAGATGACGAGCCCGGAGACGAGGAACGTCAGCGCGTTGAACCACAGCGCGAGGTCGACCGGGTTCGCGACGAGCCGCGGCACCCAGTTGTCGAGGATGCCCGTGAGCAGGGCGAGGCCGGAGTAGACGAGCGCCGCGACGGGCGCGCTGCCGTAGGTGGCGACGAGGCTGATCTGGTTCGCCGCCTCGAGCCGCTTGCGGGGCACGAGGTTCGGGACGGTCGCGTCCTTGGCGGGCATCCAGAACAGCGCGACGCACTCGATGAGCACGGTCGCGACGTAGAGCCAGGTCAGGGTGCCGACGAGCGGGATCGAGGCGAAGAGCACGAACCGGAGCAGGTCACCGAGGACGAGCGTCCAGCGCCGGTTCAGCTTGTCGGCGAGGGCACCGGCGATCGGGCCGAAGACGACGGCGGGCGCGAGCCGGAGGATGAAGACGCCCGCGATGGCGAAGTTCTCGGCGGTGTAGGACCCGCTCGCGAGGTTCTTGGCGAGGGCGGCCGTCGCGAGCAGGCCGAGCCAGTCGCCGAAGCTCGACAGCCCGAGCGCCATCCAGAGCCGGCGGAACGGCGTGATCCGCAGGACGGCTGCGACGTCGTGGTCGGGGGCGGTGTCCCGGTCGTCGGCGTCCTGGGGGCCGAGGCGGGCGGCGGACGGCGCACCCGCGGCCGGCCCGTCGGTGACCGCCACGGCGCCGGCCCCGTCGGGGGCCGAGGGCGGCGCGGGCGTGGGGGAGCCGTCGTCGGGCTGGGGAGCGTCCGTGTGCCGTGCCACCGGGTCAGGGTAGCCGCGGGATGTGACACCACGTCACGCCCGAGAGGTCACCATTCCCAGCCGCGGGACCCCAGGTGGGCCTCCGCGACGACGCGGCGTAGCGGCCCGGTGTCAGGCAGTTCCTCCGGGGCGACCTGGGCCAGCCGGCAGGCCTCGTCGAGCAGCCCGTCGTACGCCAGGCGCAGCGCCCGCAGGTGGTGCGCCTTGGCGAAGCGGACGTCGTCCGCCTCGACCTCGCGCAGCGCCCGGCAGACCCGCGTCAGCGCGGCCTGAACCTCGAGCACGCGGAAGGGGTCGACGTCCCCGCCACCACGACGGACCCATGTGATCATCGGCGACCCCACGCAGCCGGCACCACCCGTCCCGCCACGGTAACCCGGGGGCCGGACGACGCGACAGCCCGCGCGGGTCACGCGCGGGCTGTCTGCGGGCCGGCACGGGTCGGGCTACTTCGCCGCGGCCGCCGTCTTCTTGGCCGCGGTCTTCTTCGCCGCCGCCTTCTTCGCGGTCGCCTTCTTGGCGGTCGTCTTCTTCGCGACCGCCTTCTTGGCCGGGGCCGACTCCCCCGCCGCCGTCTTCTTCGCGGCGGCCTTCTTGGCCGGGGCCTTCTTCGCCGGACGGCGCCCGGTCGACGGCCCCTTGGCCCGCTTCTCGGCGAGCAGCTCGGCGGCGCGCTCCAGGGTCACCGTCTCGACCTCGTCACCCTTGCGCAGCGTCGCGTTCGACGTGCCGTCGGTGACGTACGGGCCGAAGCGGCCCTCCTTGACGACGATCGGCCCGCCGGACACCGGGTCCGGGCCGAGCTCGCGCAGCGGCGGCGCGGCGGCGGCCCGGCCGCGCTGCTTGGGCTGCGCGTAGATCGCCAGCGCCTCCTCGAGCGTCACGTCGAAGATCTGGTCCTCGGCCGTGAGCGACCGCGAGTCCGTGCCCTTCTTGAGGTAGGGCCCGTACCGGCCGTTCTGCGCGGTGATCTCCTCGCCCGACTCCGGGTCGGTGCCGACGAGCCGGGGCAGCGAGAGCAGCCGCAGCGCCTCGTCGAGGGCGACCGTCTGCAGGTCCATCGACTTGAAGAGGCTGCCCGTGCGGGGCTTGGCGTTCTTCGGGGCGTCGTCCCCGAGCACCTCGGTGACGTAGGGGCCGAACCGGCCGGCCCGCGCGACGATCTCGCGCCCGGTCGCCGGGTCGGTGCCGAGCACCCGGTCGCCGTCGCCGGACGTCTCGAGCAGCTCGAGCGCCTTGGCGACGGTGAGCTCGTCGGGCGCGACGTCGTCCGGCACGCTCGCGCGGCGCGGCTCGCCGCCCTCCTCGGTGGCCGGGGCCTCGATGTAGGGGCCGTAGCGGCCGACCCGCAGCACGACGCCCTCGCCGAGGACGACCGTGTTGATGTCGCGCGCGTCGATGTCGCCGAGGTTGTCGACGAGCGGCTTGAGGCCGCCGTCGAACTTCGTGGCGTCGCCGCCGTCCGGACCGGCGCCGGCGGACGACGTCCCGAGACCGTCGGCACCGCCGGGGCCGAAGTAGAACCGTGACAGCCACGCGGCCCGGTCCTCGTCGCCCGCGGCGATCCGGTCGAGGTCGGCCTCCATGGAGGCGGTGAAGTCGTAGTCGACGAGCCGGCCGAAGTGGTCCTCGAGCAGCCGGGTCACGGCGAACGCGAGCCACGTCGGGACCAGGGCGCTGCCCTTGCTCGTCACGTAGCCGCGGTCCTGGACGACCGAGATCGTCGCGGCGTACGTCGACGGCCGGCCGATCCCGCGCTCCTCGAGCGCCTTGACCAGGCTGGCCTCGGTGTAGCGCGGCGGCGGCGAGGTCTCGTGGCCGTCCGCGGTGAGGTCGCGGACGTCGAGCCCGTCGCCGACCGCGAGCGCGGGCAGCCGGCGCTCGTCGTTCTGCGCCTCGGTGTTGCGGTCCTCGTCGCGGCCCTCCTCGTACGCGGCGAGGAAGCCGCGGAAGGTGATGACCGTGCCGGACGCCGCGAACTCGGCCTCCCGGACGACGCGACCCTGGGCGGGGACGCCGTCCAGCACCGGGGCGGGCAGGGTCACCGACCCCGACGGGACCGGCACCCCGATCCGCACGGACGCGGTCGAGCCGCGCGCGTCGGACATCTGCGAGGCGACCGTGCGCTTCCAGATGAGCTCGTAGAGGCGGAACTCGTCGCCGCGCAGCTCGCCGGCGACCTGGGCGGGGGTCTTGAAGGAGTCCCCGGCCGGGCGGATCGCCTCGTGGGCCTCCTGCGCGTTCTTCGCCTTGCTCGCGTAGACCCGGGGCCGCTCGGGGACGTAGTCGGCGCCGTACAGCTCGGTCGCCTGCCGGCGGGCGGCCGTGACCGCCTCGACCGACAGGTTCGTCGAGTCGGTACGCATGTAGGTGATGTAGCCGTTCTCGTACAGCCCCTGCGCGACGCGCATGGTCTGCCGGGTCGACATCCGGAGCTTGCGGCCGGCCTCCTGCTGGAGGGTGGACGTCGTGAACGGCGCCGCGGGCTTGCGGGTGTACGGCTTCTCGTCGACGTTGCGGACGACGGACCCGGCGCCATCGATCGCCGCGACGAGCGCGCGGGTCGCGGCCTCGTCGAGGTGGGCGACCGCGGCGTTCGCGGCGGCGGCCGTCAGCCGGCCGCGGTCGTCGAAGTCCCGGCCGGTGGCGACCCGGGTGCCGTCGAGCGCCACGAGCTTGGCGCCGAAGGCACTGTCGGACGGCGGTGCGAAGACCCCGGTGACGTCCCAGTACGACGCGGACCGGAACGCCATCCGCTCACGCTCGCGCTCGACGACGAGGCGGGTCGCGACGGACTGGACGCGGCCGGCGGACAGCCCGGCGCGGACCTTGCGCCACAGGACCGGCGAGACCTCGTAGCCGTAGAGCCGGTCGAGGATGCGCCGGGTCTCCTGGGCGTCGACGAGACGCTCGTCGAGGGCCCGGGTGTCGGCGAGCGCCCGCTGGATCGCCTCGCGGGTGATCTCGTGGAAGACCATCCGGCGGACGGGGACCTTCGGCTCGAGCACCTGGAGCAGGTGCCACGCGATGGCCTCGCCCTCGCGGTCCTCGTCCGTCGCGAGGAAGAGCTCGTCGGCGTCCTTGAGCATCCGCTTGAGCTCGGAGACCTTCTTCTTCTTGTCGGCGTCGACGACGTAGTACGGCTCGAACCCGTGCTCGACGTCCACGGCGAACTTGCCGAAGGGCCCCTTCTTGAGCTCGGCGGGCAGCTCGCTCGGCTGGGGCAGGTCGCGGATGTGGCCGACGCTCGCCTCGACGTCGAAGCCCGCGCCGAGGTACTCGGCGATCTTGCGAGCCTTGCTGGGCGACTCGACGATGACGAGCCGTCGCCCGCTGGGCGCCTTGCTGGTGGCCACGCGCTACCTCTCGTTCCGGGTGCCTCGCCGCATGTCGTGGGCGGGATGCGTCCTCGCCCGGGCCCCGTCGGCTACGCCCCGATCGCCCGTTGCAGCACACGACGGTAACCCCGCCGGGGCCGTGCACAAGCATCGAGGTCGTTGCGGAGGCCGCCATGAATCACCCTTCCGCCGAGCACGAAGGGTTACCTTTTTGGACAATTGCGACTTTTTGCTGGCTATTTTGGCAACTCTTTGTTAGCGAGGAACTCCTGTGGGCAACGATGTTCCGGCAGCAGGGAGCCCGCCGCTCACGCACAGTTCACGGCGGGGCGTGCTAGCGCGTAACCTCGGGTCTGCATTGTCGTGGCGTCGCCACCGTCGTCGGCGCAGCAACACGGCTGAGCAGCACCACAGCTCCATAAATACGCACCATGCAGTGAACGAACGAAGTCCGTCGCACGCAGTCCGTCACGTACGAGTGTCACGAAACGTCTCGTCAGGTCCGCCCGACCCGTCGGCCGTCGCAGCGCTGCGGAGCCCGGCACACGGTCGCACTCCCCAGGGTCGGTCAGCCGAGGGTCTTCGACCGGACATGCCGTCTCTGGCCAGGGAGGATCACGGTGCCGCGACACGGAACGGCCATCGCCGAGGCCGCCAGTCCGCCGGAGCCCGTCCCCGCACCGTCGTCGCGACCCGTCGCGCGCTCGCGCGGGCTGTCGGGCTGGCCCATCCGCCGCAAGCTCGCGGCGCTCGTGGCCCCTCCGCTCGTCATCATCCTCGCGGCCGGTGCCCTGCTCGCGTTCAGCGCGTTCGGCAACCTGCAGGACGCCCGCCGCGCCCAGGCGATCTCCCAGGCCATCGTGCTGTCGGGCGAGGCCACCCTCGCGCTGCAGGAGGAGATCAACCAGGCCATCGTCGGTGCCTCGATCGGCGCCGACGGCAACGGGCCGGACAAGAACAGCCTCGCGCGGCTCGACACGCTCATCGCCAAGACCGACGACGCCCGCACCGCGCTGCTCACCTCGCTGGAGTCCCCGCCCGCGGGCGGCTGGTCCGCCGACGCGACGCTCGCCGGCAAGGAGATCCAGGACAGCACCGTCGACCTCGCCCAGGCCCGCAAGGACGCCAAGAGCAACCGGAACTACAGCTTCGCCGACACGGCCTACCAGCGGGCGCTGCGCGTCCACCTCGGCCTGACGAACTCCCTCGCCCGTGACCTGACGACCGCGACCGCGGACACCCGCCTGGCCTCCGCCGCGACGACGATCTCGGCGATGTCCGGCCTCGCGGACGCCGCGTCGTCCGAGCGCACCGAGGGCGCCGTCCTGCTCGCGAAGGCCCCGGTCGTGCCGGGCGACAAGATCTCCGCCCAGTCGCTCGGGAACTACCTGAACTACATCCAGACCCAGACGATCCAGGCGAACATCGCCCAGCGGTTCGCCACGGCGAACGCCATCGAGCTGCTCAACACGGCGCAGAGCACGGACGCGGACACGATCGAGCGGTACCGCCGCGACATCGTCAACCTCAGCACGGCCATCGACCCCCGCGAGGACTTCCGGGTCGGCAAGGCGATCGAGTTCTCCGAGGTCGCCGGCCAGCGCGTCCAGCGCATCGACAACGCCCTGACCCGGATGGCCGACGACACGAACGCCATCGCCGAGGACGTCGCCCGTACCGCCCTGCTGCGCACCGCGCTCGTCGTCGGCATCGCGCTGGCCATGCTCGTCATCGGCATCCTGCTCGCCGCCGCGATCTCCAAGACCGTCACGGTGCCGCTGCGCCGGCTGCGCTCGGCCGCCGTCGAGGCCGCGACGGTCCGGCTGCCGGCCGCCGTCCGCCAGATCGAGCGGCAGGGCCCGGACGCCGTCCCGGCACTGCCGCCCGTCCTCCCGCCGGGCACCGCGGCCGGTCCCGAGACGCTCGAGGTCGCCGCGGCCGTCGACGGTCTGACGACCGAGGCGCTGCGGCTGGCGACCGCCCAGGTGCGGCTGCGGCAGGCCATCGACGAGGCGTTCGTCTCGATGTCCCGCCGCTCCCAGTCCATGGTCGAGAAGCAGCTGTCGATCATCGACGAGCTGGAGAGCACCGAGGAGGACCCGGACCAGCTCCGCAACCTCTTCCGCCTCGACCACCTCGCGGCGCGGATGCGCCGCTACAACGACAACCTCCTCGTGCTCGCCGGCTCGACCGTGCGCACGCGCAGCGCCGCGCCGGTGCCGGTCGCGGACATCTTCCGCGCCGCGACGAGCGAGATGGAGCAGTACGAGCGGGTCCGGCTGCAGCCGATCAGCGGCACCGCGATCGCAGGCCCCGCCGCCGGCGGCCTCATCCACCTGCTCGCCGAGCTCCTCGACAACGCGGCGATGTACTCGCCGCCGACGAGCCCGATCCTGCTCACGGCGCAGTTCATGCCGGACGGCGGCCTGCACCTCGAGGTCACCGACTCCGGCGTCGGCATCCCGCCGAACGAGCTCGCCGAGCTCAACGCGCGCCTCAACACCCCGGGCACGCTCGACGCCCAGGTGCCGTCCCGGATGGGTCTGTTCGTCGTCGCCCGCCTCGCCCAGCGCGGCGGGCTCCGGGTCCGGCTGTCGCCGCGGGCCAACGCCGCGGGCACCGTCGCCGAGGTCATCGTGCCGCCGGCCCTCGTCGCGGGCGGTCCCGCCGGCGAGAGCCAGCCGTCCGCCTTCGGCGACATCCCGGCCGCACCGGCCGGCCCTGCCGGCCCCGGCGTCGTCGGCCCCGCCGGCAGCAACGGCTTCGGCGGCCTCGGCCCGGCGGCCTCGCCGTTCCCGGTGCCGTCCCCGTCGTCCGAGCCGACCCGGCAGTCCTCGCGGGGGTCGATGGCCGTGCTGAGGTTGACGA
>NZ_MWLL01000219.1 GCF_002198675.1 Kineosporia sp. R_H_3 | reverse complement strand
GGCTTGGGGCGGGCGATCCGGCTGAGCCGGCCGGCGACGGTCTCGAGGTCGGCGCTCGTCCGGCCGGCGGCCGCGGCGTTCGCGGCCTGGACCTCGGCGTAGACCTCCGCGCGGTGCACCTGCACGCTGCGCGGCGCCTCGATGCCGAGGCGGACGGTGTCCCCGCGGACGTCGAGCACGACCACCCGGACCTCGTCCCCGATGACGATGGACTCGCCGGCACGACGGGTCAGTACGAGCACTCCGGGCTCCCTCCGTGGACCCCGTACCGCTGCCGGTGCCCCCCTGACGGCGGCCGCTACGCGACGACGGCTCGGACCGGCCAGTCCGTCCCGGCCAGGATCACCTGCTCGGCGACCCGGGTCCGGGCGTTGATGACGACCGGTGCCAGAAGGTTAGCGGTCGTAGACGCTCCGTCACCGGAAGTTGTGAGAACCACGAGCACGAGCGCGTCGTCCGCGGTCTCGATCCCGAGGTCCGCAGCGGTCGGCTCGTCGATCTCGGCGACGTAGTCGGCGAAGAAGACCTCGGGCACGCCCACGAGGAAGCGCACGCCCGGCTCGTCGAGGCTGCGCAGCTCGAAGAGGATGCCGTCGTCGTCGGCGCCCGCCCCGCCCGCGGACGCGCCGCCGTCGGGGGTGCCGTCCGCGTCGTCGTCCCCGAGCCGGACGAGGACGTACCTCGTCGAGTCGGGGAAGCCGGGGATCGGCCGCACGAAACGGATCTCGGGGAGCTCGTCGGCCACGGGCCCCACCGTAGTGGAGCGGGTGCCGGCGGCCGGGGAAGGCTCGACGGTCGTCTGCGGCGTCACTTGAGGAAGTCCACGAGCGACGTCTGCAGCACCTTGGACGCCGCCCCGAGGGCCGCCTGGTAGGCCACCTTCTGGGACTCCAGGTTCATGATGGTCTCCGGGAGGTCGATGTCCTCGCTCTCGCTGATCCGGCCCTGGAGGTCCAGGCGCAGCGAGTCGACCTGGGTCTTGGCCGCCTCGACGCGGGAGCCGCGCGAGCCGACGTCACCGATCGCCCGCAGGACCTTGGAGCGGGCCGCGTCGAGCGCGGCGAAGGAGGCGGCGGTCACGCCGCCGGTGGTCATCTCGGTGGCGATCTGGGTGAGGAGCGCGGGCACCGTGTCCGCGGCGACGTCGGTCCCCTTGACGTCGACCCGCACGGTCGCGTCGCGCGAGATCCGCACCTCGACGGTGGCGTCGTTGCCGACGTACGTGTCCGTCGCGTCGAGGGCGACGTCCCCGGCCGCCGTCCCGCCGAAGACCGGCCGGTCGAGGTAGCGGGTGTTGTAGATGTCGACGACGTTGCCGCGGACGGCGCTGACCTCGGCGGACAGGGCCGACCGGCCCTCGGTGGAGAGCGCACCGCTCTGCGACCGGACCATGAGCTCGCGGATCTTGTTGAGCCGGTCCGAGAGGTCGGTGAGCGCCGAGTCGGTCGTGTTGAGCCGGCCGGTCGCACCGTCGATGTTGCGCAGGTGCTGCTCGGCGGCGGAGCGCTGCGACCGGAACGTCATGGCGGACGCCGTGCCCGACGGGTCGTCGCTCGGGTTGGAGATCCGCTTGCCGCTCGACAGCTGGTTCTGCAGCGTCGCCGTCCGGGCGAGGCTCGCCTGGAGGCCGCGCAGGGCCGAGTCGGAGACCGAGCGCTGGGTGATCCTGCTGAGTCCCACCTAGGTCACCTCCCCGTCCGGTTGATGAGGGTGTCGAGCATCTCGTCGACGGTCGAGATGACCCGTGCCGAGGCCTGGTAGCTGCGCTGGTACAGGATCATGTTCGTCATCTCCTCGTCGAGGCTCACGCCCGCGTTCGCCTCCAGGGCGTCGTCCGAGGCCTGGACCACCGCCCCCTGCACCTGGCCGGCGACCTTGAGGCTCTTGAGCTGGACGCCGAGCGACGTCGTCAGCTCGCGCCACTGCGCCATCGGACCGGGACCGCCGAGGACGCCGGCCGCGGCCGTGTCGTCGATGAGGTCGCCGATCCTGGCCGCGTTCGAGGCGTCGATGGTGCCCGCCACGGTCGCGACGGCCAGGTCCTGCGGATCGCTCACAGCAACAGACATCGTCATCGCGTCGGTGCCGGTGAAGAAGTCGGTGCCCGCGACCCCCGAGAGGGTGAACCCGGCCGTGTGGATCGAGTTCACGGCGTCCCGCATCGCGAGGGCGATCTCGTCGACCGCCGCCTGCACGGACGGGATGTCGGTCCGCAGCGCCGCGAGCTGGCCGAGCGCCTTGCCGGACTCCACCGGGACGACGGTCGTGCCCCAGTAGATCACCGGCGGGTCGGTGTCCGCCGTCGACAGGTCGGGGGCGCCGCCGATGGTCAGCTGCTGGGCCTCGGTGCCCGAGACGATGGAGACCCCGCCCACGGCGACCGAGACCATGCCGTCCTCGCCGGGGGCGGCGATGCCGCCGAGCAGGTCGGACAGGCTGCGGACGATGACGTCGCGGGTGTCGAGCAGCTCGTTGACGGGCCGGCCCGAGATGACGCCCTCACGGATCTTGCCGTTGAGGACGGCGAGGTCGCTCGCCTGCTGGTTCGCCTGGGCGACGGTGTCCTCGAGCGCGGAGTGCACCGTCGTCCACTGGGTGGCGAGGCCATAGGCGAGCGAGTGCAGCTGGCTCGCGACCTTGATGCCGTTCTGGATCGTCACCGCGCCGGGGGCCGTGTTGTCGGTCGACGGGTTCACCGCGATGTCGTGCCAGGAGTTGAAGAAGTCCGACAGCGCCGTCTGCAGACCGGCGTCACCGGGCTCGGAGAGCAGCTGCTCGACGCCGGACATCGCGTCCGTCTGCGTCGTGAGGGCCTGCTGGCGACCGCCGGCCGCCGCCCGGGTCGACTCCAGGAAGGTGTCCCGGATCCGGGTGACGTCGGAGATGCCGACACCGCCGAACGTCGCCTGCTGGCCGCTGAAGAAGGACGCCCCGGTCCCCGCGCCGCTGGACGACATGACGACGCGCTGCCGCGAGTAGCCGGGGGTGTTCGCGTTGACGACGTTCTGCCCGGTGACGTCCATGGCGCGCTGCGCGGCGGCCAGCCCGCTGCGCGCCGTGTTGAGGGTGGAGAAGCCACCTGTCATTCCGGGCCCCTCACAGCGACCGGTCGACGACCGCGTTGCCCGGAGCGGAGATCATCTCCGAGCGACCGTGCGCGTCGTACCCGAGCGAGGCGGTGCCGTGCCGCAGCCCGAGCCCGGCGAGCGTCTGCTCGACCGCCTTGAGCCCGGCGGCCATGAGGTGCTTGTTCGTCTCGGCGAGCGCCGAGAGCTCACCGGTCACGGTGAGAAGGGCCTGCCGGTGCTCCAGGAGCACCTCGGTCCACGGCGGCTGCGCGGTGCCGGCGAGCTCCTCGAGCGTCGCCCCCGGCTCGAGGTCGAGCTCGCGCGCCACGGCGTCCGCGGCGGAGGCCCGCTGCATCTCGACGACCTGGAGCTCCTCGAGGAGCGCCTCGACCTCACCGGTCGCCGTCGCGAGGAAGCGCGACCGCCCGGCGGCCAGGAGCAGCTGCTCGCACTCCAGCCGGTAGACCAGCTTCTCCAGCAGCTCTCGCTGCCGCCACAGGATCGCGGCGAGGTCGGGCATGCTCATATCCGGCTCCTGGGTGGCGGGCGGGTCGCGGAAGCGACTTCTGTGTTCCCTGTCGGCACCCGGACGGGCGACCTGAGCACTTCTCGGCAAACGAATGTGCGCCGTCCGGGTGATTGGGGGGCCCGCGTCGCGCCGGTCGGGTGAGTAGTGCGAAAGGCCGGGCGGGTAACGGCCGACAACGTTTTCGTGTCTGCCCCCGCCCGCACCACCGAGGCCGCGAAGGCCGTCGAAGAGCTGGTGACCTCTCACCTGCCGCTCGTCGGTCACATCGCGCGCGAGGCCGCCGCCCGGCTGCCCCGCCATCTCGACACCGACGACCTCTACGGCGCCGGTGCGCTCGCGCTGGTCCAGGCGGCGCAGTCGTTCGACCCGACGCTGGGCGTGCCGTTCGCCCGCTTCGCGGCGACGCGCATCCGCGGCGCGATGATCGACCAGATGCGCCAGCGGGACTGGGCCACGCGCTCGGTCCGCAGCCGGGCGCGCGCGCTCGCGGCGGTCACCGAGGAGCTGACCCGGGCCCTGAGCCGGATGCCCACGGACGCCGAGCTCGCCGCGGCGAGCGGTCTCACCGAGGCCGAGGTGCGCCAGGTGCACGAGGGCACGGACCGGGCCGCGCTGCTGAGCCTCGACCCGCTCGCCTCCGACGACGACGGCCTCGGCGCCCACCTCGTCGACCACTCCCCCCGCCCGGAGGAGGCGCTCGTCGCCGCCGAGCGCGCCGGCTACCTGCGCGACGCGATCGCCGAGCTGCCCGACCGGGTGCGCCTCGTCGTCACCGGCTACTACCTCGAGCACCGGCCGCTCACCGAGCTCGCCGACGAGCTCGGGGTCACCCAGTCCAGGGCGTCCCAGCTGCGGGCGGAGGGCCTCGACCTCCTCAAGGAGGCGCTGTCCAAGCTGCTCTCGGACGACGCCCGTGCGGGCGAGGGGGCCCTCGACGAGTCGGACGGCGTCCGCGCCCGACGGCGCGACGCCTACGTCGCCGCCGTCGCCAAGCGCTCGACGATCCGCGGCCGCGCCGACGTCCAGGCCTACCTCGACGGCGCCGCCCTGTCCGCCAAGCCGGCGGCCGCGCCTGCGTCGCGCCGCGACCCGCACGCCGCGTACAGAGCGGGCTGACAGAGCAGGCTGACTGCTGCTCCCCCAGCACCCCCGCACCGTCCTCTGGTGGGGACGGCACCCCAGAACGCGAGTTCGAGGTGCTGGACCCGCCGGAGGACGGTGCTTTTGGGCGGCGGGGCGGGCTGCTCGGGGTGCTTCACCCCATCGGAGCAGCCCCAGTTCCTCAACAACCGGCGGGGGAGGCCGATAGGTACGTCAGGCCGGTCCACGGACGGACCGGTGCCGGACCCTCTCCAAGGAGGACATCGTGGGTCTTCGTATCAACAACAACATCGCCGCGTTCAACTCGTACCGGAACCTGTCGGTCACCGACGGGCAGATGAGCAAGTCCCTGGAGAAGCTCTCCAGCGGCTTCCGCATCAACCGGGCCGCGGACGACGCGGCAGGTCTGGCGATCTCCGAGGGCCTCCGGGCCCAGATCGGCGGCCTCAAGGTCGCCGTGCGGAACGCCCAGGACGGCATCAGTGTCGTGCAGACCGCTGAAGGTGCGCTCACCGAGACGCACTCGATCCTCCAGCGCATGCGCGACCTGTCCGTCCAGGCGGCCAACGGCGGCGCCCAGAACACCAGCTCGCAGGCCGCGGCGGACGCCGAGTTCCAGGAGCTCAAGAACGAGCTCGACGACATCGCGGGCAAGACCACGTTCAACGGCACCAACCTCCTGGACGGCTCGTACGCGGGGACGTTCCAGGTCGGCGGTCAGGCGTCCGAGACGCTGACGGTCACGATCGGCACCGCGATGGACTCCACCGGCCTGGCCGTCGACACGAACGACCTCACGTCGACGGCGAACGCCACCACGGCCCTCACGGCCGTGGACGCGGCCATCGCGTCGGTCTCGGACCTTCGGGCCAACCTCGGTGCCTCGCAGAACCGGCTCGAGCACAAGATCAACAACCTCAACGTGACGGTCGAGAACCTGACCGCCTCGGAGAGCCGGATCCGTGACACCGACATGGCGCAGGAGATGGTGGCGTTCACGCGCTCGCAGATCCTGTCCCAGGCCGGTACCGCGATGCTCGCGCAGGCCAACCAGGCTCCGCAGTCGGTCCTCAAGCTGCTGCAGTGAGTCAGAGCCCGTTCCCCGGGCCGGCGCACCCGCGCCGGTCCGGGGGGCGGGCCACCACCGTGTGACGACAGGGTGACCAGAACCAGGAAGGGGGCCAGCGATGGCGAACGTCTCGATCTCCGGAGCGGTCTCCGGGCTGGACACCCAGTCCATCATCAACAGCCTCGTCTCCGTCCAGGCCAACCAGCAGACCCTGCTCAAGTCGAAGCAGGCGACGGCGCAGAAGGCCTCGGACTCCTACAAGGCGCTCATGACGTCCCTCGACGCACTCGCGGCGAAGGCCCGGTCCGTCGCGGACACCAGCGCGTGGAAGGGCCTGACGACCGCGTCGTCGTCGTCCGGTGTGACGACGACCGCGACCGGGACGACGAGCGGCGGGCTGACCTTCGACGTCACCGCCGTCGCCGCCCGGCACGCCCTGGTCTCCGCCGAGACCGTGGGCTCCGGCGCCGCGGTCGTGGCGTCCGGGCCGCTGACCCTGACGAAGTCCGACGGCAGCGTGACGACCATCGAGGTCGGCAACGGCACCCTCGGCGAGGTCGTCAGTGCGATCAACGAGGCGAAGGCGGGCCTGTCGGCCAGCGCCGTGCAGACCGGCCCCGGGCAGTACCGGCTCCAGGTCTCCGCGACGGCCTCCGGCTCCACCTCGGCGTTCACGCTCGACGGGGTCGACGGGTTCAGCGCGATGAACGTCCTCACCCAGGGCGCCGACGCGACGATCCACGTCGGTGACGCCCTGACGGGCTACGACATCACCTCCGCGAGCAACACCTTCACGGACGTCGTCCCGGGGCTGTCCTTCACCGTGAGCAGGGTCGAGAGCGCGGTCACCGTCTCCTCGACGGTCGACGGCACCGCCGTCGCCGCCGAGGTCCAGGCCCTCGTCGACAGCGCGAACGCGCTGCTCGCCGACGTCGCGAAGCAGACGACGTACGACACCACGACGAAGACCGGCGGCCCGCTCACCGGCTCCTCCACCGTCCGGAACCTCACGCAGTCGATCATGTCGACCGTCGGCGGGGCCGGCGCCGCGGGGATCTCGCTGACCCGCGACGGCAAGCTGGCCTTCGACAAGGCCGCCTTCACGACGGCCTTCGCCGCCGACCCGGCCGCGGTCGCCGCCCAGTACGGCGCCTCGATCGACTTCGCCCCTGCCGGCGGGGTCACCGGCCGGATCACGCTGGCCCGCGCCGGCGAGAGCGCCGCCCCCGGCTCCTACGACGTCACGGTCAGCTCGGCGCCGGTCCGCGAGCAGTGGCAGGTCACGAGCACCGGCGGCTCGATCGAGGGCTCGACGCTGGGCCTGACCCGCTCGGACGGCGCGACCTTCTCCTACACCGCAGCTGTCGGCGAGTCCCTCGCCGACAGCGTGGTCGCCCTCAACGCCCGCCTCTCCGCCGCCGGCTTCGGGGTCGGCGCGACCCTGGACGGCACGAACATCACGCTCACCGCGACGTCCGCGGGCACCGGCGGGGCGTTCGAGGCCACCCTCGACGGCAACCCGCAGACGCTGCTCGCCGCCGGGGCCGACGTCGCCGGCACCATCGACGGGGTCGCCGCCACCGGGAGCGGGAACCTGCTCTCCCTGCCCTCGACCGCGACGAGCGGTGCCGCCGGGCTCGCGCTCACCGTCGAGGTCACCGCGAACGACGTCGCCCTCACCGGGGGCGCGGTCGGTGCGGTGACGTACAAGCAGGGGGTCGCGCAGCGGCTCGCCACGCTCCTGGGCAACTTCACCGGCAGCGACGGCATGCTCTCGAGCGCCAAGACCGGCAGCGACGCGACGGTCAAGGACCTGCAGGCGCAGATCGAGAAGTGGGACACCCGGCTGGAGACCTTCCGGGCCACGCTCTCCCGCCAGTTCACCGCGATGGAGACAGCGCTCGCGCGGCTCAAGTCCGACACGAGCTTCCTGTCCGCCTACTCCTCGACGGCGTCCACCTCGTCGAGCTCCAGCAGCGGCTGACGGCCCGGAACGACGAGGAGGTGACGATGTCCTACGGTCTCGCGAAGTCGCGCTACGCCAGTGACGCCGCCCAGACGGTGTCGCCGGCCCGGCTGCTCACGATGCTCTACGACCGGGTCGTCAACGACCTCTCGACGGCCGAGGAGGCGATGGTCCGCAAGGACGTCGCCACGACCGGCGAACGGATCGGACGCGCCCAGGAGATCCTCCTCGAGCTGCACTCCACCCTCGACACCGAGGTGTGGCCCGAGGGCGAGTCGCTGGCCCAGCTGTACATCTGGATCGTCGGCGAGCTCATGCAGGCCCGGCTGAGGCAGTCCCCGCAGCGGGTCGCCGACTGCCGCGCCCTCCTCGAGCCGCTGCGCGACGCCTGGCACGAGGCCGCCCGCGGCACCGCCGGCGCACCGCTCGCGACCGGCATCGACGGCGCGGCGTGAGCTGGGCGGCGTACCTCAGCGGGCTCGAGGCGGTAGCACAGGCCCTCGAGGCCTCGCTCGCCGCCGCCGAGGCGCTCGACCGCACCGACGCCCGCTCCGACCTGTGGATGCCCGCCGTCCCCGACGTCGCGACGCCGCTGCCCACCGGTCCGCCGCCGCCCGGCTCGCAGGAACGGCGCGAGGCGCTCCTGGAGCGGCTCCTGCTCGTCACGGCCCGGCTCGAGCAGCGCCGCGACGACGTCGCCGCGCGCCTCGCCGTCCTGCCGAACCGCCGCCCCCGCACGGCCGAGCGGTACGCCGGCGCGCTCGGGCAGGGCCTCGACCTCGTCGGCTGACCGCCCGCCGCGGCCCGCCGGGCCGCCCTCCCGCAGGCCCTCGGGCCCTCGCCGACCACGGTGGGGGCCCGCCCGTCTGTAGCCCGAACGGGGCCCGCGGCGCACACGGAGCGCGACGGCCCGGGGCAGCGGCTGGGCCGATCGGAGGGACCCCGGGGCGCACTCCCCCCGACTCCTCAAGGGACCACCCCCCGGCACCGAACCGTAGAGGGAGCGACGGACCGCTCACCACCGCGCAGGGACTGGCGCGCAACGTTTTTCGTAGTGCACCGCCGATCACCGGCGGCGCGTGCTGGGGGTCCGTACCGATGCTCGAGGACGTGTCGATCGACGCGCTGCAGGCCGCCCTGCGCGGGCTGTCCCAGCGCCAGCAGGCGGTCGGCGACAACATCGCCAACGTCAACACGCCGTACTTCCAGGCCCGCCGCGTCGAGTTCGAGGGCAGCCTGAAGAACGCCCTGGGCGACGGCGCGAACCCGCTGACGTCGTCCCCCACCGTGGTCTGGACCGACGACCCGTCCGGGCTCAACGAGAACAACGTCGACGTCAACGCCGAGACCCTCATCGGGATCAAGACCCAGCTCGCGTACGAGCTGGCGCTGCGGGCGACGGGTGACCGCTTCACCCTCGTCCGTACCGCCGTGAAGGGGGTCTGACGGCCGTGTTCGACGCCCTCGGGATCTCCGGCACCGGGATGGGTGTCCACCAGAAGTGGATGGACGCCCTCTCGGACAACATCGCCAACGTCAACACCGTGCGGCCCACGAGCGAGAGCGCCTTCCGGGCCCGGTGGGTCGTCGCGCAGTCGATCGAGGACGGCGGGACCGGCCAGGGCGTCAGGGTCGCCGGCATCGAGCTCGGCAGCCAGGCGGGCCGGCTCGTCTACAGCCCCGACCACCCGCTCGCGGATGCCAAGGGCTACGTGCGGATGCCCGACATCGACATGGCCGAGCAGATGAGCGACCTCATCCTCGCCCAGCGCGGCTACCAGATGAACATCGCCAGCCTGGACCGCGTGCGCGCCAGCTACCAGGCCGCGATCCAGATGGGTCGTGGCTGATGGCGGTCACCGGGGTGGGGGCCGTGAACCTCGGCCAGCTCGCGCAGCTCTACCGCGCCCAGGTCCAGGGCGCGACCGGCCCGACGGGGACCGCTGCGGCCGCCGGCACCGACGCCGCCGCCGCGACCCGTGGCGCCGACTTCGGCAACGTCGTGAAGAACGGCCTGTCGAACCTCGAGGGGCTCGACCGGACCGCGCAGACGAAGGCCGTCGAGGCGGCGACCGGTGACCTCACCGACGTCCACGACTACGTCATCGCCGCCACGAAGGCCCAGACCGCCACCGAGCTCACGACGACCGTCCGCAACAAGGCCCTCGAGGCCTTCAACGAGATCATGAGGATGCCGCTGTGAACCGGATGTCGGCGACGCTCGGTCGCGCCAAGGGTCTGCTCGCCGGCTTCACGCCCGGCCAGCGCGGCGTCATCCTCGTCGCGACGCTCGGCCTGCTCCTCGGGGTCTTCGCGCTGAGCCGCTGGGCGGCGCAGCCGACGTGGACGCCGCTCTACAGCGGTCTGTCCGCCAAGGACACGAGCAAGATCGTCGAGCAGCTGACGACCGACGGCGTGAAGTACCAGCTGAGCAACGGCGGCGGGACGATCCTCGTGCCGCAGTCCCAGGTCTACGACCTGCGGGTGTCGCTGTCCGGCAAGGACCTGCCGTCCTCGGACTCCGACGGCTACTCGATCCTCGACAACCAGGGCATGACCGCGACCGACCTGCAGCAGAACACCGCCGTCAAGCGCGCGACCGAGTCCGAGCTCGTGAAGACCCTCGAGGCGATGGACGGCATCGAGGCCGCCCGGGTCTCCCTGGCCATCCCGGAGAAGAGCGTCTTCACGACCGAGCAGGACAAGACGACGGCGTCCGTGACCCTCATGCTCGGCACCGGTGTCGACCTCAGCGACGAGCAGGTCTCCTCGATCACGCACATCGTCAGCGGCGCCGTCCCCGGCCTCGACCCGGACAACGTCAACGTCTCCGACACCGCCGGCCACCTGCTCTCCGCACCCGGGCTGGGCACCGCCGGGGTCGGCCGCGCGGCGAGCCGCAACGACGAGCAGACCGCGATGTACGAGGACCGTCTGAGCACCTCGGTGCAGCAGATGCTCGACCGCGTCCTCGGCGCCGGCAAGGCGGTCGTCCGGGTCAACGCCCAGCTCGACTACGACACCCGGGACACCACGAGCGAGCGCTACGTCCAGGAGGTCCCGAGCCTGCAGCCGCTCTCCGAGGCCACGGCCCGTGAGTGGTACGGCAGCGGTCTGGCGGGCACCGGGGGCAACCTCGGCGGCGCCTTCCCGACGCTCACCCCGGTCCCCGGTGCCACGGCCGGCGCGCAGTACGTCAAGGAGAACCGCACCGTCGACAACGCGATCGGCAAGATCGTCGAGCGGGCCCAGGCGGCACCCGGGTCGGTCGAGCGGCTCACTGTCGCCGTCGTCCTCGACCAGAAGACGGCCGGCTCGGTGACCCCGGCGCAGGTCCAGGCACTCGTCTCCAACGCGGTCGGGCTCGACCCGCGCCGCGGGGACGCCGTCCAGGTCTCCGCCCTGCCCTTCGACCAGACGACCGCCGCCGCGGCGGCCAAGGAGCTCGCCGCGCAGCAGAAGGCCGAGCGGACCGCCGGCTACATCGACCTCGGCAAGAAGGCCGGCATCGGCCTCCTGGTCGTCATCGCCCTGTTCCTGCTCACCCGGCGCGGCAAGTCCGCCCCGGTCGTCGAGGCGGTCGCGACCGACCTGCCCGACCAGGGCCTGCTCGGTGCCGCGAACGGCGCCGGCCTGCCCGGCGGCAGCATGGGCGCCATCACGGCCTCCGTCGAGGAGGACGAGGAGGCGGCCGCCGAGGCGGCCTTCGACCGGGACCGGATGCGTGACGAGGTCGCCGCGCTCGTGGACAACCAGCCCGACGAGATGGCCGCGGTCATCCAGGGCTGGCTCTC
The DNA here is from genome assembly GCF_002198675.1 of Kineosporia sp. R_H_3. Lineage (GTDB taxonomy): Bacteria > Actinomycetota > Actinomycetes > Actinomycetales > Kineosporiaceae > R-H-3. The sequence continues at coordinate 3,200 of NZ_MWLL01000219.1, read as the reverse complement.
GGAGCGGAAGTGACCGTCACGACGACCGGGGCGCTCCCCGGCATCCGCAAGGCCGCCGTGCTCATGGTGCAGCTCGGCCGGGACCGCGCGGCCAAGGTCATGGCCAAGCTCCCGGAGCCGATGGTCGAGGAGCTCACGGCCGAGATCGTCCGCCTCCAGCAGGTCACCTCGGCCGAGGCCGCGGCCGTGCTCTCCGAGACGCACAACACCCTGTTCTCCGCGGAGAACAACGGCCGCGGCGGCCTCGACCTGGCCAAGGAGCTGCTCGCGCAGAGCGTCGGCGCCGAGCGCGCCGAGGAGATCCTCGAGCGGCTCGGCGCCACCCTCGCCGAGATGCCGTTCGAGACGATGCGGCGCTCCGACCCGCGCCAGCTCCTCACCTTCCTCGCGGACGAGCACCCGCAGCTCATCGCGCTCGTCCTCGCGCACCTGTCGCCGCAGCAGTCGGCGATCGTCCTGTCGGGCTTCGAGCAGAAGCTGCAGGCGGACGTCGCGCAGCGGATCGCGCTCATGGAGCGGGCGAGCCCCGACATCATCCGGCTCGTCGAGCGCGAGCTCGAGCGCCGGATGGCGACGGTCATGTCCGGCACGCAGGAGATGGCCGCGGTCGGCGGCGTCACGCCGCTCGTCGCGATCATCAACCGCGCCGACCGCTCGACCGAGCGACTCATCCTCGAGGGGCTCGAGACGGTCAACACCGAGCTCGCCGAAGAGGTCCGCAAGCAGATGTTCATCTTCGAGGACATCACGAGCCTGGACGACAAGGCGATCCAGCTCGTGCTGCGCAACGTCGAGAGCGGCGACCTGTCGCTCGCGCTCAAGGGCGTCAGCGCCGCCGTCCGCGAGAAGATCATGCGCAACCTCTCGACCCGCGCCGCCGAGAACCTCGCCGAGGAGATCGAGCTGCTCGGCCCGAAGCGCCTCTCCGAGGTCGAGGAGGCGCAGGCGAAGATCGTCACCGAGATCCGTGCCCTCGAGCAGTCGGGCCAGATCATGATCATGCGGGGTGGCGATGAAGCCCTCGTCGAGTGACCCCGTGACGTCGGACGACGCACCCGTGGTGACCGCCCGGCTCGACCGCCAGCTCGCGGCCGGCGCGATCGGCCACGGCTGGGCGCACCCGCAGATCGAGGAGCAGATCGCCCGCGTCCGGCAGGCCGCGGTCGAGTCGGCGCGCAGCGAGGGCTACGCGGCCGGCTGGGCCCAGGGCCGGCGGGCAGCGGCGCAGGCGCTCGAGGTCGACCGCGAGCGTCTCGAGGCGCAGGCGCAGCAACGCACGCAGGCGCACGCCGCCCGCGTCGAGACCGCGCTCGCCGTGCTCGCGGACGCCCTGGCCCGCGTCGAGGAGGCCGCCGTCCCGGCGTGGGACGAGCTCGCCGACACCCTCGTCGAGGGCGCCATCGGGATCGCCCGGGCCGTCCTCGCCCGCGAGCTCGGCAGCCTCGACGCCTCGACGGTCGAGGCGCTGCACGTCGCGGTGCGCTGCCTGGGCCGGCCGGCCGAGGTGACCGTCCTCGCGCACCCGGACGACGTCGCCGCCCTCGACGCCGTCGCCGCCGGACGCCGTCCGGCCGCCCTCGACCTCGTGCCCGACCCGTCCCAGCGCCCGGGCACCCTCGTGACCCGGACGCTCACCCAGCGCGTCGCGACCGGGATCCCGGCCGCGCTCGCCGCCGCCGAGGAGGTCCTGCGCGCATGAGCCGACCCACCCGCCCCTACGGCGACGACCCGGCCCGCACCGCCGCGGCCGCGGCCCGCGCCGCCAACGGCACCGTGCTCAACGCCCTCGGCGCGCTGTCCGCCGAGCTGCGCACCCGCACCTCGGCGGCCGCGCGGGCGGCCGCCCCCGTCGTCGAGGGCGTCGTCGCCGACGTCGTCGGCCTCGGTATCCGGGTCGAGGGCGTCCAGTGCGGCGTCGGTGCCCTGCTCACCGTCGTCACCTCCGCCGGACCCGTTCCCGCACAGGTGGTCGCGGTGCACCGGGACGGCGCCACGTGCATGCCGCTCGGTGCGACGACGGGCGTCGCGGCCGGCGACCGGGTGGTCCCCGGAGGTGACGCGGTCCGGGTCCCGGCGGGCTTCGGCCTGCTCGGGCGCGTCGTGGACCCGCTCGGCCGGCCGATGGACGGCGGCCCGGTGCCGACCGACGTCGAGCTCGTGCCGATCGAGGCGAGCGCCCCGAACCCGTTGCACCGCAGGCGGATCGACACCGCACTGCCGACCGGCGTCAAGGTGCTCGACACGCTCGTCGCGGTCGGGGCCGGGCAGCGCGTCGGCATCATGGCGGGCTCCGGCGTCGGCAAGTCGACGATCCTCGGCATGGCGGTCAAGGGGACCGCCGCGCCGGTCCGCGTCGTCGCGCTCGTCGGCGAGCGGGGACGGGAGGTCCGCGAGTTCCTCGAGGACACCCTCGACGAGGCCGCGCGGGCCCGCACCGTCGTCGTCGTCGCCACCGGTGACGACCCGCCGATGCTCCGGCTCACGGCGGCCTTCACCGCGACCCGGATCGCCGAGTGGTTCCGCGACCAGGGCGTCGACGTCCTGCTCGTCGTCGACTCCGTGACCCGGACGGCGCTCGCCCAGCGCGAGGTCGCGCTCGCCGCCGGCGAGCCGCCCGCGACCCGCGGCTACCCGGCGAGCGTCTTCGCGATGCTGCCCCGGCTGCTCGAGCGCACCGGCCCCGGCGAGCGGGGCAGCATCACCGCGCTCTACACCGTCCTCGTCGAGGGCGACGACCTCCAGGACCCGATCGGCGACACCGTGCGAGGCATCCTCGACGGCCACGTCGTGCTCTCCCGGCGGCTGGCGACGGCGGGCCACTTCCCGAGCGTCGACGTCCTCGAGTCGGTCTCCCGCGTCGAGCGGGCGGTGCTGTCGGAGGGCCGCCTCGCGGTCTCGCAGACCGTCCGCAGGCTCCTCGCGCTGTTCCGGGACGTCCGTGAGCTCGTCGAGGTCGGCGCGTACGCGGCCGGCAGCGACCCGCAGACCGACCTCGCGATCCGGCTGCGCCCAGCCCTCGACGCGTTCTGCCGGCAGAGCCCGGACGACGTCGTCCCCGCGGACGCCGCCTGGGCCGAGCTCGCCGCGACGCTCGGCGTCGAGAACCCCGACCCGGAGCGGGCCGCGGGCCGCGGCGCCGCCCGGGTGGCCGACCGGCTCGACCGGGCCGACGCCCGGCCGGTCGCCGGACACACCCGTGA
>NZ_MWLL01000218.1 GCF_002198675.1 Kineosporia sp. R_H_3 | reverse complement strand
CCCCGACCACCCCCGCCGACGTGACCCTCACCCTGCCCGCGGCCGACCTCGCGGCCGCCCTGCGCGGCGTCCGGTTCGCCGCCGGCACCGACCCGGCGCTGCCCGAGATCACCGGCGTCCTCCTCGACGTCGCGGGCGCCACCCTGCGGGTCGTCGCGACCGACCGCTACCGGCTCGCCGTGACGACGGTGCCGGTGCTCCGGCCGGACGGCGCCGAGGCCGGCCCTGCCGACGGCTCGGCCCTCGTGCCCGCCGCGTTCGCGGACGACGTCCTCGCGGCCTGCCCGGCGGCCGCGACCGACGTGCACGTCGTCCTCGGCGCCGACGTCACCGTCACCGTCGCCGGCCGCACGCTGACGACCGCCGTCCTCGGCGAGCCGTACCCGCAGTGGGAGCGACTCGTCCGCCCGGACCGCGCGACCGTCGTGACCCTCGACGCCACCGCGCTCCGGGAGGGCGCGCACACCGCCCGGACGGCGACCCGCCGCCGCGACGACGGCGTGGCGTTCGAGACGTGCGCCTTCCAGGTGTCCGGCGACGGGCTCGTGTGGCTCGCCCCCGAGGACGCCGCCCACGGCGTCGCGGTGAACCGCAAGTTCCTCCTCGAGGCGGTCGAGGCCCTCGACGGCGACCAGCTCGTCCTCGGGGTCGACGACGCGCACACGCCGCTCGCCCTGACGAGCCCGGGCCGGCCGGGCGCCCTGAGCATCCTCATGCCGGTGCGGCACGACGGCTGACGGACGACGGCGGGTGACGCACCATGGTGCGATGAGTCCGCGCCCGGCAGCGGGTCCCACCCGTATGGACCACACCTTCCGCGCCATCCTGGAGAGGTCCGCCGCCCCCGGCGGCCACACCTACGTCGTCATGCCGGGGTCGGCCGAGTTCTTCGGCACCCGCGGGCTCGTCAAGGTCTCCGGCACCGTCGACGGCGAGCCCTTCCGCAGCTCCTTCATGGCGCTCGGCGACGGGCGGCACAAGCTGCCCGTCGCCGCGCCCGTGCGGAAGGCCATCGGCAAGGAGGCCGGTGCCGAGGTCGTCGTCCGCCTCCTCGAGCGGCTCGACGGCAAGCCGGTCCCCGGCCTGGCGGCGCAGCAGCCCTGACCGGCGGGCACTGCTCGACGCGGCGCCGAGCTCAGCCGGCCTTGCGGACCTCGAGCGGCAGCCACACGACGAGCCGGGTGCCGCGCCCGGGCTCGGACGAGATCGTCAGCTCGCCCTGCTGCGCCCGCACCCGGTCCGCGAGCAGCGTGAGCCCGACGTGCCCGGCGGCCCGCTGCTTGACGAGGTCGCGCGAGGACATGCCCTGGCCGTCGTCCTCGATGAGCAGCGTCGCGACGCCGTCCCGCGCGGTGAGCGAGATCGTCGCCCGGGTCGCGGCCGCGTGCCGGGCCACGTTGCGGACGCCCTCCTGCGCGGCGCGGAACAGCAGCGCCCGCAGGTCGTGGTCGAGGCTCACCGGGTCGACGTCGACGTCCACCCGGACGCCGCGGCCCTTGAGGTCGGCGGCGAGCTCGGGCAGCTCCCGGGCGAGGTCGATCGGCGGGGCGTCCCCGGGGTGCAGCTTGAGCAGCAGCGCGCGGAGCTGGGCGATGCTCGAGCGCGAGGTCTCCGCCCCCTCGCGCAGCGTCGTCGCGAGCTCGTCCGTCGAGCGGCGGTGCACGCTGCTCGCGGTCGCGGCGAGGTCGAAGGCCATCCCGGCGAGGTCCTGGACCACGGTGTCGTGGAGGTCGGACGCGATCCGGCTCCGCTCGTCCTGGCGGGCGAGCTCGGCGCGGGCGAGCAGCTCGACGCGCTCCTCGGCCTCGGCCCGGGACCGGCGCCCCCACCACAGCGCGAGGGGGAGCTGGGCGAGCGCGAGCGCGATGAGGGCGATGAGCAGGACCGGCAGGTACGACCACCAGATGGCGTGCGTGGCGGCGGCGACCCGGTCGCTCGTCTGGTACGTCTCGGCGACGAGCCGGGTGCCGTCCGCGGCGACGACCGGGACGTACACCTCGAGGAGCTCACCCTGCCCCTGCTCGAAGGTGTGCTCGTCGGCGGTCGGGTCGGCGAACTCGGCGTCCGCGACGCCCGTCCGCGCGACCTCGACGATGTCGGACGACGCCCCGGGCGCCGTCCCGATGAGCCGGCTCTCGTCGGACCAGACGATCCGCCCGTCGGGCGACCACAGCTTGATCCGGACGATGACGTCGCCGAGGACGGCCCCCTTGGCCGCGTCGAGCCGGGCGAGCGCCGCCGGGTCACCGGTGAGGAGCGAGCGGTCGACGCCCGGCCGGATCGCGACGTCGGTGACGACCCGGGTCAGCTCGGTCGCGTCGCGCAGCGCCTCCTCGCGGGCCACCTGCTGCAGGACGAACAGCCCGGCCGTCGTGATGACGAGCAGGAGCGCGGAGGCGGAGATGACGAACTGGACGGCGGCCAGTGCGCGCCCGGTGGGCCGGCCCCCGACGAAGCCGGGCAGCCTCATCGCGGGACCCGCACCCAGAAGGTCACGCCGGCGCCGGGCCGGTTGACGATCCCCGCGGAACCGCCGTGCGCCTCGGCGACGGTCCGCACGAGGGCGAGCCCGAGGCCGCCGCCGTCCCGGCGCGCGTCCGCCCGGTAGAAGGGCTCGAAGATGATCTCCTCGTGGCCGGCCGGGACCCCGCCACCCTCGTCGACGACCTCGAAGAGGATCGACCGGTCCTCCTCGACGGCGCGGAAGTTCACCGGGCGCGCCCCCGAGCCGTGGTCGGCGGTGTTCTGGAGCAGGCGCAGCAGCGCCTCCTCCATCCGGTCCCGGTCGAGCGCCGCGACGGTTGCCGTCGCCGGGGCGGCGGCGTGCAGCCGCTCGCCGAGGAACGGCTCGGCCTTCGTCGCGACGTTCGCGACGAGCTCGGCAAGGGGGACGTCCTTGCGGTCGACGTAGCCCGGGGTCTGGGAGCGCCCGATGTCGGCCATGTCGTCGAGGATCCGGCTGACGAGCCGCAGGTCGGCGCGGGTCTCCTCGCTGATCGCGGCGCCGGGTGCGGCGCCGTTGTGGGCGGCGCCGTTCTGCTGGCGGCGGTCGACCGCGCTCGAGATCGCCCCGATCGGGCGGCGCAGCCGGCCGGCGACGTCCGCCATGAGCTGCCGCTGCCGGTGGAGCGCGATCTCGAGCTGGTCGAGCATGTGGTTGAGCGCGACGGCGAGCTCCGGCAGCCGGCCGCCGCCCTCGCCGACGGGGAGCCTGGCCTCGAAGGCGCGCTCCCGCGCGATCGCCTCGGCCCCCTTCATCATCTGCTCCATCTGGTTCGCCTCGATGGTGCTGCGCACCCAGTCCCGGTAGGCGAGCGAGAGCAGCACGATCGGCAGCGCGAGCAGGACGACGCCGTACGGGCTGACGTTCCAGAGCACCGCGGCGAGGAGGCCGACGGAGACGTTGCCGACCCACTGGATGTTCGTCAGCCGCCACGGGCCGAAGAGGACGACGCGCAGCGGCTCGGCCTGGACGAGCGAGATGACGACGCCGACGAGCCCGACGTTGAGGATCGACGCGAGGGCCATCGCGCCGGCACCGATCGCCCACGTGACCGGGTCGAGCGGGTCCCGGCCGGTCCCGCCGAGACCGAAGACGGCCTCCGCGACGGTCAGGGCGATGGCGACCTGCCCGACGTTGAAGGCGATCTTGCGCAGCGGCCACCGCGCGGCGACCTGCCACGCGGCGGTGCCGAGCACGGCGCCGAGCGTCGGTACGCCGGGCACCGTGAGCAGCAGCGCCGTCGTCCACACGGCGTCCGAGAGCATGACGTGCTCGGTCTCGTCGCCGTGCGGGAGCTGGAAGGTGAACCGGTCCGCGACCACGACCGCCGCGGCGACCACGACGAGGGCGAGGAGGTCGCCGGACGTCAGGTCACCGGCCCGGGTCACCGCGAGGGCGACCGCGAGCACGCCGAGCACCGACACCGCGGCGATGAACACGCGCGCGGCGGGCGGGATCCCGGTCGACGGGGCGGAGGGTGGGGTCACCTACTGCCACATCCCCGTGCCCCAGTAGCGACCGCCCCAGTAGCGACCGCCCCAGTAGCGACCGTCCCAGCCGGCCTCGAGCCAGCCGGGGGCGCCGTAGTAGTCGGGCTCCCACGTGAGCTGCGGGACCCGCGGGCCGGTCCAGGCCGGCGCCGGGGCCGAGCCGGCGATCTCCGCGGTCGCCGCCGACCACGGGCTCGCGGCCCAGGTCGCCGGGCTCCACGGCGTCGTCACGGCGGACGCCGTCCACGGGGTGCCGAGCGCGTCGACCTCACCGGTGAGCAGGGTCGGGACGCCGTCGCCGTCGAGGTCGGCGAACACCGGGTGGGTGCCCCGGGTCGCCTCGAGCGGCCCGGTCCCGGTCGACGCCACGGCCGCGCCGTTCGCGGCGGGCAGCGGCCCGGCGGACGTCGCGAGCGCGACCGCCTGCGCGGCGTCGACGAGCCCCGCGCCGCCGCCGACCGCACCGGCGAGGGTCCGGTCGGTGGTCGCGAGGAGGACACCCTTGACCTGGTCCGGGGTGAGCGCCGGGTTCGCGGCGACCATCCGGGCGACGACGCCGGCGACGATCGCCGACGCCTGCGAGGTGCCCGCGCCGCGGAAGTAGTCGGCGCCGACCCGGGCCGCCGGGCGGAACGTGTCGATGGTGCTGCCGGGGGCGCGCAGGCCGACGAGGGCGACGCCGGGGGCCAGGACGTCGGGCTTGTCCGCGCCGTCGCCCGTCGGGCCGCGGCTCGAGAACGCCGCGACGACGTCGTCCGCCGGCTGCGCCGTGCCCGCGATGTCGGCCGCGCCGACGGTGATGGCGAACGGGTCGTCGCCGGGCTTGGTGATCGAGGAGGCCGCGCCGGCGTTGCCCGCCGACATGACGACGACGATCCCGGCCCGCCAGGCCTGCTCGACGGCGGCGGCGAGCGGGTCGGCGCCCGTGGGGCCGGCCGCGTCGGTGCCGTAGGAGAGGTTGACGACGCGGATGCCGTACGTGTCGCGGTGCGCGACGACCCAGTGCAGGCCGGCGACGATCGTCGAGACGTCGGTCGCGCCGTCCCAGCCCGCGACCTTGACCGACACGACGTCGGCCTGCTCGGCCGCACCGCTGTACCGCTCGAGGGACTGCGCGCCGTCACCGGCGACGAGACCGATCATGTGCGTGCCATGCCCGAAGTGGTCGAGGCCGTCGTGCTCGGCGGTGAGGTCGACCCGGGCGACGAGCCGCTCGCCGAGGTCCGCGGACGGCGTGACCCCGGTGTCGAGGACCGCGACGGTGACGCCGCCGCCACGGTTCTTGTTGGGCACCTGGTCGAGGCCGATCGCCTGCTGCCAGATCTCGGTCTCGGGGAGCGCGTCGAAGCACGAGGGGTCGGTCGCCGGGCAGGCGCTGACGCCGGTGACGGCGTCCTGCTCGAGCCGCTCGGTGCGGAGCACGAGCGGGGACTGCCGCACCGGGATCAGGGTGCCGGCCGGCAGCCGGGCCTCGAAGCCGCCCTGCGCGGGCAGCTGCTTCCTGACCCGGCCGCCGAGCGAGACGACGAGGTTCTCGGCGGCGTAGGAGGCCGGGTTCTTCTCGACGACGAGCACCCGGGACTCGGACGACGGGCCGAGGTCGGTGCTGCCGGAGGTGCCGGTGGCCGCGGACGCGGACAGCGCGGAGCCCGTCATGACGAGACCGGCGCACGAGAGGGCGGCCGCGCTCCTGCGCAGCAACGGTCGAACGGTGCTCCGGCCAGCGACGTTCGCCGTCATCCTGGCTCCTCGGGGGGTCTTGTTCCTGGCCTGACCTCGCAGGTTTGCACGCGGGGGGTGGGTGGCGCTCTTGGACATCAGTCCTACGACCTGCGCGGGGGTCATCGCCGTCCCGTCGGCCCTGTCCCCCGCGGCCCCGGACCGGGACACTGGCGGGCATGACCTCCGACGGCACGGTCCGGCTCCTCCTCTGCGACGACCACGCGGTCGTGCGCAAGGGCCTGACCCGGCTGCTGTCGGGCTACGAGGGCGTCGAGGTGGTCGGTGAGGCCGCGGACGGCGCCGAGGGCGTGGACGCGGCGGCGGCGCTGGCGCCGGACGTCATCCTCATGGACCTCGTCATGCCGAACGTCGACGGCATCGAGGCGACCCGGCGGATCGTCGAGGCCGACCCCGGGGCGCGCGTGCTCGTGCTCACGAGCTTCTCGGACGGCGACCGGGTGCGGTCCGCGATCGAGGCCGGCGCGCTCGGCTACTGCCTCAAGGACGCCCAGCCCGACGAGCTGGTCCGGGCGATCCGCTCCGTCGCCCGCGGCGAGTCCCCGATCGACCCGAGGGCCGCGCGGTCCTTCATCGACCAGGACCGCGTCGAGAAGCCCGGGGCCTCGCTGACCCCGCGCGAGCGCGAGGTGCTCGAGCTGCTCGGGACCGGCATGACGAACCGGGCGATCGCCGTCCGGCTGGGCATCACCGAGGCGACGGTGAAGACCTACCTCACCGACATCTACCGCCAGATCGGCGCCTCCGACCGCACCCAGGCCGCGCTCTTCGTGAGCAAGAACGGCTTCCGGGCCTGACCGGTCAGTCCTCCGGCACGCCGTGGTCCGTGCCGTCCAGGTCCGCCCGCAGGACGACGCGGCGCACGCTCGGCCGGCTCACCGGCGCGAACCCGGCCTCCTCGAAGACCTGGACCGCGCCGACGTGCACCTCGCCCCAGGTGATCTCCCGGCCGGGCGGCGTGATGATGCCGTACCCCTCGACGGCCCGGGCGCCGCAGGCCCGGGCGTGCTCCAGGGCCGCCCGGGCCAGCGGGTAGGTGAGGCCGCGGCCGCGGTACCCCTTGCGGACGACGAAGCACGTCACCGCCCAGACGCCGTCGTCGTCCCTGCGCTCCTGACGGCCGGTCCACACGGTCCGCCGGCCGAGCAGGTTCGGGTACGCCGTCCGCGGCTCGACGGCGACCCACCCGACCGGCTCGCCGTCGAGGTAGGCGACGAGGCCGCTCGTCGACGGGGCGTCCGGGTCGTCGCAGCCGGTCTGGTCGCGCTGCGCGTCACGCCGCTCGGGCAGCGTGGTGTCGCGCCACATCCAGCCGCGCACCTTGAAGCGCTGGCAGCGGCAGTGGCCGGCGTCCGTCGTCCCGAAGATCGCGTCGAGGTCGTCGCAGGAGGCCTCGTTCGCGGGGACGACGCGCAGCCGGTCGGCGTCGACCGGCCCGTCGTCGGAGGGCGTCACGGCTGGGGCGGGTCCTCTCCGACGAGCCCGTCGACCGCCTCGCGGAGCAGGTCCGCGTGGCCGACGTGCCGGGCGTACTCGTCGTGCAGGTCGGTGAGCAGGCGACGCAGGTTCGGCGTCCGGCCGTCGGCCGACGTCCAGGCCAGCGGCCGGTCCAGCCCGCCGTCGGCGAGCACGGTCGCGAGCACGCCGCTCATCCTCTCGGTGGCACCCTGCCACAGCGCGTACAGCTCGGCCGGGGAGTCGTCGGCGGCCGACGTGAACGGCCACTCGGGGCCGAGCGCGTCCCGGTCGAGACCGTCCCAGGGGTGCCCGGGCGGCTCCCCGGTGATCCGGTGCCGGCAGAGGTCCTCGACGAGAGCGAGGTGCTTGAGCAGACCGCCGAGGGTCAGTGCCGACGGCGGGCACGAGCGGGCCAGCCCCGCGGCGTCGAGACCGCCGGCCTTCCAGGCGAACTGGGCGCGGGAGCGCTCGAGGGCGAACAGGATCATCTCGACCTCGCCGGCCGTCATGTCCGGCTCGTGGATCGTCGTGCTCAGGGTGGTCCGGGGCGCGCCCGTGGTCTCTGTCACCGGACCGACGCTAGAAGAGATACCGGACGTTACGGTTCCGGATTAGGCTCGACCCGTGGAATCCGAGGCCGCGAACCCGACATCTCGGGCACTGCTGGCCCTCGAGCTCATCCAGAACACGCCGGGCATCACGGCGGACCGGCTCGCGGAGAAGCTGGGCGTCTCCGACCGCGCCGCCCGCCGGTACGTCGGGATCCTGCGCGAGGCGGGCATCCCGATCGACGCCTCGCGGGGCCGCTACGGCGGCTACCGGGTGGGTCGCGGCGTCCGGCTGCCGCCGTTGCTCTTCACCGCCGGCGAGGCGCTCGGCATCGTCATGGCGGTGCTCGACGGGCACCACGACGCGGCTGACCCGACCGACCCCGTCGGCAGCGCGCTCGGCAAGCTCATGCGGGCGATGCCCGGGCCGGTCGCCGCCCAGGCCGAGGCGGTCCGGCGGATCACCGCCGCCGCCCCCGACCGCGCGGCCGTCCGGCCGGACGCCGCGACGACGGGCACCCTCGTGCAGGCCTGCGAGGAGCAGCGCGTCGTCCGGGTCACCTACCGGTCGGGCGCCGGTACCGAGTGGTCGACGGACGCCGACCCGTGGGCCGTCGTCGTCCGGCACGGCCGCTGGTACCTGCTGTGCCACGCGCACGCCTCGGACGCCGTCCGCGCCTACCGGGTGGACCGGGTGCGCGCCGTCGAGGTGCTGGAACGGACGTTCGTTCCGCCGGCGGACCTCGACCCGGTGCGCCTGCTCGAGGAGAACCTCGCCTCCGGGTGGGAGCACGAGGTCGAGGTCGTCATCGACGCGGCGTTCGCCGACGTCGTCGGCCGGCTGCCCCCGACGCTCGGCCGGGTCGAGCCCGGGGACGAGGGCACGACGCGCCTCGTCGGCAGCACGAGCAACCCGGTCTGGTACGCCGAGCAGCTCGCGGTGCTGCCGGTCCCGTTCCACGTGGTGCGCGGCGCCGAGGTGGCCCGGGCGGCCCGCCAGATCGGGCTGCGCCTGCTCGCGGCGTCCGCCACGCCGTGATCCCCGGTCGTCGACCCGTTCCCGGGTGCGGACCCCGGATCCGGTCGACGACCGCGGATCAGCTCAGGCGACGACCTGCCGGTGCGGGTTCGCGAGGTTGAGCTCGGCCGACTCGTGGTGACCGTCGGCCTCGGCGCGCGGGGCGGCGAGGCTGAGGTGCTCGCGCCGGCTGACCTCGGCGGCGAGGACGGCGCGCGCCGTCTCCTCGTCGGCGAAGACCGGGATCCGGAAGACCACGCCGGTCCGGACGAGGGCGGCGTGCACGACGCCACCGGCGGCACCGTCCGCGTCGCCGTCGACGACGACGAGCACCTTGCGGAGGAACTTGGCCCGCGACCGGGCGGAGACGAGCGCCTCCATGGCGACGTCGGGGAACGCGGTGACGCCACGGGCGTCGACGATCACCGGCGACGGCATGCGCTCGACGGCGCTCACGAGCGCGCGGCGCAGGGCCGGGACCTCGTCGGCGCCGACGCCGCCGGTCATGGTGAAGAGGGCATCAGGGGAGGTGTCGAGCGGGGTGATGTTCACGGGGTGCCTCGTCTGCTGACGTGCGCGGGTCGTGCGGGCTGCGGCCGTGCCGCAGAGGACGTCGGCCGGTCGCACCCGACGGGTGCCGGCGACGGTCAGGCTGTCGTGCTGTCGGGCTGTCGTGGTGGTGCGTGCCCGGGCCGCGCTAGGCGAAGGCGGGGACCGCCACGTTGCGGTGGACGCCGTCCGCGTCGTCGACCTCTTCGGCCGTGACGACGTACAGGCCGTCGACGGCCCACTCGCCCTCGCCGCAGAACACGCGCTGGCCGACGGCCACGGTCGCGTGCCACCGCAGGCCGTCACGGGCGCCGCCGCGCAGGAGGAGCTGCCGCTCGTCGAGCTGGTACTGGGAGGTCGTCAGGTACTGGTGCCTCTGGCCGGGTGCTACCACGGGATCCACGTGGGACCACCTCTCGTCGCGCCGCCGGCAGGTCGGGCTCACGGTTGGGAGCCCCGGACGCCGTGCAGCGCTACCTCCAGAGTACGCGCGCCCGCGCCGTTCGGGGGCCCTGCGGGCGACGGGTTCGCGGCGGTCCGGTGACCGGCCGGCCGACGTCCCGGTTCGGCGGCGCGGAACGGTCGCCGACCGCCGTCCCGCGCACCCCGACACTGGGGCCGCCGGTGCACCCGCACGAGAGGAACGCCCATGCAGCCGAACCCCGAGATCGGCCGGTCCGTCGTCACCGGCAGGCTGCGGACGAACTACCACGACGTCGGTGACGGGCCGCCGCTCCTGCTGCTCCACGGCTCCGGGCCGGGGGTGAGCGCGTTCGCGAACTGGCGGCTGACGATCCAGCACCTGTCCCCGCGGTTCCGGATCCTCGCGCCCGACCTCGCCGGCTTCGGGTTCACCGAGGTGCCGGACGACGTCGAGTACACCCGCAAGGCCTGGCTCGAGCAGATCGTCGCGTTCCTCGACGCGGTCGGCGTCGGGAAGGTCTCGGTCGTCGGCAACTCGTTCGGCGGCTCGATGGCCCTCGCGCTGGCGATCTCGCACCCGGAGCGGGTCGACCGGCTCGTCCTCATGGGCAGCGTCGGGGTGCCGTTCGAGCTCACGGCCGGGCTCGACGCCGTCTGGGGGTACGAGCCGTCGCCCGGGACGATGGGCACCCTCATGCGCGAGACGTTCGCGTACGACCCGGCGCTCGTCACCGACGACCTCGTCCGGATGCGCTACGAGGCGAGCATCCGCCCGGGCGTCCAGGAGAAGTTCGCCGCGATGTTCCCGGCCCCGCGGCAGCGCTGGGTCGACGCGATGGCGCACCCCGAGGCGGACGTCCGGGCCATCACGCACCCGACGCTGCTCGTCCACGGCCGCGACGACAAGGTCATCCCGCCGAGCACGTCGCTGACCCTGCACGCGTGGATCGACGACAGCCAGGTGCACCTGTTCGGCCGCTGCGGGCACTGGACCCAGATCGAGCACGCCGACGCGTTCGGCCGGCTCGTCGCGGACTTCCTCACGGCCTGAGCACGGGATTCGGCTGATCCGTACCGGAACGTCCCGGGAGGGTGCACCCTGTGCGGATGACCTCGCCGAAGCCCGGGCCCCCGAGCACGCCGCCCAACCCCAGTGCCCGCGTCGCCGCCCTCTTCGACCGGGTCGCGCAGACCTACGAGAGCGTCGGCGTCCCGTGGTTCGCACCGATCGCGGAGGGTCTCGTCGCCGCGGTCGCCCCGCAGCCGGGCGAGCGCGTCGTCGACCTCGGGTGCGGGCGCGGAGCGGCGCTCGTGCCGCTCGCGACGGCGGTCGGGCCGGGCGGCCGGGTCGTCGGCGCGGACCTGTCACCGCGGATGGTCGAGCTCGCCGCGCAGCGTGTCGAGGAGCTCGGGCTGACGAACGTCGAGCTGTCCGTCATGGACGCCTCGGCCCCCTCGCTCCCGGCCGGCGAGGCGGACGTCGTCGTCGCCTCGCTCGTCGTCTTCTTCCTGCCGCGCCCCGCCGAGGCCCTCGCCGCGTGGACGGCGCTGCTGCGGCCGGGCGGCCGGCTCGGCATCTCGACCTTCGCCGGGCGGGACGACGCGTGGCGCCGTCTCGACGACCTCTTCACGCCGTACCTGCCGCCGATGATGCTCGACGCCCGCACGAGCGGGGAGTCCGGGCCGTTCGCGAGCGACGCAGGCGTCGAGGGCCTGCTCGCCGGCGCCGGCCTCACGGGCGTCACGACGACGCACGCCGACGTCGTCGTCCGGTTCGCGGACGTCGACGCCTGGGTGACGTGGTCGCAGTCGCACGGCCAGCGGGCCATGTGGGACCAGGTCCCGGCGGACGCCGGGGCAGGGCTGCGGGAGCAGGCCGCGGCGATCCTGGACGGCGTCCGCACCCGTGACGGCGACGCGGCGCTGACGCAGCAGGTCCGCTACACGCTCGGCCGGGCTCCCGCGGCAGGGTGACGCGGTCACCCGCGGCTCGGTCGTGAGCGCGGGCGTCTGCCGGGGGCCGTCAGCCGCACGAAACGGCGGCCGCCGTCCGCCCAGTGCTCGGCCGAGCACCACCTCGTCGCCGCGGCGAGGGCGAGCAGGGCGGTCACACCGACCTCGGCCCACGGGAACGGGCCCGCGACCGCTCCCCCGGGGTCGGGGCCGCACCCGTGCGCCTGCAGACGCACCGGCCCGCGCCGGTCGACGTCGTGCGGAGACGCCTCGACGACGGCGGCCCCGCCCGGCGCGAGCAGCCGCCGCACCCGGCGGAGCAGCCGCACCGGGTCGCCGCCGATCCCGATGTTGCCGTCCATGAGCAGCGCGTGGCTCCACAGCCCCTCGCCGGGCAGCGGCCCGAGGACGTCACCTCGCAGGGCGGCCGCGCCGCGGGCCCGGGTCATGCCGACGGCCACGGGCGAGACGTCGACCCCGAGCGCGGGGATTCCGTCCGCCACGAGCCTGGCCACGAGCCGACCGGGCCCGCAGCCCAGGTCGACGATCGGGCCGGTGCAGCGGGCGAGCACGCGGCGGTCGACCGGGTCGGCATCGGCGAGCCAGCGCGGCACGTCGTGGTGCTGCACGGCGCCGCAGCCATGGACGACCCGCACCGGTCGCCCGGCCCGCAGCACGGTCTCGAAGACGTCCGGGCCGGCGTCCGGCCCGACGTCCGCGACGAGCACCTCCGTCACGCCGCACCCACCGGGGCCGGCGCACAGGCCGACGACAGCTCCTGCACGAGCCGGCCGAACCGGGTCCCCGGAGCCAGGGCTGCCACCGCGAGCGCGTCGTCCGGCTCGTCGACGTCGCGCAGCGCAGGCAGCGCCCGCGGCGCGAGCCCGGCGGCCACGAGCCGCTCCCGCTGCACCTGCCCGGTGAGCGCGGTCGACATCGGGACGCCGGCGAGCACCGATCGGGCGTCCCGCCCGGGATGCCGCAGCCCGAGGGCCCACCAGCCGCCGTCGGCCGCCGGCCCGAGCCAGGCATCGACGCCGGGTTCGGCGAGGTCGACGGTGAGCAGGGCAGGGGTGACCTGCGGGGTGTCCATGCCGATGAGCAGTGCCGGGCCGGGCTCGGCCGCCAGCGCGGCCGCGATCCGGTCGCCGTGGGTGCGTCCCCGCTGGCGCACGACGACGAACCCGGCGGGCACCGGCGGGACGACCTCCCCGTCGAGCACGAGCACCCGGCGCGCCGCCGGTGCCGCCGCGACGGCATCGAGTGTGTCGGCGAGCGCCGCCGCCGCGAGCGCCGCGGCCCCCTCGAAGCCGTAGGCCGGCGCGAGGCGGGTCTTGCTGCGGCCCGGCTCCGGGGACTTCGCGAGCACGAGGATCGTCAGGCCGCTCACGCAGGCGTCCCGGCGAGTGCGCGACGCATGTCGGCGACCGCGGCGACGGTCCCGCGGACGGTGCCCGTCACCTTGGACCGCCCGGTGCGCGGGTGGTACGCGACGTCGACCTCGCGGATCCGCCAGCCCTGCGCGGCCGCGCGCAGCACCATCTCGAGCGGGTAGCCGAACCGGCGGTCCTCGATCCGCAGCGCCAGCAACGGTTCCCGGCGGGCCACGCGCATCGGCCCGAGGTCGCGCAGGGGCGTGCCGCACCGGCGCCGCAGCTCGCGGGCGAGCACCCGGTTCGCGAGCCGGGCGTGCACCGGCCAGGCGCCGCGGGTCGTCGGACGGCGGCGCCCGAGCACGAGGTCGGCCTCGCCGGCGAGCACGAGGGCCGCGACGTCGGGCAGGGCGCCCAGGTCGAGCGAACCGTCGGCGTCGCAGAACGCGACGACCGGTGCGGTCGCGGCGAGCAGCCCGGCGGCGCAGGCCGCGCCGAAGCCGCGGCGGGGTTCGACGACGACGTGCGCGCCGAGGTCGGCGGCGACCCGGGCGCTGCCGTCGGTCGAGCCGTTGTCGACGACGACGGCCCGCCAGCCCGGCGGCAGGCCCGCGAGCACGCGGGGCAGGGCGGCGGCCTCGTCGAGGCAGGGCAGGACGACGTCCGCGAGGGCGGCGGGAACGGTGGCTGGCACCCTCCCGACCTTAGGAATCCCCTGGTGCCGCAACCCTTACGGAAGTCGAACGGCGTGCGCGGGCCGCGGCCCCGAGGAGCACGAGCGTCGCGATCCCGTAGCCGACGACCCGGGTCCCGAAGTACGCGTGGCCGAGCGCGGCCGCCGCGTAGACGGGGTAGACCGCCACCGGGACGACGAGCCAGACCCGGGGTGCGCCGAGCGCCACGAGGGGCACGAGGAGCAGCGCGTACCAGGGGTAGGGAGGCGTGAGCACGAGGAACGTCACGCCGACCATGACCGCAGCGCCCGACCACGGCTGCGCCGGCAGCCCGGCGGCCTCGCGCCGTCCGGCGTCGCGCCACAGCAGCAGCGCGGTGGCCGCGAGCAGCGCGACGGCGACCGGCGCGACGACCGCGTCGGGGAGCAGCGGCCGCAGCAGGTCGTACCGGTCCCGGGACTCCTCCTCGAGGTAGCCGCCGAGGAAGCCGGTGACGTCCGCGCCGAGCGCGAGCACGTGCGGCAGGTAGACGAGCACGACCGCGAGGGCCGCGGCCGCTCCGACGCGCAGCGAGCGGCGCGGCGGCACCGCGACGGCGACGAGCGCCGGCAGCAGCTTGGTCGCGACCGCGAGCCCGAGCGCGACGCCTGCCGGCACCCACCGCCGTTCCACGAGCAGCCCGAGCGCCACGACGACGAGGAACGCTGCGACGACGTCGACGTGCGCGTTGCCCCCCGCCTCGAGCACGACCGTCGGGCACCACGCCCACCAAACGACCCGCTGCGCCGGCCGGCCGGCACGGCGCAGGACGACGACGACCGCCACCGACGTCGCGACGGCCACGAGCGCCGACCCGACCTGGAGCTGGAGGCCCTCGCCGCGCCCGCCCGACAGCGTGTGGACGAGCCAGAACCAGGCCTGGGCGACCGGTGGGTAGATCGTCCGGACGCCGGGGTGGTTGAGCCGCGGCGTCACGCCGTCCGGGAACAGCCAGGCGTCCCGCAGCGCGGCGAGCTCCGGCGCCCCGGGCACGTAGCGGTACGGGTCGACGCCCGCCGCCTGCACCCGGCCGTCCCACGCGTAGCGCAGGTAGTCGTCCGTCGACCACGGCCGCACCCGCAGCGCGACGAGCTGGAGCAGCGCCCCGCCGAGCACGGCGAGCCGCACCCCGAGCGGCTCGCCGACCCGGTCGACCGCACGCGCGGCGGGCGCGAAGACGACGAACATGAGCAGGACGACGACGAGCTGCCGCACCCCGCGCACCGCCGGGTGCTGCGCGGCGACGAGGAGGGTCACGAGCGCGACGAGGCCGCCGGCGGCGACCGGCAGGTCGGTCGTCACGCCGGCACGCGCCGACCGGATCCCCATGTCCCCCAATGTGTCAGGGCCGGGAGGCCGCGGACCGGTCCGAGGGCAGACGTACGACTTCCGTAAGGACTCGGACGGGGTCGTCCACGCCGGTCCGCGCCTACGGTCGACCTCATGTCGCTGCTCGCCAAGGTCCGGCCGCCCGAGATCACCAGCCCGCTGCGGGATCCGCGTGTCACCGTGCGCGTCGGCGCCTGGCTCGGGGTGGCGGTGCTCGTCTGCTTCCTCACCGGGCTGCTGAGCCACCTGCACCAGCACCCGGTCGGCTGGCTCCCGATCCCGCCGCGGCCCGCGTGGGGGTACCGGGTCACGCAGGGGCTGCACGTCGCGAGCGGGATCGCCTGCGTGCCGCTCGTGCTCGTCAAGCTGTTCAGCGTGTTCCCGCGGCTGCTCGAGTGGCCGCCGGTGCGCTCCCTTCCCCATGCGCTGGAACGGCTCTCGGTCGCCGGGCTGGTCGGCGCGATGCTCTTCGAGGTCGTCACCGGGCTGCTCAACGTGGCCCAGCTCTACCCGTGGGGCTTCTTCTTCCCGAGCGCGCACTACGCCGTGGCGTGGGTGCTCGTCGGCTCGGTGCTGCTGCACCTCGCGGTGAAGGCCCCGGTCATCGCCGAGGCCTGGCGGACCCGGACCACGGACGCCGGCACGCCCGACGGCACGCCCGACGCCGTGGACGGCGCCCTGACCCGTCGCGGCCTGCTCGTGTCGACCGGCGCCGCGGTCGGCGCCGTGACGCTCGTGACGATCGGGCAGACCGTGCCGGGGCTCTCCCGGTTCGCGCTGCTCGCCCCGCGCCGGCCGACGACCGGCCCGCAGGGCTTCCCGGTGAACAAGACGGCGCGCTCCGCGGGGGTCGCCGCGTTCGCGACATCCCCGCAGTGGCGGCTGCTCGTCGCCGGCCCTGCCGCCCGCGCGTTCTCCCTCGACGAGCTCGCAGCCCTTCCGCAGCAGTCGGTGTCGCTGCCCATCGCGTGCGTCGAGGGCTGGAGCGCGACGGTGCGGTGGGACGGCGTCCGGCTGGCCGACGTCCTCGCGCTCACCGGGCTCGACCCGGCGGCCGGGGTGCTCGTCACGTCGTTGGAGGCCAAGGGGCTGTACGGCCGGAGCACGCTCACCGCCGACCAGGCGCTCGACCCGCAGACGCTGCTCGCCCTGCGCGCGAACGGCGAGACCCTCGCGCTCGACCACGGCTTCCCGCTGCGGCTCATCGCGCCGAACAGGCCGGGCGTGCAGCAGACCAAGTGGCTCAGCCGGATCGAGACGGCCCGATGACCGGCCCGCTCGCGTCCGCCGCGCTCGTGGCCCGGCTGCGGCCGGCTGCGGGAGCGCTCGGCGTCGGCCTCGCCGGGTACGGCGCGTGGCTCGTGCTCTCCGGCGGCCGGGCCACCGACGTGCTGTCCGTGGTCACGTTCGTGGTCCTGCCGATCGTCGTCCACGACGCGCTGCTCGCGCCGGCGGTCGTCGCCGCCGGCTGGCTCGCCGCCCGGTTCGTGCCGGCGGCGGCGCGGGCCCCGCTGGCCGTCGCGCTCGTCGTCGCCGGGTCGATCGTGCTCGTCGCGGCGCCGCTGGTCGCCGTCCAGGTGCTCGGGAGGCGCCCCGCCGACAACCCGAGCGTCGCCCCGCTCGACTACGCAACCAACCTCGCAGCACTGCTCGCGCTGGTGCTCGCGGCGACCGCCGGCTGGGTGGTCGTCAGGGCCGTGCGGCGCCGGCGAGCGTCTGCGCCTCGGTGAAGAGCTCGGCGACGCCGGCCGTGAAGTCCTCCCCTGCCGTCCAGCCGAGCTCTGCGGCAGCCCTCGCCGCGGAGGCGGTGATGTGCCGGACGTCGCCGAGCCGCCCGGTACCCGTGACGACGGGCGCCGGTCCGCCGCCGGCCGCGGCGAGCGCGGTCGCGAGCTCGAGGACGGTCCTCGGTCGGCCGCTCGCGACGTTGTAGGCGGCCACCGATCCCGCAGGGACGTCGCCCCCGCCCGGAGCGACCGCCGCGACGCACGCCCGCGCGACGTCCCGGACGTGCACGAAGTCCCGCCGCTGCCCGCCGTCCTCGGTGACCTGCGGCGGCCGCCCGGCGAGCACCGCGCTCAGGAAGATCGACGCGACCCCGGAGTAGGGGTTGTCCCGCGGGGCACCCGGTCCGTAGACGTTGTGGAACCGCATCGCCGCGCCGGTGCCGCCCGTCTGCCGGGCCCACGCCGAGAGCAGGTGCTCCTGCGCGACCTTCGTCGCGGCGTACACGTTGCGCGGGTCGAGCGCTGCACCCTCGTCGACGAGCGCCGGGGCCAGCGCCGAGCCGCAGGCCGGGCAGGGCGGTTCGAACCGGCCGGCACCGAGGTCCTCGACCCGGCGCGGTCCGGGCCGGACGGCGCCGTGCTCGGCGCACGCCCCCAGTCCCTCGCCGTAGACGACCATCGAGCTCGCGAGCACGACCCGCCCGACGCCGGCGCGGTCGGCCGCCGCGAGCACGACCGCCGTCCCGTGGTCGTTGTGCGAGACGTACTCCGGCGCGTCGGCGAACGAGCGTTCCAGCCCGACCTTGGCGGCGAGGTGGACCACGACCGCAGCCCCGCGGAGAGCGGCGTCCATGGCGGCTGTGTCACGGACGTCGAGGGCGTCGGCCGTGTGCGGCGCCGCCAGGTCGACGACGCGGACGTCGTGGCCCGCGTCGGTCGCGGCCCGCACGACGTGGGTGCCGATGAAGCCGTTGCCGCCGGTGACCACGATGCGCACGGACCCACGCTAGGAGCGGCGGGCCCCGTGCGTGCCGGTCGAGGTCCTTACGGAATCCTCACGGCCGCGGCCCTACGGCCGGGCGGCACCGCCGAGGAACGTCGGCATGACGTCGTGCACCTGGGCCACGAGCGCCGCCAGGGTCGGCTCGGGCTCGTCCCCGAACGCGAGCAGCGCCTGCTGGAAGAGCCCGTCGAGCATCCCGTAGGCGACCGCCGACGGGAGCGACGGCGTCCGGCCGGCGAGCTCGGCGTACCGGCTGACGACCCGCCAGATCATGTCCTGCAGGGTCGCGTCGATCTGCGTGACGGCCTCGCGCAACGACGGCTCGAACATGCTCTGGGTGCGCAGGTCGTACCAGAGCCGGTGCATCGGGGCCTCGTCGCGGATCGTCTCCGCGAGCCGGTCGGCGAACCGGTCGACGAGCTCGGCGGCCGACGTCGAGTCGGCGACGACGCCGTCGTACCGGGTCACGCAGCGGGCCTTGTAGTACCGGACGCTGTAGACGACGAGCTCGAGCTTGTCCTGGAAGTAGTAGTGCACGACGCCGTGGGTGAACGGGGAGTTGTTCGCGATCTCGCGCAGGCTCGTCCGGGCGTACCCGAGGGTGCCGAGCGTCTGCAACGCGGACTCGGCGAGCTGGGCGCGCCGCTCGTCGAACTTGTCGACGGGGCGCGCAGCGCGCCGCCGCGGCGCCTCGGTCACTCCCACCCGGCTCATGCTAGGCGCCCTGGTCCGATCTGGACAGTCGTCAAGATTTCTCCGGACGAATGTCAAGAGACCTCTTGACCGGTGTCAGGACGACGGGTGTGATGGGCGCCACCACCCGACCGAGAGCAACGGAGCTCCCATGACTGGTCTCGATCTCACCGGGCGCAGGGCGCTCGTCACCGGCGGCGCGCAGGGCCTCGGCGAGGGGATGGCGCAGGCCCTCGCCGCCGCGGGTGCCACCGTCGCCGTCGCCGACGTCCAGGACGAGGCGGGCGCCAAGGTCGCCGAGGGCCTCGGCGAGGGCCACACGTTCGTCCACCTCGACGTGACGGACGACGCGAACTGGGAGTCTGCGGTCGCCGAGGCCGTGGCCCGGCTGGGCGGCCTCGACATCCTCGTCAACAACGCCGGGATCGAGATCACGAGCCTGCTCGTCGACCTGGACGCCGACGCCGCACGCCGCCAGCTCGAGGTGAACCTGCTCGGCACGGCGCTCGGCATCAAGCACGCGTTCCGCGCCATGCGGCCCGGCGGTGCGGCCGGCGCCGGCGGCGTCGTCGTCAACGTCGCCTCGGTCGCGGCGACGATCGCCTTCCCCGGCATCTCGGTGTACTCGGCGACGAAGTCCGGCGTCGACCGGCTCACCCGGGTCGCGGCCATGGAGTCCGGCAAGCTCGGGTACGGCGTCCGGGTCAACTGCATCTACCCGGGCCTCGTGCCGACGGCGATGGGTGCGGGCCTGGCGAACGACGTCGCCGAGATCGGCCTCTTCGCCTCCCCGCAGGAGGCCGTCACCGCGGTCGTCGGGCTCACGCCCTCCGGCCGCCTCGGCGAGGTCTCGGACATGGCGGACGCCGTCGTCTTCCTCGCGTCGGACGCCGCCCGGTTCGTCAACGGCGTCGGCCTGCCGGTCGACGGCGGGATGGGGATGTGAGCAGACCCTCGCGTGGTGTCGCTCCAGGAACCACGGCCCAGGACTGAGGAGGCTGCGCGTGCGGCTCGTCGACTACCTCGACAAGGGGGCCGACCTCGGCCCGGACCGGCCGTGCCTGACGACGGACGGCGAGTCCCGCTCGTACGCCGCGGTGCGGGAGCTGAGCTCCCGCATCGCGGCGGCCCTCGTGGCGCGCGGGGTCCGGCCCGGCGACCGGGTCGCGATCCTCTCCGCGAACGACCCGACCTCGTTCACGTGCGTCTTCGGGATCAGCCGCGCCGGCGCGGTGTGGTGCCCGGTGAACCCGCGGAACGAGGCGGCCGAGAACCGGGAGCTGCTCGACCTGTTCGGCTGCACCGTGCTGCTCTTCCAGCCGGCGTTCGCGCCGCTCGTCGCCGCGATCCGCGGGGACCTGCCGGCCCTGACCACGCTCGTCTGCCTGGACGGCGAGGCACCGGACGCGTTGTCGTGGAACGACTTCCTCGCCCTCGGCGACGGGGTCGGCCCCGTCGACGAGCCGGCCCTCGACGACCTCGTCATGATCGTCGGCACCGGCGGGACGACGGGCCGCCCGAAGGGCGTCGAGCTCACCGGCCGGAACATCGAGACGATGACGGCGCTCACGCTGATGAGCTACCCGTTCGAGGGCCCGCCGGTGTACCTGGCGCTCGCACCGCTGACCCACGCGGCCGGCGTCCTGTGCTTCCCCGTGACGGCGCTCGGCGGTGAGGTCGTCGTCATGCGCGCGCCGGACGTCGGCGGCTTCCTCGGGCTCGTCGAGAAGCACGGCGTGACGCACACGTTCCTCCCGCCGACGCTGATCTACATGGTGCTCGCGCACGAGCACCTCGACACGACGGACCTGTCGTCGCTGCAGTGCTTCTGGTACGGGGCGGCCCCGATGTCGGCCGCCCGGCTCGAGGAGGCGCTGACCCGGATCGGCCCGGTCATGGCCCAGCTCTTCGGCCAGACCGAGGCACCGATGATGATCTCGACGATGGCCCCGCGCGACCACTTCCGCCCCGACGGCTCCGTCGCCCGTGAACGGCTCCCCTCCGCCGGCCGCCCGACGCCGCTCGTGCGGGTCGCGATCATGGGCCCGGACGGTGCGCTGCTGCCGCGCGGCGAGACCGGCGAGATCGTCGTCCGCGGCTCGCTCGTCATGCGCGGCTACCACCGCGACCCCGCGGCGACCGCGCAGGCGTCGGCGCACGGCTGGCACCACACGGGCGACGTCGGCTACCTGGACGCCGACGACTACCTCTTCATCGTCGACCGGGCCAAGGACATGGTCATCACCGGCGGCTTCAACGTGTACTCGACCGAGGTCGAGCAGGCCCTCATGGCGCACCCCGCGGTGCAGGACTGCGCGGTCGTCGGCCTGCCCGACGAGAAGTGGGGCGAGCGGGTGACGGCCGTCGTCCAGCTGCGACCAGGTGCCGAGGCCTCCCCCGACGACCTGCGGGCCTTCGCCCGTGAGCGGCTCGGCGGCGTCAAGGCGCCGAAGCAGGTCGAGGTCTGGCCGGACCTGCCGCGCTCCAAGGTCGGCAAGGTGCTCAAGACGGAGATCAAGGGCCGGCTGCGGACGAGCACCTGACCGTCCGCCCGGTCCGTGCGAGGGTGGGGCGTGCCCACCGACGCCGAACGGATCGCCGACGACCTCCTGGCCGCGTACGTGGCCGGCCGGGACGCTGTCACCGAGGCCTTCAGGGCCTGCCTCGCCGACCAGGTGGACCTGCTCCACGAGCCAGGTCAGCCGCAGGACGGCGTCTACCCGCGCGACGTCCTGGTCGCGGCCCAGGCGGCGCAGGCGGAGCGGCTGGCCGGCGTCCTGCGGCAGTACGCCGAGAACGTGGAGATCTCGGCGGCGGGCGACGAGGTGACGGTCCGCCTCGTCATCACGGGATCGTTGCCCGACGGCACCGGTGTGACCATCACCGGCCGCGACGTGCTGGCCGTCGCCGGCGGTCGCATCGTGCGCATGGTCTCGACGTTCGCGTCCGACCAGATGCCTGCCCTCGTCGCCGCTCTCACCAGCGGGTGAGCCGGACCGTCCGCCGAACACCCGACCCGCCGTCCGCCGAACGGCTGGGATCGAGCATCCCTGACAGGGTAAGAAGGACAGGACCGCACCACCGTCGTCCCACCACTGACAGGCTCGATGGCGAAGAACGGTCCGCGCGTAGAAGACGTCCAGGGCCCCGGGGTCGGCTCGTCACCCTCGAGGAGTGCCCTCATGCCCACCGGTTCCGACAGACCGCCGCGTCTGAGCTGCCCCGAGTGCGGTGCGCACGTCGAACCGAGGACGGTCATCGCGTTCGACCCGCGCCTGCGCGAGGTGACGATCGAGCGCGCGCGCTGCTGGGGGTGCGGCTGGGAGCGGACGACGGGACCCGACCGGCGGCAGTCGGCGGAGGGTTAGGCGTCCCCGGCCGGCGCGGGCCGCCGCGGCTACCCTCGCCGGGTGACAGCCCCCTCGGAACGGCACGCGTTCGCCCGGACGTACCAGCGGTCGTGGGCCCGGCTGTGCGCCGGCACCGTGGACGCCGTCCTGGCCGACCTGGGGCCCGCGGCGTCCGGCCGGCTGCTGGACGCCGGGAGCGGGACCGGGACCCTGGCGCAGGCAACGGCGGCGCGCGGGTGGTCCGTGACGGCCATCGACCCGGACGAGCAGATGCTGCAGGTCGGGCGGGAGGTGTGCGACGGGCTGCCGGTGCGCTGGGTCCGCTCCGCCCTGCCCCGGTCGGGGCTGCGGGACGGCGCCTTCGACGCCGTGGTCGCCAACTTCGTCGTCAACAACCTGCCCGACCCCCTGACCGCCACCGAGGAGCTCACCCGGACGGTCCGCCCGGGCGGCCTGGTCGCCCTCACCGCATGGGTCAGCGACCGCACGACGCACATCGCGTTGATCGAGGAGGCCTTCCGGCGGGCGGGGCTGCCGGCGCCGAGGCGGCAGCGCCCGCCCGAGGTCGACTTCGAGCGCACGGTCGAGGGCCTGGTGTCCCTGGCGCAGCGGGCCGGGCTGCACCCGCTCCGCAGCCGCGAGCTCACCTGGAGCTGGGGGATCTCCTGGGACGACCTGTGGCCGGGCATCGCCGCCGCGATGGGAAAGCCGTACATGGACCTCGACGCGACGGTCCGCGACGACGTCCGGGAGGCGCTGCGACGCCGGACGAGTGCGCTGGAGGTCGGCGCCGTGGTCCAGGTGCCCACCGTCGCGGCGTACGTGCTGGCCCGGCGATGAGTTCCTCGTCGGTCACGGGTCCAGACTGACGACAGGTTGACGACAGGACTGTCGATCCGAGCCGGGAAGGCATCGTGAAACTCCTCCTCACGTCCGCAGGCGTCAAGAACGCCACCATCCGCGAGGCCCTGGTCGGCCTGCTGGGCAAGCCGATCGAGGAGTCGACGGCGCTCTGCATCCCCACCGCGCAGTACGGCCACCCGATGGTCGGCCCCGGTGTCATGCCCTGGCAGTTCATCAGCGGCACGTCCGACAACCCGATGGTCGACCTCGGCTGGAAGTCCATGGGCGTCCTCGAGCTGACCGCGCTGCCGAGCATCGACGAGGAGCGCTGGGTGCCGCTCGTCCGGCAGACCGACGCGCTCCTCGTGGCCGGCGGCGACGCGCTCTACCTGTGCCACTGGATGCGGGAGTCCGGCCTCGCGGACCTGCTGCCGTCGCTGGAGCGCACGGTGTGGGTGGGTCTGAGCGCCGGGAGCATGGTCATGACGCCGCGGATCGGCCAGGACTTCGTCCAGTGGACGCCGCCGGCCGGCTCCGACGACGCCACCCTGGGCCTCGTCGACTTCGCGATCTGCCCGCACCTGGCCCCCGACGGCATGCCCGGCAACTCCATGGCCGAGGCGCAGGAGTGGGCGGCGAGCATCCCCGGGCCGAAGTACGTCATCGACGACGAGACCGCCATCGAGGTCGTCGACGGCACGGTCAGGGTCGTGTCCGAAGGGCAGTGGACGCACCTGCCCGGTGGGGGGACGGCATGACACGGGTACGCCTGCGCGAGCTGGTCACCGAGGAGGACCGCGCCACGGTGCTCGGGTTGCGCCTCGGTCCCGGTCAGGACCGGTACCTCAACACGATCGAGAGCATCCTCCTCGAAGCCGAGGAGGAGCGCCGCGCCATGCCGCGGCAATGGGCCGTCCACGACGCGGGGTCCGGCGCGCTGGTCGGCTTCACGATGATCAGCGACAACATCCCCGAGCCGATCGACGACGACCTCGTCGGCCCCTACTTCCTCTGGAAGCTGTTCGTGGACAAGGACCATCAGCGTCGTGGGTACGGCTCGGGGACGATCGACGAGCTCGTCGCGTACCTGGCGACCCGACCGGGCGCCGACGTCCTGTACACGAGCTGCGCCGACGGACCCGGCTCGCCGCGCGACTTCTACCTGCGGTACGGCTTCACCGACACCGGCCGCGTGATGTGGGGCGAGAACGTGCTTGCGCTCGATCTCACCGCATGACGTAAAAACTCGGCAGGGGAGATCTGTTCCTCGTGGCGGGCAGGTGCGTCGAGCGGAGGGGTCAGGCCGGGCAGGGCGTCGTCGGGCTCGGGATGCACGAGGTGTCGGGCTGGTTCACACCGCGGACGAAGGTCGTGTTCCCACCGGCCTTGTCCGGGTCGGGCAGGGTCGGGACCGGGGTGTACCAGACGGCGTCGTTGCCCGGGTCGACGAGGATCAGGCCCGGGTGCAGCGGGGAGTACATCGGCGGCTCGACGTCCTCCGGGCCCACCTCGACCGGGGTGTCGCCCTGGTTCGTGTCGGTCCCCTGGATCTTCTCGAAGGCCTCGCTCTGCTCGGGGGTGACGACGAGCGTGCCCCCCGGCACCACGGGCGGGGCGCCGTCCACCTCACCGCTCGTGAGGGCGTTGCACAGGTCGCCCGTGCAGACGCGGGTGGTCGTCGACTTCCCGGCGGCGTCGGTCGTCGTGGTCGTCGTCTCGACGGTCTGGCTGCCGTCCTTCGCGGTGACGGTCCGGTTGACGACCTCGGTCTTGTTGCCCTTGTCGTCGACCGTGGTGTTCGTGACCGTGTAGGTCGACAGCACGGTCTTGCCGTCCTTGTCCTTCGTCTCGCTCCACGTGGTCGTCACCGTCGTGGACGACCCGTCCGGGTTCTTCTCGCGCGAGGACACCGTGTTCGTCGTCGTCGTGGCCCCGTCCTTGCCCGTGCGCGTGATGTCGCTCGAGACGCTCTGGTGCTCGACGCCCTTGTTGTCGACGAAGACGAAACCGTCCTTCGTGACGCTGCTGAACCCGCCCGTGAGCACGGTGGTCACGAGGTTGCCCTGGCCGTCCTTCTCGGTGGTGTGCACCAGCCAGCCGATCTCGGACATGTTCACCCCGCCCACCTTGGCCGGCGGCCGCCCCGTGCCCGGGTCCTTGCTGCCCAGGTCGAGGACGACGCGCAGCCCGTTGCTGACGTCCACCCCGCCGAGCCGCTCGGGGTTCACGCCGAGCCGGGTGAGCGCGTCACCGCGCTTCGGGCCGAAGGCGAACAGGTCGCTCGCGAGCGCCGTCCCGTCCGGGGCCTGCGTGGGCAGCACGAGCACCTCGCGCCGGGCGAACCCGTCGGGCCGGACGGCGCCGCTCGTGTACGCATCGAGGACCTCGAGGATGCGGGGGTGGCTCTGCGCGTCGGACGGGTCGGTCCCCGCCGCGCGTTCGTCGGCGTCGGACCATCCGTCACCGTCGCTGTCCACGCCCGAGGGGTCGAGCAGGCAGATGCCCGTCTCGCAGACGAGCACCGGCTCCGGCCGCGGCCCGGCCGCGGACGCGGGTGGTGCGAGAACTGTCGTGGCGGTCGCCCCGACCACTGCCACGAGTGTTGCCAGGCGACCCGCCGTGGACCGGCCCCCGGGTGCACGGTCTGTTGTCAGCATGCCGAAGATCGTCCGGGGAGCGGGGCGGACTCCGCAGTCGTGCTGGCACCACTGTCAGCGGACGATCCGGCACTCCATGCCGCTGGACGAGATCCTCACGGTGGTGCCGAGTTCAGGCGACATCCTCCGCCTCGGCGTCACCGGCAAGAACGTGCCGATCGAGGGACGCCGCTAGGTGCTCAGCGATCGCGCGCGCCAGCGGCACAGGCACCGCGTTCCCGATCTGGCGGCCGATGGCGGTCTTGGACCCATGCCACAAGAAGCCAGGTGGGAACCCCTGTAGCAGAGCGGCTTCCAGATGGGTGATCGGACGGTTCTCGGTCGGGTGTAGGTACCGACCCTTCTCCGGCTTGTAGAACTCCGTCCGGATAGTTACGGACGGTTGCTCCCAGCGGAGCCTGCCCATGACATCGCCGGACCCCGTCGTGTGCTTCACCCAACAGGCGGGAAGAAGGTCGGGCGGGATGTCGAACCTGTTCCCGCCTGCGGGGATGGCCTCGAACCGACGGCGCGACAGGTCCGTCACGTTACGCGTCAGATGCAGTTCCGTCGTCAGGTACGGACCGTGTGGTCGGGGTAGAGATGTCTCGGTGACCCGGGGTCGGACGCCGTGGAGCACGTCGGCGAGAGTCGCCGGTTCACCATGCGTGGCCTCGGGCATCCCGATCTCGGGAAGCTGCCTCAGCCGTCCGATGACCAGCGCGCGGCGACGCTTCTGCGCGACTCCGAAGGCCGATGCGTCAAGCACGTCGTGGACCAGGTCGTAGCCCGACAGCCGCCCGGTCGGTCGGGTCTCCCGTGATAGCGCGGCGAACTGACCGGACCTCAGGAAGTCCGGCACGTTCTCGAGCACGAATGCCACCGGACGCACTCGTTGGATCGTCTCCACATAGCGGTTCCACAGTGCGTTGCGCGGGTCCCGGTTCCAGCGCGTCCCGAGGTTCGAGAAGCCCTGACACGGGGGGCCACCCACGACGACATCTGCCGCGGGGAGGTTCCCCGCACGAAGCCAGTCCGCTATGTCCCCGTTGAACATGTGATCGCCGAAGTTCGCCCGGTAAGTGGCAGCGGCGTTCTTGTCCAACTCGACGGCACCCACCGGAACGAAGCGCCCGGTCTGCACGAAACCCTGCGTGAGGCCACCGCACCCTGCGAAGAGGTCGATGATCCGGTACACGCGCGCCATACGTCAGACCCTAGGCGGCGCAGCCGACAACATGGTCACGGCACGCCGGCGAGGGACCGGGACCGGAGGAGTGAGGGCGTCGGCTACCGGCTCTCAAGTGTTCGGCGGCTGCTGTCCCTGGCCTCATGTACCAGGGACGCCAGTTGGTGACGCGACAGGCTGTCCAGATCGAGGAACGCCGCAAGTCGCAGCAGACGCTTGAGACTGTCGCGGAGCACATCACGATCTTTGGGTCCGCTTCCCGCGCGTGGGTCGTCCCTGTGAGCACGGACAATCTCCCTCACCAGCGCGGGACTAGCAGCGACATCGAGGCGACGCGCGAGGATCTGGTCCATGTCCGCCTCGCCGAGTGCGACGATGAGGCCATACGGATCGCCGACCCCGTCGTCGAACAACAGGTGGGCGCGGAGCCACAACCTGCCCAGTGTGTGCCTCGTCAGGTCTGCACCCACGAAACGGTCGTCAAGGAAGCCGCGGGTCTCGTTCGCCGGATACCGCCAGGCGCAGATGTCCGGGACGAGCACGAGCCCGAAGTAGGACCAGACCGAGCGTTGCGCCGCTTCGCCGGGGACCATCCCGCAGGCTCCGTGCAGGTACCTGGCGACGCTGACATCGAATTCGGCGTACCCCGTCCGCGACCGCTGAGTCGGAAACCCGGAGGCGCTCGCGCGCTCCACAAGGTCGAAACGAACTTTGGTGAGATCCGGGCCGGTGACCCTGGTGCCGCCCGTCGCAGCGAAGACGGCATCGGCCAACGACGGCTCCTCGCCTTCCTTCGGTGGCTGCGGGCCCATGACCTGCAGGTCCTTGAACCGGCGCGAGGCGGCACCCGGAAGGAGGCGCGGGTAGAGCCTGCTCATCCGACCTCGCTCCTCGGGTAGCCGAGACCGTGCTGAACGGCGGCGCGGTAGTAGGAGGGATCTCCGGCCCTCAGTTCTCGCAGCCGCGAAAGCGCCTCATCAACGGACTCGTTCGGTTGGGCGAGCCTGACGCGCACCAGCGCCCTCACCAGGGAACCCAGCGAGAAATCGTCGTCCGGGGAGTCCTCGTCCCCCGCGGCGAGGTAACTGTCCCTGAAGCGCTCGTCCTCTACAGCGCGACCGACCAGGTCGGTCACGAGATCGACCTCCAGGGTGTCCAGCAACGACCTGGCGCCGGCCGTCGTGGGGTCTTCCAATGCGGCGTTCACGGCGGGATTGTCCGTATTGAGGAGGACGAGGAGGCTTCCCATGGCCGCCCACTCCCACCGCGCCGTATCGAGACTGACGTACCAAGCTGCACCGGGTGGTAGACCCGCCGCGGAGAAGGACACGGGGGCTACCGGTAGGAGTCCGGAGTCGCCGTCCAGCGATGCCGCGGCCTCGTCCCTCCACAGCATGCTTGACGCGCGTGCGGCCGTGAACGGCGCCGGTTCGACGACGTCCTCGGCCAACTCCAGGACGGTCTCCATGGTCACCGCACCAGCCAGGTTCCGACCGGCGACCACGACATCCAGCGTGATCGACTGCCTGCCACCTGCAGCGAGAGGGACAGTTGCCTCGAGAGTGCGGATGAGTGACGACGACGGTCGTGACCTGACGCAGATGCGTATCGGGATGTCCGTGCGCAGCCCGGCGTCCGAGCGGACTCCGTCGCAGTCCACGACGACGCTCCGCCGGAGGTGGAGATCCGTGGCGTAGTCCCACCCCTCAAGAGGACCACCGAAGATCTCGACGTCGGACGTGGACACGCGCACCCACGAATCGGCCACGACCCTGTCCGCCGTAGGCGTCCGGTACGGGTATGTCCGAACACTCACGGCGCCGCCACTGCGACGGAGATATCCAACGTGGCGTCAACGACCGGTCTCACGAGGAGAGTGACCTCGCACGGCACGTCTGCGTCGACCGTGTCGCCCGCCAGTAGTGTCCCGACCTCACTCCGCCAGCCGATCACCGAAGGGACGACAGCGCCTGCGTATGGATCTGATTCGAGCTTCCCGTCTCCGGTGACCACGTGGACCGACGCGACGAAGCGTCCCCTTCCGGGCAGACGGACGCGTTGCTCGAGCACTGTCCCCCCCTCGGATTCGACGAAATGAGGCAGTCCTTCCAGACGAGGACGGCCGGAGCCTCGGCGGGCCCCGCCCGCGCGAGCGCCGGAACCAGCAGATCCGCCACCGCCTCCTGGGCCGCCGCCGAGGAGGGAACCGAACCCACCCGCCGTCGTGGAGCCGGCGGCCAACTGGACCGCCGGCCCACCTACGCCGGTACCGGAGGCGGAGACACCGGCCAACAGGTGACCGAGCTTCCGGGCGACGCTGCCGACGGGTTGGTCACCGGCCACGATCGTGTTCTTCCGCGCGCCCGCTATCTCATCAAGGCGGTCCTTCGTGCGTCGCCGGGCGACACGCACGAATGTTGCCTCCTGACCGTGGAGCTGGCTGTCGATCCACGCGTCGTGCGTCGGGGGCTCGGACTTGGCGAAGGTGGCGTCCAGGTCGTCCTCGACGCGGAGGACTGCCGCGTAGCCGATGTCCCGGTGCGGAGCAGGTGGACCGGGTACGTAGCGAACGACGAGCTCTGGTGTTCGCATGAGACATACGTGATGGGGGGCCTCTCCTTCCGTCAGGTCGTCCACGAGGCCCAGGTCGGAGGCGGCCTTGGAGCGGGACTTCGCCCCGAAGGTCCGCTCGACCGCGAACCTTGCCAGGAGCCTTCTCGGTCGCTTGCACTCGACGAGCTCTCCGTCCGGCGTCTGCAGACGTCGGTAGGCGGCGGCGAAACTCGCGATCACCGCGTCGTTGTCCTCGCCTGGAATTGCCACCGGCGCACCCGACACGACCATCCGGGGATTGAGACGCCGACGGCGTCCCTCGAGCGCGAGTGGCCAGAGATTCCACCCCATGGCATCGGCGAGGTAGCGTCCCGCCTCCTCCGGAGGCAACTGCTGAGCCTCTTCCTCGGGCACCGTCGGGTCGAGAAGGTTGGGTTCGATGATGGTGACGGTCGTACCGGTCTCGTCCGCCTCGAACCGCGGCAACCCGAGCGCACGCACGACCTCATCCGCCGCGGCGTCCACCAATGGTTCGCAGTGGTCGTCCTGTGCCACGCCCCACCAATGGCGACCGGTGAAGGGGCGATCGCCGCTCGTGTACGACGCCCACAGCGAAGAGCCGATGAACCGCGTCCTCAGCGCCCCGGCATCGTCCTTGAAGCGGGTGTAGATCAGGACGGTCCCGACCGCGGAGGCGAGGAAGAACACGCCTTTCCCGTAACCGTAGGTACCACCCCCACCCTCCGTATCTCTCGCCTCCCCGCTGTTGAGCACGAAGGAGAGCCAGTTCCTGTGCCCGGCGTCAGCCGCGTAGTCAGACCGGGTGGGGCCTCCGAGACCCTTGGTTCCTCGGTCGGAGACCGACAGATACCTGAGGTTCATCTCCCGGAGAGCCGGCCTCAGTGGGAAGACTTCGGGAGGGACCGACGGCATGCCCGTCGACAGCAGGCTCCGCCAGGCGTTGAGCTGAGCGGGGCCGACGGTCGCGAGCTCCATCGTGAAGTCGACGGTTCTCGCCCCGTCCGCCTTCGCGTCCCAGGAGTTCTGAGCGCTCTCCCGCACGAGGACGGTCGGCAGCGAGAGCGCCGGTCGGCCCAACTGGTTCCGCAAACCCTCGGCCGTGATGCCGCCGTCCGGACGGAATCTCTGCGCGTACCAGGAGCCGGTCACATCGCACCGCACAGCCGCCGCAGGACCGGCACCGGTTCCGTCAGCGAGGAAGTGGGCACGACGTCGAGGTCGACGAGGTACTCAACGCCTCCGACCCCGGCCGGCAGGGCACCCCGGACGAAGCTACTGGGGACGATTCGAGGAAAGGCGTCATCCACGACGTAGCAGCGCTCCTCCACCACGAAGAACGTGCGCTCGTCGAGCTCAGGATGCTTTTCGGTGGGTACTCCGAGCCGAGCCACGCAGTCGGCCCACTGCTTCACATCGGAGGCCAGGGCTGCGACCTCCCCCAGGACGGCACGCACAGTCGTCCCCTCCGCGTGCCGGTCGTCGAGCCGGAACCATGCCAGGTGCAGTTGGCCACCCACGGGTACCTCGAGCTGGTCCGACCCATGGATACGGACCAGGCGCCCCTCCCCTCCGAGCGTCGCCTTCACCTCGACCGCGGCCCGGACGCCGCGGAAGTCCTGCGCCTGTCCGAGCGGTCCGGTCCACAAGTCCAGCCGCGACTCATCGATCGTCAGGATCCTGCGCAGGATCACCAACTCAGCGAAGAGCCCTGCGGATCGCGATCTGGTCCACTCCGAGGTGCTGCGATCCAGCAGGCTCCGCCATTCCTCGATGACGCCGTTTACGGCCGCGACCGGATGTTCCGGTGCTCCGGCCACACGCAGGCAGATGTCGACCGACAGTCCTGCGAAGACTCGCGCGAGATCCTCTCTGGTGCACCCGAGATCGATGAACCGTACGGGTACGCCATCGTCGAGGAGCAGGACCCGGTCCCTGATCGTCACCCCATCGGTGCCGCGCAGGTGCTCGGTCGCAACCGCGGCGGGAACAGGCACCAACAGGTGCGGGAGGCCATCGCGGTCACGACCCACACGCAGCGAGCCGGTCGATGTTCGGAGATGTACCTCCGCCGTCAGCAACGCGTCCGATGGGCCGGGCAGGACGATCTGCTGCCAGAGGTCATCGAGCACCTTGTGAACCCGGCGACGGTCCTCGGCGGGGCCGCTCATCATGGTGCGACACCTTCGGGCAACTTGTCCTGGTCCTGGTCGAGAATGCTCGCGTCCTCGTCGTCAGCCCCTTCGGCGGCGGCAGGGAAGACCTTCCGCAGGTCCGCCTGGACGTAGTCGTACTCGACGGTGACATCCGTCCCCGAGACCGGGTTGGGGAAGATGAAGGCTGCGCCCCACACGGTCCGGACACCCTCGGGTGCGCCCAGAGGACTGCGGTCACCGCGTGCGTTCTTCGACTGCCCGTCGATGGGATAGAGCAAGATCAGCCCGACATCGGGCTGCTGTTGGCTGCGCCAGCCATTGAGATTCTGACGGTTGACGACCGACCCCGAGGGGATCGCCAGGTCCAGGCCCGGGTCACGTGAACCGGTCAGTGTCTTGATATCCGCCACCGCGTCCTTCGACGAGGCGCGGGTCCGAGCACGACTCACCGCCCCCAGAGATGTGCCGCCTGGCAACGTGACCTGGGGTCCGTCTCCGAGGGACTTGCCGATGACGCCGACGTTCCAGGTCTTCAGCCCTCCCTTGCCGACACGCTTCTCGATGTAGGCACGCACCAGCGCAGGCGAGTACTCGGTCGAGCGTGCGTCGAACTGGTACCGGTCGACGAACTCGAGGACGGTCGTGGTCGGTACGCCTCGGTACAGAACCGCAGCACCATGGTCCGCGGGATCGTGAAGTCCGTGTTCGTCGGCCTCCTTGAGCAGCGCCAACACAGCCGAAGCGTTGCGTTCGTGCCAGGTGACCACGTCCTGGGGAGCCTGATCGCCGACCGGCGAGCACGGGAAGTACCGGGTCTCGATGAGTTGGCCTCCGTACCCGGCGGCAGCCTTCACGTGGCTTCCCATGCGGCTCGGCGCCGTCACTCGCATCTTCGGGTGGCATCGGATCCTCACCGCCATGTCAAGCGGTGTCTTGTGCTCCGTCAGGTACCGCTCGATCTCCCGTCGCATGTCCGCTTCGACGGATGCCAGGTGCGAGAACCAACGCCGCATGTCGGCGGGCATCCAGATCCGTGGAAGGTCCGCGTACCCGGGGCGGTACCCGAACCACCGCCCCATCTGCAGCAGCGTGTCGTACATGTCGGCAGACCTGACGAAGACGCTGACGACGAGTCCTTCGAGCGTCAGACCCCGGGAGAGTGTGTTGCCTCCCACGGCGATCACGTTCACGGGCCCGGAGTCGTAGTCGAGCCGGTCCGAGCTGCGGTAGTGGTCCAGGATGATCTTCGTCGTCTGCACGACGTCGAGCAGGTTGGCGGCCACCTCGTCCCACGTCGTCCGCTCCAGCAGGAAGTCCTCCGCGGGGACCTCGCCGCATTCCTGGTTCCAGAGCTCCTCGAGCTCCTGCAGGACAGTGGCGTCGCCCGACCGCAGCCGTAGCGCCGTCTCGTCCCGGAGGAGTTTGAGCGGACGCTCGTACGAGTCGTGCACGGCGGTGTCGGAGTGAGCGTGGAGGAGCATCGAGGAGTGCTGATCACGCTGGCCCCTTGCGTGGCGAGCCGCAGTGGCGAGCCAGAACCAGTAGACGGCGTTCCTCAGCGACGGCGTCACCTCCGGCTCGAAGTCCACGACGTCGGCCCGCTTCGCCGGTCGCAGCGCATCGAGTTCGGCGTCCGGGATCTCCCGGATCATGTCCGATCCCGCCGGCACGTCCTCCGGGTCCTCTCCGTCGAGTGGTTCGCGGCCGAACAGTGTCTCCGGGCCCTGGTACCCGTGGCCCATGGGCAGGCTGAGGATGAAGTCCTTCGGGTAGAAGTCCTTGGCGTTCGTGGGGTCGATCAGAAGGTTCCCGAACGGGGTCGCGGTGTACCCGACGTAACAGACGCGCGGCAACTGGTCGAGGACGCCGCGGATCAGCGGATTGATCTTCTTCGTCGCAACCGTCGCCTGGTCGGCCTCGTCGTCGATGACGAGCGTCGGGCAGTTCTCCAACTGTTCGCGTGCCGTCGCCAACCATGCCTTCAGCTTGCGCAGGACGGCCGTGTTCTTCTTGACGACCAGGAGCAGGTACTGATCCTTCGACGCGAACAGCGAAGGGGCGTTGTCCCAAGGTTGGAAGTCCCGATCAGGGCCGGTGATCTGGTGCCAGAGCGGTGGGTTGAGCTCGACCAGATCTCGAAGCAATCTCGTCTGAGTCTGACGACGTAGAGAGTTGTGCACGCCGGAAAGGATGATGAAGAGGCGATATCCCCGATCGGCTGCCTTGCAGATGACCGCGGTGAAGTTGCTGGTCTTGCCCGACTGCACATGCCCGACCACGAGGCCTCGGGAATCGAAGCGTGGTGTGGCCGGGTGGTCGAGCATCGCGACAACCTTGTCCGAAGCTTCGTGGAGCCGGTCCACGGCAACGCCGGGTAGCTGCTTGCGTAGCTTCGCCTCGAAGGCCGGCCAATTCTTGTCGTCCTTGCGCGGCCCGGCGTACCAGTTCAACGCGTTCTCGCGGCCGATCCCCAACGGCTCCTTCAGAGCCACGATCCGCGCAGTCTCCGTCTCGTGCCGTTCGACCAGTTTGTCGATGATCTCGTCAGGGACGAACATGTTGCGCAGACGCTGCGGAAGCTCGTGGGGTGGGGTCCCGTCCATGAAGTGCTGGTAGGACTGCCAGGCTGCTTCCAGACGCGGGTCTTCCAAGGTGCATGCCTCCGAGTGACCGTCGTGCGCAACCCCCTGCGCATCGATCTGGACGCTACACGAGGACGCGGACAGGATCGGGGCGTCCACCTTTTCGTGACCGCGACCGTTGTGAGCGCACCCGATCGGAGCCTGAATTGAGCACGACGGATCGACCGGGCGCCTCGTCGCCGGCCGTGTCGCGCCGGATGTCCGTCCACCCCCGTAAGGACACGGGTCCCGAACTCGCCGTGCGAAGAGCCCTGCACGCCGCGGGCGAGCGCTACCGCGTCTTCGTGAAGGTACCGACCGCACCGCGCCGGACCATCGACATCGCTTTCACGCGTGCCAAGGTCGCAGTCTTCATCGACGGATGTTTCTGGCACGGTTGCCCGGATCACGGAGAGGTCCCGGCGTCCAACACGGACTGGTGGATCGCCAAGATCCATAGAAACCGCGTCAGGGACGCTGACACACGGCAGATCCTTGAGGATGCGGGGTGGGTCGTCCTCAGATTCTGGGAGCACGAGGCACCGGAACAGGTCGTCCTGCGGATCCGTGATCAGGTACGGGCGCGACGCGACGATCTGTGCGTCCCTGACGCCCATCCACGCTCGAGCCCATCAATACGACCTTAGCGTCCGGAGTCCTCCCTAGCGTCGATCCCGCCGCGCGACGCCCGGACAAGACCCCGAGGGAGACCCACCGATGGCCGACGTCCGGCTGTTCCACCACGCCCAGGAACTGACCGAGGGCGTGCTCGCCTTCGTCGACACCGTGCGCGCGGCTGGGCACGTCGTCCACACCCCCGACCTCTACGACGGGCACACGTTCGACTCCCTCGAGGACGGCTTCGGGTACGCGCAGCAGATAGGTCCGGAGCCGTCGTGGAGCGCGGCGTCCGGGCAACCGACGACCTACCGGCCGGCATCGTCCTCGCCGCCGTCTCGCTCGGTGTCCTGGCTGCGCCGCGGCTGGCGAAGACCCGGCCGGGCGCGGCCGGCGCGCCGCTGCTCGAGGCCTGCGGGCCGACGTCCGAGTTCGGCACCTGGACGGCAGGCGTCCCGGCGCAGGTCCACGGCATGGACGCCGACCCGTTCTTCACGCTCGAGGGCGACGTCGACGCGGCCCGCGCGCTCGTCACGGAGGCCGACGACGCCGAGCCGTTCGTCCACCCCGGGCAGCGGCACCTGTTCTCCGACAGTTCGCTCGCCTCGTACGACGCAGCGGCGGCCGCCCTGCTCACCGGATCGGGTGCTCACCTTCCTCGCGCGGCTCCCCCCGCACCTGACGGCGTCCGGGCCGACTGGCCGGATCGGAGCGCGCGGTTAGCGTGACGACGTCCGCCGGCAGCTCGTCAGCAGGAGGCCCTCATGGCCGGTCCCATCGTCATCGTCGGGGCCGGCATGGCCGGTGCCAACGCCGCGAAGACGTTGCGCGAGGAGGGGTTCGACGGGCCCCTCACGCTCGTCGGCGACGAGCCGGAGCCGCCCTACGAGCGGCCGCCGCTGTCCAAGGGCTACCTCATGGGCAAGGACGAGCGCGACTCCGCCTTCGTCAACCCGCTCGAGTGGTACGCGGACGCCGGGGTCGAGCTGAGGCTCGCGACCCGGGTCGAGCGGATCGACCGGCAGGCGCGCCGCGTCGTCCTCGTCGGCGGGCAGGAGCTGCCCTACGACAAGCTCCTGCTGACGACGGGTTCGTCGCCGCGACCGCTGCCGGTCGACGGCGCCCACCTGGACGGCGTCCGCTACCTGCGCACGCTGGCCGACAGCGACCGGCTCAAGGAGACGATCGCGGCGTCGTCCCGGATCGCCGTCGTCGGCGCCGGCTGGATCGGGCTGGAGACCGCCGCGGCCGCGCGTGAGGCCGGTGTCGAGGTCACCGTCCTCGAGATGGCCGACCTGCCGCTGCTGCGGGTGCTCGGGCCCGAGGTGGCCCGGGTCTTCGCGGACCTGCACCGCGCGCACGGCGTCGACCTGCGGCTCGGGATCTCGGTCGCCGAGCTCACCGGGGACGACGGTCGCGTCACCGGGGTCCGGCTCGGCGACGGGAGCCACGTGCCCGCCGACGCCGTGGTCGTCGGCGCGGGGATCGCGCCGAACGTCGGCCTCGCGCAGGACGCCGGGCTCGACGTCGACAACGGCGTCACGGTCGACGAGCACCTGCGCTCCTCCGACCCCGACGTCTTCGCCGCCGGCGACGTCGCGAACGCCTTACACCCGGTGCTCGGCAAGCACATCCGCGTCGAGCACTGGGCGAACGCGCGCCACCAGCCGCGGACCGCCGCCCGCGCGATGCTCGGCCGGGACGAGGCGTACGACCGGATCCCCTACTTCTTCACCGACCAGTACGACCTCGGCATGGAGTACACCGGGTACGTCGAGCCCGGCGGCTACGACGAGGTGGTCTTCCGCGGCGACCGGGAGAGCGGCGAGTTCGTCGCCTTCTGGGTCGGAGGCGGCCGCGTCCTCGCGGGGATGAACGTCAACGTCTGGGACGTCGCCGACGCGATCGAGGCGCTGGTCCGGGACGGCGGCCCGGTCGACGTCACCGCGCTCGCCGACCCGGACCGGCCGCTGGACTCGCTGCTCAAGGGGTGACGCGGGGACGCGCCGGCGCGGGCTACTGCGCCGTCGTGCCCTCGCGGCCGTAGGCGTCCCCGAGCCGGACGATGTCGGTGCGCCAGCCCGGCCACGCCGTCGACACCTCGAGCACGTCGCTGTCGACGACCGCCGTGATCCGGTGGACGACACCGGCCCGGACGAGCACCTGCTGACCGGGCCCGAGGGTCAGCGACCGCAGCCGGCCCGGGTCCGTGCCGTGCTCGAGGACGACCCGGCCCGTGCGGACCGCGAGGGTCTCGTCCTTGACCTCGTGCCGCTGCAACGAGAGCGCGGCGCCGGCCTTGATGTGCAACGTCTTGCCGACGTAGCGGCCCTCGAGGACGCCGAAGATCTCCTCGTGCCCCCAGGGCTTCTCGACCCGGACGACGTCCTCGACCCGGGTCAGGTCGAGCGGCTCGGCCGCCTGCCCGTCGACCGGTGCGTGGTGCGTGAAGGGCGAGGACAGCCCGGCGGTCCCCGGCTGCCCGGGGCGTGCGTTACCGTTGCGACCTTCGGTCATGGGCCTCTCCTGTCGTGGGGCGGACGGCGGCGGGCGGTCAGCCCGCCACCAGCCGCTCGAGCAGGCGGGGGACGTCGACGACGCCGAACCGGATGCTCGTGTCGCTGCAGCCGTACGGCAGCAGCAGCTTCTGCTCGTGGATGAGTGCGCCGCACGAGTACACGACGTTCGGGACGTACCCGTCGCGCTCGGCCCCGCGCGGCTCGAGGAGCGGCTCGGTGAGGCGGCCGATGACCTTCGTCGGCTCGTCGAGGTCGAGGAGCAGCGCGCCCATCGCGTAGGCCCGCATCGGGCCGACGCCGTGCGTGAGCACGACCCAGCCGATCTCGGTCTCCAGCGGCGGGCCGCAGTTGCCGAGCTGGGTGAGCTCCCAGCGCTGCTCCGGGGTCTGCAGCCCGGCGACGTCGTCCCAGTGGTACCCGTCGGCCGAGCTCGCGACCGCGTTGTTCTCCCGGTCCCACCGGGACAGGGCCAGGTAGCGGCCCCCGACCTTGCGCGGGAAGAGCGCCATCCCCTTGTTCTCCGCGGCGATCCCGGTGAGCGGGGAGGAGCGGAACGTCCGGAAGTCGTCGGTGTCGAGCCGGCGCGAGCCGACGTGCGACCCGTCGAACGCCGTGTACGTCGCGGCGTACGTCGCCGTGCCGTCGTCCGCGACGAGCCGGGTGAAGCGCGCGTCCTCCATGCCGTGGCTCTCGCTGTCGGCCTCGGGGAAGAGCGTGCGCTCGCACACCTTCGACGCCGGGTCGAAGATCACCTCGTAGGACGACGCGACTGTGCGGCGCAGCATCTCGATCGTCGCGTCGATGTCGATCCGCGTCAGCGCATCCTGGCGCAGGGCGTGCGTGGCCGCGTCGAGCGCCGCGAGGTCGACGCCGTCCGGCAGGTTCGACAGGACGTAGTCGAGGGTCTCGGGGTCTGCGCCGTCGGCCTCCGCCTGGAGCCGCAGGCGTTCCCGACCCAGCGGTGCGTCCCGCCGGGCGCCCAGGCTGACGAACCGGGAGGCGTCCTCGAGCCGCAGCCCGCCCGGGCCCTCGGACGGCGCGAACGTCCCGGAGCGGAACACGATCGTCGAGAGGTGCCCCTCGCTGACCGCCCGCGCGCTCATGACGAACCGCAACCCGTCGGACGCCGCGCTCTGCACCGGGTGCGGCACGATCGACGGGTTGAACAGCGCGGCCGCCTCGACGGCGATCTCGCGCGTGAAGTAGGCGCCGATGAGCAGGCGCCGGTCGGCCGAGAGGTCGGCGACCTCCGGCACCCGGTGCGCGATCGCGGCGAAGTTGCTGCGCAGCACGGCATCGAGGTCGGTGTGCCGGCCGGCGTAGCCGGTCCGGACGTCGGCGAGCGTGGCCGAGACCTCGTCGTCCGACAGCAGGCTGCACCGTTCGACGAGCCCGGCGGCGCGTGAGCTGCCGGGGGCGCTCGGCTCCTGGCCGGGCAGGAACAGGGCGGCGGCCACCCGCCGCGGGTCGCGCGTCACCATGACGCCGGTGCGGCGCAGGAGCGCCGTCTGGGCGGTGTGCGCGGTCACGGTCGCACCGCCGCGAGCCGGGCCGAGTGCTGCAGCGTCGTGACGAGCGCGAGCGTCGACTCAGCGCCCTGGTTCTCGTTGCGGCCGTGGCGTTCCAGGCCGTCGCAGCAGCCGCCGGAGCCGACGTCGTAGAGCGACGTCCCCGCATCGTTGCGGCCGAAGAACCACGCCGCGCAGAGGTCGACCGCGGCCGACCACCGCGGATCGCCGGTGAGCTCGAACGCCCGCGCGCAGGCGTCGGCCAGGGTCGACGCCTCGATCGGCTGCTGGTCGAAACCGGGCCGCTCCTCACCGGGCGCCCAGCCCGCGGCCGGCGTCAGCGACAGGTGCTCACCCGTGTGCTGCAGCGCGAGCAGCCAGCCCAGCATCTCCAGCCCGTCGTCGACGAGCTCGCTGTCGTTGAGGGTGTCACCGGCGGCGAGGACGACGTCCGCGAGGACGGCGTTCGCGTACGTGAGGCGCTGCTCGGGCCACGGCCACTCCCGGTCGCCCCGGAACGGACCGACCGCCGCGGCGGCGTCGTGCAGGAGCGCCCGCGCGACCTCGTGGCCCGGCTCGACGCGCAGCATCTCGGCGGCGCCGAGGCCGGCGAAGGCCATCGAACGCGGCCACGGCGAGCGCCGCACGGCGCTGCGCGCGAACGCCGCGGTGGCCCGGTCCGCGAGGGTCAGGTCGCGGCTGCGCGCCGCGGCGGTGCCGAACGCCCACACGGTGCGGCCCCAGCAGTCCTCGAGGGTGGCGGGGCCGTGCGGCGTCCCGTGGGCGTCGCGCCGGTTGACGACCGCACCGTCGGCGGCCTGGGCGCCCTCGAGGAAGTCCAGGTAGACGTCGGCGAGGCCGGCCATCACCGCGGGCTCGAGGACGCGGCCCTGCGACCGGTCGACCGCCGAGGGCTCGTCCCGGCAGACCGCGACGAGGGCGCGCGCGACGTCGTCCGCGCAGTAGCCGTGCTCGACGCGCGGCAGCCGCAGCCGGGCGTGCTCGAAGATGCCCACCCCGTCGGTGAGCGCCAGGACGTGGCTGAAGAGGGGCTCGGTGCGGGTCATCCGGCGGCGACCTGGTCGCGGCTGCGCGGAGCCCGGTGCGAGGCGGGCCGGCCGGCCCACGCGCAGACGGCGAGGTACTCGGTGGCCACGGCGCGCCAGGTGAGCCCGGCGGCGAGGCCGTGCGCCCGATGGGCCATGTCGACCCTGAGGTCGGCGTCGGTGAGCACCCGGCGCAGCGCCTGCGCGATGCCCTCCGGGTCGGCCCGCTCGACGAGCAGCCCGGTGCCGTCGCCGAGCAGCTCGAGGGCGTGCGGGAAGCCGGTGGAGATCACCGGCTTGCCGGCGGCGACGGCCTCGGTGAGGACGCCCGAGGTGACCTGCTCGACCGAGTCGTACGGGAGCAGGACGACGTCCGCGCTGCGGACGAGCGTGTGGAGCGCCCGGGCATCGAGGTAGCGGTCGTCGAAGGTGACGGACGACGCGACGCCGAGCTCGGCCGCGAGCCCGACGAGCTCGTCGCGGTAGCCCTCGCCGTCGCGGTGCGGCAGGCGGGGGTGGGTGCGACCGGCGACGACGTACACGGGCGCCGGGCGCAGGTCGCCGAGGGCGGCCATCGCCCGGATCCCCCACTCGATGCCCTTGCCGCGGCCGAGCAGGCCCCAGGTGAGGACGACGGGGGCGCCACCGCCGAACGGTGCCGCAGGCTGCGGTGCCTGCCGGACGACGAGGTCCTCGGCGGCACCGTGCGGGATGACGGCCACGCGTGCCTGGGACGCGCCGTACGTGTGCACGGCGCGGTCGCGGGCGGTCCGGGTCATCGTCACGACGGTGGCGGACTCGCGGATCACCTGGCTGAGGATGCGGTGCTGCCGGGACGTCGGCCGGCTGAGCACGGTGTGCAGCACGGTGACGACCGGCACGTCGAGCCGGCGCAGCAGACCGAGGACGTGCTCGCCGTCCGGCCCGCCGAAGATGCCGTACTCGTGCTGGAGGATCACGACGTCGTAGCCGTTGAGGACGCGGGCCGTGGCGGCCGAGCCGGCCGGGTCGGTCGGCCACGGCGTGGTGGCCGGGTCGGTGACCCAGTTGCCCGCGACGCCGCGGATCCGCTTCTGGTCCGCGCCGACGACGCGGACGACGTCCACGTCGGCGCCGACGTCGTCGAACCCGCCCGCGAGGGCCTGCGCGAACGTCGCGAGGCCGCACTGGGTCGGCGGGAAGGTGCTGACCATCGCGACCCGCGGCCGGCGTCCGGACGGGACGGGCGAGAGCCTGGAACCGGCGGCGCGGTCGCGGACGAGGTCGGGCGTCGGACGGGTCATGCGAGCCTCCAGGCCCGGGGCAGGGCCTGGTCGGGCCCTGCGCGGCCCGCGAAGGGACCGCCATGATGCCGACTGCGGCTCACCGGGGATCCCGGCTGGCACGAGTGCGACCGGCGTCCCAGCAGGCACGTCAGGCGCGTGCTGCGCCCCGGGCCCGCTCGTCATGAGGTAGACCGCCGAGAGTCGCAGGCTATCAGTCACGACGCGCCGGTCCCGCGGATGTGACGTGCGGCATGCCCGGCCCGGACGGCGTCCCGCCGGCGTCGGGGAGGCCTTGCGCGGCAAGGATCTTCGCGTAGACCGCGAGGTAGTCGGTGACCATCCGGGCCGCGCCGAACCGGGCCGCGGCGCGGGCGCGGACCGCGTGCCGGTCGAGCCGGGCGGCCCGCCCGACGGCCGCTGCCGCCGCTGCGGCGTCCGCGACGACGAACCCGGTGACGCCCTCGTCGACGACCTCGGGCATCGAGCCGCGCCGGTAGGCCACGACCGGTGTGCCGCACATCATCGCCTCGACGACGGAGAGCCCGAAGGGCTCCTCGAAGTCGATCGGGTGCAGCAGCGCCGCGGCGGCGCCGAGGACGTCGGCGCGCTGCTGCGGACCGACCGACCCCAGGTACCGGACGCGGTCGCCGTCGACGTACGGCTCGACCTCCTCGCGGAAGTACCTGTCGTCGTGGACGATCCCCGCGACGACGAGCCGGCGGCCGGCGGCGCGGGCGA
The DNA here is from genome assembly GCF_002198675.1 of Kineosporia sp. R_H_3. GTDB lineage: Bacteria > Actinomycetota > Actinomycetes > Actinomycetales > Kineosporiaceae > R-H-3. The sequence continues at coordinate 25,116 of NZ_MWLL01000218.1, read as the reverse complement.
TCCGCACCGCCTCGCCCGTGCCCTTGTCGGGGTGGATCCGGCCGAGGACCACGAGGTCCTCCCCGCCGTCGGCGGAGAAGGGGAGCAGGCTCTCGTCGACCCCGTGGTGGACGGTCGCCGCGTAGTCGAGGTCCGGGTGCCGGTCGGAGTCGGAGATCGAGACGAGCGCGGACCGGGACGCCCGGTACGCGGGCAGGATCGCCGGCCCGCCGAAACCGTGCACCGTCGTCACGAGCGGTGCGGCGCACAACCGCTCGAAGGCCAGCGGCAGCCAGTCGAGGTGGCTGTGCACGAGGTCGAACTCCCCTGCCCGGCCGAAGGCGTGCGCCACGTGCAGCGCCTCCTGGACGCGGCCGTCGAGCGCCGGGTCCTGCGCGTAACCGTGCGGCACGACGCCGTCGAGCGCCGCGCTCGTCAGGGAGTCGAGCGTCGCGAACAATGTGACGTCGACCCCCTGTGCGACAAGGCCTTCCGCGAGCAGGCTCGCGACCTGCTCCCAGGGGCCGTAGTGCTCGGGCGGGCTGCGCCAGGCGACCGGTGCGAGCACCGCGACCCTCACGTGGACGACGTCGGGACGGCGACGGGAACGGGCGGTACGACCATGACGAGTCCTCACGTCCGCGGGGCGGACGGTTCGCGACGCACGGGGGAGCGGCCGCAGCTGCGGCGCCTCCGTCACCGAGGTCCTGAGTGACACCTTCACAGTACGCCGCGGACGCGAACCGGGACCGGGGCCTGTCGCCCGGGCCGCTGCGCCCGGTGTCGAACAGCCGTCCAGGTGGTCGGTTGCCTGCAGTACGGTGATCGACATGGTCGCGGAACCGGTCGCCGGGGTGGACTACCCGTCGACGGCCGCCCAGCTGCGCCGGTGGTTCCCGGACGACGAGGCGTGCATCGAGTACCTGGCGCGGCTGCGCTGGCCCGACGGGTTCGTCTGCCCGGCGTGCTCCGGCAACGGGTTCTGGCGGACCGGTCCCGGGCTCTGGATGTGCGCGACGTGCTCGCGCAAGACGTCGGTGACGGCCGGCACGCTCTTCCACCGCTCCCGGACGCCGCTGTCGACGTGGTTCGAGGCGATCTGGTTCGTCACCTCGTCGAAGGACGGGCTCTCGGCCGCCGCGCTCCAGGAGCACCTCGGTCTCGTGTCGTACGAGACCGCCTGGGCCTGGCTGCGCACGATGCGCTCGGCGATGGCCGACCCGGAGCAGGAACGGCTCGGCGGCGGGGAGGTCCAGCAGGTCGAGATCGGCGAGGCCTTCCTCGGCGGCGTGACCCGGGACCTGCCGGGCGCCACCACCCTCGAGGTGCCGGTGATGATCGCCGTCGAGCGGCTCGGGCCGCGACGCCTGGGCCGGCTGCGTCTGGAGACCACCCGGTACCCGGGGAGCCTGGAGGCGCTGCACTTCGCCGCCCGCGCCGTCCGGCCGGAGGCGCTCGTCGCGACCGACGGCGCGCCGAGGTTCCGCCGGCTCGCCCTCATGGGGTTCGGGCACACGTGCGTCGAGGGGTACGAGGACCCGGGGCGCGGCCGGCTCCTGCCCGGCCCGCGGCAGGTCGCCACGCTCCTCGACCGCTGGTTCGTCGGGACGATGCGGTACGGCGTCCGGGAGCGGCACCTGGCGTCCTACCTCGACGAGTTCATGTTCCGGTTCGACCACCGGACGGCGGCCTCTCGGGGTCTGCCCTTCTACCGCTTCATGGTGCGGGCGGCGAACGGCGGGCCGCGTCGGAGGGAGCCGGCGCGTCCTGGCGTCCGGTGAGCACGCAGAACTCGTTGCCCTCCGGGTCGGCGAGGACGACCCACCGCGCGTCACCCTGACCGACGTCGACGTGCCGGGCGCCGAGGTCGAGCAACCGACGGACCTCCTCGGCCTGGTCGGTGCCGACCGGGGTGAGGTCGACGTGGAGCCGGTTCTTCAGCGTCTTGGGCTCGGGGACGTGCGCGAACGTCAGCGTCGGCGGGACCGGGCGGGTCGGGCCCGCCGGCGGTGCCTGGGCGCCGATCGTGACGACGCCGTCGTCGTCCTCCTGGATCTCGTAGCCGAGGACCGCGCACCAGAACCGCGCCAGCCGGTAGGGGTCGGCGCAGTCGACCGCGAGGTCGGTGAACCTGCTGGTCATCGGGTGCCCTTCCTGGGACGAGCGCCGTTCAGCCGAGCTGGAACGGGTCCCGCGTGCCACCGGTGAGCTCGACGAACACCGACTTCGTCTCGAGGTACTCGTCGACCGCCGTCACACCGTTCTCGCGGCCGATGCCCGACAGGCCGTAGCCGCCGAAGGGCATGTTCGGTGCGACGACCCGGTAGGCGTTGACCCAGACCGTGCCGGCGCGCAGGCCGGCGGCGACCCGGTGGGCACGGTGCACGTCCTTGGTCCAGACCGCGCCGGCGAGGCCGTACGGGGTGTCGTTGGCGAGGGCCAGGGCCTGGGCCTCGTCGGTGAACGTGTACGCGGCGAGCACCGGGCCGAAGACCTCCTCACGGACGACCGTCGCCCCCGGGTCGGCGACGACGACCGTCGGGCGCACGAAGAGGCCGCCGAGGTCGACGTCCGGGCCGCCGCCGCAGGCGATCGTCGCGCCCTCGGTGCGGGCACCGTCGAGGTAGCCGAGGACCTTCTCGTACTGCGGGCGGTTCGCGACCGGGCCCATCTCGGTCTCCGGCTGCGTGGGGTCGCCGAGCCGGATCGACTCGGCCCGGGCGACGACCTTCTCGAGGAGCGCGTCCTTGACGCTCTCGTGGACGACGAGCCGGGAGCCGGCCATGCAGGTCTGCCCGGTCGCGGCGAACACCCCGGCGACGAGACCGTTCGCGGCGGCGTCGAGGTCGGCGTCCGGGAAGACGACCTGCGCGCTCTTGCCACCCAGCTCGAGCGTCACCCGGTTGACGTTCGCGACGGCGGCCTGCGCGACCTTGACCCCGGTCGCCGTCGACCCCGTGAACGCGACCTTGTCGACGCCCCGGTGCGCCGCGAGCGCCTCGCCCGTCGACCGGTCCCACCCGGTGACGACGTTGAGCACACCCGCGGGCAGCCCCGCCTCGTGGAGCACCTGGGCGAACGCGACCGTCGACGCCGGCGAGTGCTCGGACGGCTTGACGACGCACGTGCACCCGGCGGCGAGCAGCGGTGCGAGCTTCCACGTGAGGAGCATGAGCGGGGAGTTCCACGGCGTGATCGCCGCGACGACCCCGACCGGTTCCCGCACCGTGTAGCCGAAGTAGGCCGGGTTGACCGGCGGCACGGTCCGGCCCTCGAGCTTGTCGGCGAGCCCGGCGAAGTACGAGTACCAGGTGCCGAGGCTGCGCAGCTGGCCGAGCATCTCGCGCAGGAGCTTGCCCGAGTCGCGGACCTCGAGCAGCGCGAGCCGCTCGGCGTTCGCGGTGATCGCGTCGCCGAGCCCGCGCAGCACCGCGGCCCGGTCGAAGCCGGTCATCCGGCCCCAGGGGCCCTCGAACGCCGCGCGCGCCGACGCGACGGCGCGGTCGACGTCCGCCGGGCCGCCGTCCGCGAGCACCGCCCACGGCCGGCCCGCGTACGGGTCGAGGGACTGGAAGGTCCGGCCCGAGGCCGCGTCGACGACCTCGCCGTCGATGAAGAGTCCGAACCGTTCGAGCGGGGTGTCGGCGGACATGCGGGCTCCTCGTCGTCGAGTCGTCGCGGTTGCGGCGGAACGCTAGCGGCAGAACGGTTGCAGCGGAACGGGTGCAGGGCGACGGACGGCGCTCAGCGCCCGAGCAGGTCGAGCGCCGCCTCGGCGACGGAGACGGCGTCGATCCCGTGGAGCCGGTAGGCGTCCTGGACGCTGCTCGACCGGCCGAAGTCGGTGACGCCGAGGCAGCGGATCCGGTCGGCGCGCACCCCCGCGAGGAACGCCAGCGTGTGCGGGTGCCCGTCGAGCACGGTGACGAGCGGTGCGGGGTGCGCGGCCGGCAGCAGGAGGTCGCACACCGCCGAGCCGGTGCCCGCCGCGCGGCTGCCCCGCTGCTGGAACGACCGGAAGACGAGGTCGGCGCTCGTCAGGCAGACGACCCCGGCCGTGACGCCGGCGGTCGCCAGGGTGTCCGCGGCGGCGAGCACCTCGGGCATGACCGCCCCCGCCCCGACGAGCGTGACGTCGTCCGCCGCCGGGTCGTGCGCGCTGAGCCGGTACCCGCCGGCGACCGCCTGTCGGCGGCGCCGTTCGAGGAGCGCCGGGTCGTCGGGCAGCCGGGCGAGCGCCGGGTCGACCGGCCGGGTCGAGAGCCGGAAGTACGCCGACGTCCCGCCCGGGACGCCGACCCGCGACATCGCGTGGAGGAAGCACCACTCGAGGTCCTGCCCGAACGCCGGCTCCCACGCGACGCAGCCCGGCTGCTCGAGCCCGATGGACGGGGTCGTGATGCTCTGGTGCGCACCGCCCTCGGGCGCGAGCGTCACACCGGACGGCGTGCCGACGAGGATCGACTGGCCGCCCGCGTAGATCCCGAACGACCACGGCTCCAGGGCCCGCGAGACGAACGGGTCGTAGAGCGTCGCGACGGGGATGAGCCGTTCGCCCCAGCGCGACCAGGTCGCCCCGAGCTCGCCGAGCAGGCCGACGAGGTTGACCTCGGCGATGCCCAGCTCGATGTGCTGCCCCGACGGCACCTCCGCCCAGCGCAGCACCCGCTCCGCGTCGTCCGCGAACCAGTCCCTCCGCTCGCGCACGGCCCAGACGCCGGTCTTGTTGATCCAGCCGCCGAGGTTCGTCGACGACGCGACGTCCGGGCTGCACGTGACGACCCGGGCGGCGGTCGCGGGGGCGTCGCGGACGAGGTCCGCGAGCAGCCGGCCCAGGGTGGCCTGGGTCGAGAGCACCGAGCGGTGCGGCCGGCCGAGCGAGGTCGGGACGTCGACGTGCCCGGACGGCGTCACCGGCTCCCGGCGCAGCACCCGGCCGCGCTCGGCGCACAGCACCGCCTCCGGGCTGCCCGGCGGGAAAGGCGCGAACGGGTCGTCGGCCGCGGCGCCGCAGGCCTCGGCGAGCGCCGCGAGCTGGGCCTCGTTGAGGAGCACCGAGTGGTTGTTCGGGTGGCCCTCGGTCGGCAGGCCGCGGCCCTTGACCGTGTAGGCGAAGACGACGGTGGGCCGGTGCGAGTCGACCGCGCGGAAGGTGTCGACGAGCAGCCCGAGGTCGTGGCCCCCGAGGTCGCGGACGGCGGACGCGAGGTGCGCGGGCGACAGCGACCCGAGCAGCGCGCGCAGGTCCGGCGACCCGCCGCCGGCGAGCAGCCGCTCGACGACCTCGGAGGTGTCGACGCGCAGGATCCGCTGGTACTCCTCGTTGGGCATCGCCTCGAGCCGGCGCCGCAGCTCCGCACCGCCCGGCCGCTCGAAGAGCGCGCTGACGACCCGGCCCCACTTGAGCGTGACGACCTGCCAGCCGGCGGCGGCGAACATCCCCTGCAGGCGCTCGATCTGGATGTCGGGGACGACCCGGTCGAGCGACTGCCGGTTGAGGTCGACGACCCAGAGCAGCTCGCCGAGGCTCGCGACGGCGGGGTCGGCGACGGCCTCCCAGATCGCGCCCTCGTCGAGCTCGGCGTCCCCGAGCAGGCTGACGAACCGCCCGGCCTCCGGCGCCGTCGGCACGTGCGAGCGGACGTAGCGGTGCGCCATCGCGGCCCAGAGCGCCGCCGTGGCACCGATCCCGACCGACCCCGTCGAGAAGTCGACGGTGCCCGGGTCCTTGGTGCGGCTCGGGTACGACTGCAGGCCCTTCGCGGTGCGCAGCGTCGGGAGCCAGGAGGCGTCGAGGTCGCCGAGGAGGTGGTTCACCGCGTGCAGCACGGGCGACGCGTGCGGCTTCACCGAGACCCGGTCGAACCGGGTCAGCTCCGAGAACCAGAGCGCGACCATGATGTCGACCATCGACGCGGACGACGCCTGGTGGCCGCCGACCTTGACCCCGGTCGGGTCCTTGCGCCGGTTCGCGGCGTCGACGACCGCGGTCGCGAGCCAGAGCACACGCCGGGAGATGCGGCGGAGCAGGTCGACGTCCACGGTGGGGCCGCCGTGCAGGTCAGGGTCGGTCTGCGTCATCGGCGTCCTCGCTCCCCGGGCGGACGGGCCTTCTGCGGAGCAGTCTGCTCCGCCGTCCCAGGAGAGCGCGGATCGGGGCCCGCGGCGATCGCAGAACGAGACGCGTCAGCGCATGAGCCCCGGCAGCGTGTGCGGGTCGGTGACGACGACCCGGGCGAGGTCGACGAGCTTGCGGTTGTGGTTGCGCGCGTAGGTGCGCAGCAGCTCGAAGGCGGCGTCCACGCCGATCCCGTGGGTGCGGGCGAGCGCCCCCTTGGCCTGCTCGATGACGACCCGGCTGTTGAGCGCGTGCTGGAGCTGCTCGGTGAGCATCTCTCCGTTGCGGATCGCCTTCTCCTGGAGCAGCCCGATCGTCGCGACGTCCGCGAGTGCCTGGACGATCTTCACGTCCCCCGGCTCGAGCGACCCGGCGTCGGTGCCGAAGAGGTTGAGCGCCCCGATGACCGTCGAGCGCAGCCGCAGCGGCAGGGCGTGCACCGACCGGAACCCGGACGCCGTCGCCCGCGGCGCGAAGGTCGGCCACCGGCTCTCGGCGTGCGCGAGGTCGGCGTTGACGACCTGGGTGCCGAGCGTGAAAGCGTCGAGGCAGGGGCCCTCGTTGTGCTGGATCTGGAACAGCTCCAGCAGCCGGGTCTCCTCGTCGGAGGCCGCCATGAACTGCAGCCGCCCGCGTCCGTCGTCGAGGAGCAGGCCGACCGCGGGCACCGAGACGAGCTCGGACGTCCGGGTCGTGATCATCTCCAGGAACTCGATGACGTCGAAGTCGTCCACGAGGGTGTCGGCGACCTCCACGAACACCTCGGCGAGCCGTGCCGGTGCAACCGTGGCCATCAGGGCCTCCCTCTGTCGTCGATGGTAGGTGCGGGAACGTCCGTGTACCCGGTCAACCGCTGTCCGGTTCGAGCCGGAGCCGGCCCTCGACGACGTCACGCGCGACGTCGAGGAGGGACCGGTCCGCGGAGTAGGCGTGCGCGCGCAGCCGGGCGAGGGCGTCGACGAGGGAGACCCCGAGGTCGACCATCGTCATGCCCTGCGCCTGGTACACGACGTAGTGGCCGTCGACGACGCCGTCGAGACCGCCCGGGTTCGCGGCGTCGCTGACCGCGCCCTGCGCGTCGAGCAGCGCCTCGACGGTGACGTCCGCGAACGCGAGGGCGAGCCCGGTCGCGGCCGCCGAGAGCTCACCGGCCTCGGAACCGTAGACGTCGAGGGCGCCGAGCCGCGCGGCCCCGACCTGCAGCGGGAACGAGAACACCGCGTGGACGCCGGACGCGAGGGCGGCGGCCGTGTACCCGGGCCAGCGGGTCGGCGCGACGGTACCGAGATCCGGGACGAGGACCGGCCGGTGCTCGTGGAACGCATCGACGCACGGCCCCTCGCCGAGGGTGAACTGCAGGGTGCCGAGGGAGTCGGTGAGCTTGTCGGAGGCCATCGCCACGGCGAGCACGCCGGTGTCGGTCATGAGGCTCACGGCGACCCCGGTCGCGGGCAGCGCGGTGACGGCCGCGGAACACATCCGGCCGAGCCAGGTGCGCACGTCGGCGGCGACGTCCCCCGGCGGGTCGACCCGCGGGAGCAGGGCGCGGACGGCGGCCAGGTTGTCCTGGTGGTCGTTCTGGTGGCTCTCAGCCACGCGGCCACCGCGCACGCGGGCGACAGCCGTGCATGACCGCCCCTGACCGCTCTGCTCCGGCTGTCGACGGGCCGACCGGGTCGGGGCCGCGTCGTCCTGCGAACGAGTACACCGAGGCTACCGCAGCGCCAGCAGCGGGCACCGGAACGGGTCCGCGTCCCGGCGGCCGACGGCGTCGAGGTACCGGGCGACCCGCACGTACGCCTGCAGCAGCGTCGTCTCCTCGTAGTGCACGTCGTGCCGGCGGCAGTGCGCCTGCACGAGGCCGCGGGCCCGGGCGAGCGCGGGGCGCGGCATGCTCGGGAAGAGGTGGTGCTCGACCTGGTGCTGCAACCCGCCGAGGAAGAACCCGACGACCCGGCCGCCGCTGACGTTGCGCGACACGAGCACCTGCCGACGCAGGAAGTCGGGCCGGGCGTCGGCGGGGACGACCGGCATCCCGATGTGGTTCGGCGCGAACGCCCCGCCGAGCAGGGTGCCGAACACCCCGACCTGAACGGCGAGGAAGACACCCGCGCGGCCCGGCGGCAGGAGCAGGAACAGCGCCGCGACGTAGCCGCCGAGCCGGACGGCGAGCATGGCCGCCTCGAGCGCCCGCTGCCGCATCGGCGCCGGGCTCACGACCCGGGCGACGCTCTGGACGTGCAGGTTGACGCCCTCCAGCGGCAGCACCGCGAAGAACCACCAGCCCTGCCGGCGGGTGACGCCGGCGGCCCACCCGGTGCGGGTGGCCGCCGTCGCCGGGGTCAGCGCGACCGGCCCGGGGCCGATGTCCGGGTCCCGGCCCTCCTGGTTCGGGCCGGAGTGGTGGCGGTTGTGCTTGTGCTGCCACCAGCCGTAGCTGAGGCCGGCGAAGACCCCGGAGACGATGCGGGCGGCCCACTCGTTCCAGCGCGCGGACGCGAAGACCTGCCGGTGCGCGGCGTCGTGCCCGAGGAAGCCGAACTGCGCGCACACGAGAGCGAGGGCCGGGGCGAGCAGGACGACGAACCACGAGTCCCGCAGCAGGACGACGCCGGTGCACACAGCGGCGAAGGCGAGGACCGCGACGGTGAAGGCGGACCAGTAGAAGCCGTACCGGCGGCGCTGCAGCCCGGCGGCGCGCACCGCCCGGGCCAGGTCGGCGTAGGTGCTCACGTACGCGTCGGCCGGGCGGGGCCGCGCCCGCTGGACGGGCTCCGTGGTCGACATGCCTCTCCTCGGGTCCGGCGTCGCATCGGCGCCACCGGGGTCCGGGGTGACTGCTCCGAGGCTACGGGGCGGCCCGCCGGCCGCCAATCGGTGACGAAAGCCGCTGCGCGCAGCCACGCACCCGGACGTAGGCTCGAGGTGACGGTCACCCTGCGTCCCGGCCGACCGGGTGACCCGGCCGACCGTGACGAGCCCACCGCAGGCGCACGACGAGCGCGCCCGAGGGGCGGGGAGAGAAGCCGACATGGAGCACGCGATCCCGCTCGACGACCGGCCCTGGGTGGCGAGCTACGCGGCTGGGGTCCCCGCCGACGTCGAGGACCCGGACGAGACCCTGCCGCAGATGCTCATGGCGAGCGCGGACCGCTGGAACGGCCGGACGGCGCTCGACTTCTTCGGCGCGACGACGTCCTACGCCGACCTCGCGGACGCCGTCCTGCGGGGCGCCGAGGCGTTGCGCCGGCTCGGGGTCGGGCCCGGCGACCGGGTCGCGCTCGTGCTGCCGAACTGCCCGCAGCACGTCGTCGCCTTCTACGCCGTCCTGCGCCTGGGCGCCGTCGTCGTCGAGCACAACCCGCTCTACACGGCCGACGAGCTGCAGCACCAGCTCGCCGACTCCGGTGCGACGACCGCGATCTGCTGGGACCTCAAGGCGCCCACCCTCGTCGCCCTGCAGGAGCGCACCGCGCTGGAGCGGGTGGTGGCCGTCGACCTGACGACGGCGCTGCCGTGGCGCAGCCGGCGCGCGCTGCGGCTGCCGCTGCGCCGCGCCCGGGAGGCGCGCGCGGCGATGACCGGGCCGGTGCCGGCCGGCGTGGAGCGCTGGGAGCACCTCGTCGCCGCCGTCGGACCGCTCGACCCGGACCACCCTCAGCCGGGCCCCGACGACACCGCGCTGCTGCAGTACACGACCGGCACGACCGGGCTGCCGAAGGGCGCCGTCCTCAGCCACCGGAACCTGCGCGTCAACGCCGCCCAGGGCCGGGCCTGGATGCCGGGGCTGCGCGACGGCGAGGAGACCGTCTACGCCGTCCTGCCGCTGTTCCACGCGTACGGCCTCACGCTCTGCCTCACGTTCGCGATGAGCATCGGCGCGACCCTCGTGCTCTTCCCGCGGTTCGACGTCGCCCAGGTGCTCGCCGCGATGCGCCGCCGGCCCGCGACGTTCCTGCCCGCCGTCCCGCCGATCTACCGCCGCGTCGCCGAGGCCGCCGCCGAGCAGGGCGTCGACCTCACGTCGATCCGGTGGGCGATCTCGGGGGCGATGGCGCTGCCGCCGGACGTCGTCTCGCTCTGGGAGAAGGCCACCGGCGGGCTGCTCGTGGAGGGCTACGGGATGACCGAGACCTCCCCGGTCGCGCTCGGGAACCCGGCCGCGCCGACCCGCCGTCCCGGCACCGTCGGGGTGCCGTTCCCCTCGACCCGGATCCGCGTCGTCGACCCGGACGACGCCACGACCGACCGACCGCCGGGTGCCGCGGGGGAGCTGCTCATCCACGGGCCGCAGGTCTTCGGCGGCTACTGGAACCGGCCCGAGGAGTCGGCGAACGTGCTGCTGCCCGGAGGTTGGCTGCGCACCGGCGACGTCGTCGTCGTCGACGAGGACGGGTTCGTCACGGTCGTCGACCGGATCAAGGAGCTCATCGTCACCGGCGGGTTCAAGGTGCACCCCTCCGAGGTCGAGGCCGTGCTGCGCGACGTGGCGGGCGTCGCCGACGTGGCCGTCGTCGGGGTCCGCGGACCGGAGGGCGAGGAGGTCGTGGCGGCCGTCGTCACCGAGCCCGGTGCCGTCGTCGACGTCGCCGAGGCCCGGGCCACCGCCCGCCGGCACCTCGCGGCGTACAAGGTGCCGCGCCGGGTGGTGCTCGTCGACGAGCTGCCCCGCTCGCAGCTCGGTAAGGTGCTGCGGCGCGTCGTCCGGGAGCGGGTCGAGGCCTCCGAGAAGGCCGTCGACGGGCAGTGACGGCCCGGCAGTCGACGGCAGGCAGTTACAGCCGGGCTGCTCAGGTCAGGGCGCCGACCCCGAGCCCGACGCCGTAGGTGACTGCCATCGCGAGCGCGCCGACGCCGACGTTGCGCAGCACGGCCGGCCGGCGCCGCGCGCCGCGCAGGCGCGCGCTCAACGCAGGGTCCGGGCGCTCTCGACGAGGGTGAGGACACCGGCCCTGTCCACCGGCGGGCCAGGTCCGGCGGTCCCGGTCATGGCCGTTCATGCCGAGCCTGGTTCCGTTCCGAGGGCGCCGGCGGAGCGATGGTGCGGGAGGAGCGTGATCGCGGGCACGTCGTCCACGTAGGCGAACGCGTCGGTCAGCCCGGTGAGGCTGAGCAGGCGCCGGACCTGCGGCGGCGGGTTGGCCAGCCAGAACCGGTCCGTGAGCCGGCGGCGGGCCGCGACGAGCGGCCGCAGACCGGCGCAGTCGAGGAACGTCACGGCCCCGAGGTCGAGGACCAGGTTGCGGACGGGCTGCTCGTCGGTGGCCGCCGCGAGCAACGCGTCGTCGAGCGCGGACGCGGTCGAGATGTCGATGTCGCCGCTGGCCCGCACGAGCGACCAGCCGCTCGGTGAGCCCTGGGCGGGTGCTGTCGCGAGCCGCAGGGCGGCCGACGGTCGTGGCGGAGGCAGGGGGGTCGGGACCGCTGGTGCCATGGGGGCCTCGGATCCGGGGGAGAGCACGTCGGGTGACTCGGACGTGCGCTGCCGGGGGCCTGGGCCGCGCGAAGATCAGGACGGTGAGGGCGGCCCGGGTCGGGGCGTCGTCACGTGATGTCCGTAGCGCTGACGCTACGCCTGCTTCGTCCTCACGTCACTGGGGTGGACGGACCTCACGGGGGTGATCTTCCAGGCACCGGCGCGGCCGGGGAACTGCCGGGGCGAGCACAGCACCGCGTGGAGAAGCGCGTCGGGGCGCACGTTCTTGCTGACCACGGCGACGGCCCCGGCGTCCAGGGCGGCCCGCTGCTCGGTCGTCGTCATGGCCGAGGTGTGGACGACGACCCGGACGTCGGGCCGGTCGGCCGCCAGCCGGCGGCACAGGTCGACGCCGAGACCGTCGGGCAGCCGGTCGTCGAGGACCACGACGTCGGGGTCGGTGCCGACGACGGCGTCGTACCCGCGGACCACCCCGGACACCGCGGCGCGGACGTCGATCCCGACCGCGCGCATCGCCGCGACGAGCTGCTCGCGGACGAGGGCGTCGTCCTCGACGACCACGACGCTGCGGGCGGGCACCACCGCCCGCGGGTCCACCCGGGGTGTCTGCATCGGAGCCACGATCCTCGCCCCGTTGGCCCCTGGGGCGGGACCATCATCCGGGGCCGCCGTCCATCGGGGCCGTCCAGTGCAGCGTCGCCCCGCCGGAGGCGTTGCGGCACAGGGAGAACGCGCCGCCGAGCGCGGCGGCCCGCTCGGCCATGTTCGTCAGGCCGTGCCCGCCGGACGTCGTCGTGGCGCGGCGCTGCTGCGGCGGGCCGGTCCCGTCGTCCGCGACCGTGAGGTCGACCCGGTCGGCCCCGCACGTCACGCCGACCTCGACGCCCTGTGCGCAGGCGTGCCGCGCGACGTTCGCCAGGGCCTCGCGCAGGACGCCGAGGAGGTGCTCGGGGACCGTCGAACCGACGGGCGGCTTGACCGTGACGTCGAACGTGACCCGAGGCGTGAACCCGAGGTGCGCCGCGGCCTCCTCGACGACCTGGGCGACCCGGGCGGGCAGGCTCCAGACCACCGCGGGATCCTCGTCGAGGCCGTAGATGAGGGTGCGCAGGTCGCGGACGGCGGCGTCGAGGTCGTCGAGGTGCGCGGCCAGCCGGCGATGCCCGTCGGGGTCGGTGATGAACCGGCCCAGGCCGTGGACCGCCATCCCGGCGCCGACGAGCCGGCCGATGACGTGGTCGTGCATGTCGCGGGCGATCCGGTGGTGCTCGGCGACGAGCCGGACCCGTTCGCGGTCGTCCCGGGCCCGGGCCCGGCCGAGCGCGAGCGCCACCTGCTCGCTGAACCGGTCGATGGTCTCCTGCTCGTGGGCGTCGAACGGGGCGCGGCCCGGGTGCCGGCGCACGACGACGACGTCACCGCCGTCGGCGTCCCGGTCCAGGTGCACGTCGTCGGCGTCGACGAGGAGCCGGCCCTCGGCGAGCACCATGCGCAGCACCTCGTCCGAGGCCGCCTCCGAGAGCAGCGCCGTCGTGATCCGGGTGCTCGCCTGCTCGCGGCGCCGGGCGCGGGTCGTCTCGTCGTGGAGCCGGGCGTGGTCCACCGCGACGGCGGCGTTGGCGGCGAGCGCGACGAGGAGGTCCTCGTCCTCGGCGGTGAACGGCCCGCCACCGCGCTTGTCGGTGAGGTAGATGTTGCCGAAGACCTCGTCCCGGACCCGGATCGGGACGCCGATGAACGAGCGCATCGGCGGGTGGTCCGCCGGGAACCCCCGCGAGGCGGGGTGCTCGCCGAGGTCGTGCAAGCGCAGCGGGCGCGGGTCGTCGATGAGCAGGCCGAGGATGCCGTGGCCGCGCGGGAGCTCGCCGAGCAGGGCGGCGGTGTCGCCGTCGAGACCGGCGTGCAGGAACTGCGCCAGCCGGCCGTCGTCCCCGAGGACGCCGAGCGCGGCGTACGTCGAGTCGAGCAGGTCGCGCGCGGACTCGACGATCTGCGAGAGCACCTCGCGCAGGGTGAGGTTCGCGGTGACGGCGAGGTTGGCGGCGACGAGGCCGCGGAGCCTGCGTCCGGCGTCCAGTCCGGGCGTCCAGTCCGTCGTCCGGTCCGTCGTCCGACATGACCACCCCACCGACGAGCGCCGGCGCCGTGGACCGGCCCGGTCGTGGCCGGGTCCCGGGCCAGGGACGCCACGGTACGCCACGCACCGGGCGGGAGCGCCGCCGTCGCCGGCCCGGAACGTACCGATGCTGCGAGGGCGCCGCCCGAGCGTCAGGGCAGGTACTGCTCGGCCAGGGCGATGACCTTGCCGCCCCGCACGGTCACCTGGAACAGCCGGCCGCTCACGTCGCCGTAGGCGGCGAGCTGCGTGAGGGACTTGCGCACGTCCTGCGTCGAGCTGCCGGTCTCCTCGGCCGCCAGGGTGTTCACCGTGATCGGCGCGCCCGCGAGGACCACGAGCGTGCGCAGCTTCGGGTTCGCGTTGCGGATCCAGTAGTCGTTGGGCGGCGGCGATTCGCCGCCGTCCTCCTTCGCGGCCTTCGCCGCGGCGTCCCCGGTGAGGAACTGGACGACGTCCACGGTGACGAGACGCGCGCCCGCGTCCACCTCGGTGACGACGACCGCGTGCCGGCCGTCGGCGAGCGCCGCCTCGGCGGCGGCGTTCTTCGTCGACGTCGCGCTGTTCGACACCGCACCGGTGGGCGTCGTGGACGGCGTGGCGGTCGGGGTCGGGGTGTCGGCGGCGGTCGTGGTCGTCGCGGGCCCGGACGACGCGGGTGCCGTCGGGGACGTCGGTGCGCCTCCCGACGTGGCACCGCTGCACGCCACCAGCCCGACGCAGGCGGCGACCGCCAGCGTGACCGTCGTCCGTCGTCGTGCTCCGCGCATGTCGTCCCCGGCTCCCGGTAGGCCGGCGGACCGGGCAGGCCCGCCGGGGCACACCCTAGAGAACGGGTGCGGGGACGTCCCCGGACCGACGTCTCAGGCGCACTCGGCGGCGTCGCCGAGCCACGGGTCGAGGTCGTCGCCGTGCCGGCGCCACCAGTGGGTGCCCCGCGCTGCCTCGTCGTCGGTGAGCTCGAGACCGCGGAACGCCCGCGTCAGCCGGCTGCGGTCGGCCGGGTCGGTGCCGGTGACGACGATGCGGGTGCCCGCCCGGCGCCGCCACGGGCCGACCGACCCGATGCTCAGCTGACCGCCGGCACCGTCCCAGGCGCACGCCGTCCCGGGCCGCGACGGGAGCCACATGTGACCGCGGGCCCGGATCCGGCCGCGGCCGAGGTCCTCGACCCGGTCGAGCACGCGACCTGGGTGCAGCGGGCGCCCGGCCCGCAGGTCGAGGGTCCAGACGCCGTCGCCGTCACGCACCGGGGCCGGTCGCACGGCCTGGACGTCGCCCCGCGGGTCGTGGCCCGGGCGCAGCAGCGCCGCGAGCCGCCCCGGTGCGAGGTCGTGGACGTCGCGGACCTCGATCGGGAACCGCGGCGTCGCCAGGTGCGCGAGCAACCGGGACGCGGCCGGGCCGGGCGGGCGCGACGTCGCGACGACGTCGCTCAGCTCGACCTGGTGCGCCAGCGCCTCGCCGAGCGCCCGCTCGTCCCCGGCGAACAGGTCGCGCCCGCGCTCGGCGAGGGTGTCGGCGCCGAGCAGGTCGTCGACGAGCGAATCCGCGTCGACGACGGTGACGACCCCGCCCGCGCGCAGCCGGCCGCCCTCGTGCTGCAGGGCCCGGACGACGGGCAAGGGCTCGGCCGCGACCGGCAGGGCGAGCACGAGCAGCGGGGGCAGGTCCTCGGCGAGGCGGCGCAGGGTCGGCAGGACGTCCTCGCGCAAGGCGCAGGACAGGCAGCCGTGGCCGAGGTCGACGTCCGTCTGCTCGACGACCCCGCTCCGGGCGTGCACGGTGCGTCGCAGCCGCGTGCCGCCGTCCGCGTCCTCGTCCGGGCGGGCACCCGGGCCGACCGGCCCGACGTCGTGCTGGACGACGTACGCACCGGGGACGTCGCAGAGCAACCCGGCGACGGCGCTCGCACGGAGCACGACGTCGACGGAGGCGACGGTGACGACAGGGACGACGCGGCTCGGCGGAAGCATTGACCCATCATGCATAATGAGAATCATTCTCGTCTAGTCGGGTCGGGACGACCCACCAAGGAGGCCCACGATGGCACGCAGCACCGAGAGCCGGCCGATCGTCAAGCTCCGCTCCACCGCCGGCACCGGGTTCACGTACGTCACGCGGAAGAACCGTCGCAACGACCCGGACCGCCTGGTGCTGAAGAAGTTCGACCCCGTCGCCCGGCGGCACGTCGACTTCCGCGAGGAGCGCTGACGCCGGGTTCCGGGCGTCACGGCGCCGGGACGTCGCCCGTCCCGGCCGGGTCGGGGCCGCCGGTCGTGGAGGTCGCAGGGGCCTGCGCGACCGGCGGCCGCGTCGTCGCCGCGACGGCCGCCGCGACCGCCGTCGTCACCGGCACGGCGAGGACGAGGCCGATCGCCCCGACGCAGGTGCGGGCGACCTCCTCGGCGACCTCGACGCTGCGGAGCAGGTCGGTGAACGGCACCCCGGAGACCGTGACGAGCAGCAGCGTCGGCAGCGCGGCACCGGCGTACGCGAACGCGATCGTGTAGACGGTCGAGTTGAGGTGGTCGCGGCCGACCCGCATGCCGCTGGCGAACAGGGCCCGGCGGCCCAGGGCCGGTGCGCTCGCCCGCACCTCCCAGACCGCCGACGCCTGCGTCACCGTGACGTCGTTGAGCACCCCGAGGCCGGCGACGACGATGCCGCACAGCACGATGCCCGACAGGTCCGGGGCCCCGGTGAGCCCGCTCACCGACAGGCTCTCCTCCGAGCTGAGCCCGGTGAGGTGCAGGCTGCGCGTGGCCCAGCCCGCGAGTGCCGTCGAGACGACGAGCCCGACGACCGTGCCGAGCAGGGCGACCGAGGTCTTCGCGGAGAAGCCGTGGGCGGCGTACAGGACGACGGTCATGATGACGACGGCGGCGCTCAGCGCGACCGCCGCCGGGTTCCCGCCGAGCAGCAGCGACGGCAGGACGAACTCCAGCACCGTCACGTACGCGAGCGCGAGACCGGCGAGCGCCGCGAGGCCGCGGAACCGGCCGACCGCGACGACGAGCAGGGCGAAGACGGCGGCGAGCGCCGCGAGCGGGGCCGACCGGTCGACGTCCACCCAGACGTAGCCGTCGTCGACGGCGCCGACCCGCGCCGCTGACCCGGGCTCGATCCCGGCCCGGTAGACCTCGAGCGGGACGACGACGGTCACCTCGCGGCCGGCGTCCGGGCCCGACGTCACGCGGACGAGCGCGTCGACGCACGACCCGTCCGCCGCGCCGGGGGTCACCGGGGCAGCGCCGAGGTCCTCGGCGCTGCACGCCCGGGCCGAGACCGAGAGCACCTGCGCGCCGACGACGGCGTCCCCGCGCACCCCGCCCGCCGCGGACCCGTCGCCGACCGGGCCCACCGGCCAGAGCAGGAGCATGACGACCACGCCGAGGACGACGGCCGGGACGAGCACGGCCGCGAGGGCGAGCCGGGCGCCGTCCGAGACCCGGTCCCCGGCGGGGCCGCGCAGGCGCGCCACCTCGCTCCTCATGACTTTGATACTCATTCTCATTAAGATGGGTCTCCTGACCGTCCCCGTCACCGGAGGCACGCCATGACGACGACCCCCGCCCGCCCGCTCGTCGTGCTGTGCGTCGGCACGGACTGCGGGACCCGGCACGAGGAGCACGACGGGGCCGGCCTGCGCGGTCTGCGGGACGTCGTCCGCAAGACGCCCGGAGCGGTCCTCGTGACGACGGGCTGCCTGCGGGGCTGCACGGCCGCCCACGACACCGGCCGCCCCGCCGACCACGCCGTCGGGGTGGTCGCCTGGCGGGCCGGCGAGAGTCTCGACGCGCACGACCCGCTCGTGCTCGCCGGCGTCGAGGACCCGGACGTCGCCGGGCAGGTCGCCGCCTGGGTCCGCGACCACGCCGGCGGTCCGCCGCGCACCGCACTGGAGTCGCTGCCGCTCGGGCTGCGCCGCCGCCTCATCTCGTGACGCCCCGCCGGGCGACGAGCACCGAGTTGACCACGTCACCGAGCGGGTGGACGAGCAGCTCGGGCGTGAAGCCGCACCGGCTGACGTCCCCGACGTCGACGGTCGGGTAGAGCAGCGTGCGCAGGCCGTCGGCGCTGCGCAGCAGGACCCAGGTGCCGGGCGCGAGCACGCCCGCGAGCGTCCTGAGCACCTGCCGCTTGGCCTCGCGCGTCAGCCCGACGAGGGCTGCGACGACCACGAGGTCGCACCCCTCGGCGGCGGCGGCGAGGCCCGCACCGGACGCCGCGTCGGCGGGGACGCAACGGACGCCGTCCCCGGCACCCAGCGCGTCGAGCACCCGGTTCGCCAGGTCGACCGCGGTCGGGTCGTGGTCCACGACGCGCACCCGGGCCGACGTCGTCCGGTGCAGCAGCACGGCGCTGAGCGGCAGTGGGCCCCCGCCGACGAAGCAGACCTGTCGCGGGCCGCCCGGCTCGTGACCCGCGGCCGCGAGCGCATGGACCTCGAGGCGGGTGAGGGCCTCGTAGTTGGCGAGGTACGGGAACCGTGCGAGGTCGGCCTCAGGGTCGGCGGCCTCGAGCACCCGGGTGGCCCACGCGGCCTCGAGCTGGGTCTCGCCGCGGGCGCAGAGGTCGACGAGCCGGTGCCGGAGCGCCCGGACGCGGTCGTCGGCGAGGACGGTGCCCGTGGTGCGCGGGTCAGCGGTCCGACAGGTCCGGACGAGGTCGCCGAAGAGGGCGTCCACGAGCGGGGACGGCGCGAGGCCGTCGAGCGCGACGAGCCGGTCGTGGAGCGAGACGACCCGGTCGGCCACGGCGCCCGCGGCCCCCCGCGCAGGCACTGCCGTGCGCACCATCGCCTCCCCCGGACCAGCGACACAGTATTGAGAATGATACGCATTCTCGACTGGAGTCGATGATGGCATGTGGATCATTCGGACGACGACCGGACGAAGATATCGATAACGTCTGCGCACCCGGCGAAGATCCACTCCTCGTCGGCACGACATGTCGAACTGCGACGGCCAGGAGCTCGAGACGATGTCATCCCGGACGGACCTCGGTACGGCGGCGGCCCCCCTGCGCGGCCTCGACAACTACTTCACGATGACCCGGCGCGGGTCGTCGTGGGGGCGTGAGCTCCGTGGCGGCGTCGTCACGTTCTTCACGATGGCGTACATCGTCGTCCTCAACCCGCTCATCATCGGCACCCAGGCCGACAGCACCGGGGCGTTCCTCGGCGGCGGGAGCGTCGAGTCGGCGCAGGCCAAGGTCGCGGTGGCGACGGCGGTCGTCGCCGGGGTCATGACGATCCTCATGGGCGTCGTCGCCAACTACCCGCTGGCGCTGGCGGCGGGCCTCGGGCTCAACGTCTTCGTCACGTTCGGCATCGCGAAACTGCCCGGGATGACCTGGGAGGACGCGATGGGCCTGGTGGTCCTCGAGGGCATCGTGCTCGTCGTCCTCGTGCTCACGGGCTTCCGGGCCGCGGTCTTCCACGCCGTCCCGCCGTCGCTGCGGATCGCCATCAGCGTCGGGATCGGCCTGTTCATCACCATCATCGGCTTCGTCGACTCCGGGTTCGTCCGCCGCACGGCCGTCGGGCCGGTGCCCGTCGAGCTCGGGGTGGGAGGCGCGCTCCAGGGCTGGCCGACGATCGTCTTCCTCGTCGGGCTCGTCGTCATCTCGGCGCTGCTCGTCCGGGCGGTCCGCGGCGCGCTGCTCATCGGCATCCTCGTCTCGACCGCCCTGGCGATCGTCGTCGAGGCGGTCTTCGAGGTCGGCCCGAACATCACGGCGCAGGGCGAGGCGAACCCGACCGGCTGGGGCCTCAACGTCCCGCGCCTGCCGGACCAGATCCTCGCCACCCCGGACCTCGACCTGCTCGGCCGGTTCAGCCTGCTCGGCTCGTTCCGGGCGATCGGCGTCGCGGCCGCCGTCCTGCTCGTCTTCACGCTCATCGTCGCCGACTTCTTCGACACGATGGGCACGATGGTCGCCGTCGGCGCCGAGGGCGCCCTGCTCGACGCGGACGGCGTCCCGCCGAACGCCGACCGCATCCTCCTCGTCGACTCCCTCGCGGCCGCCGCGGGCGGCGCGGCCTCGGTGTCGAGCAACACGGCGTACATCGAGTCGACCGCCGGCGTCGCCGAGGGCGCGCGCACCGGGATCGCGAGCATCGTCACCGGCGTGCTGTTCCTCGTCGCGGCCGTGTTCGCGCCGCTCGTGCGGATCGTCCCCTACGAGGCCGCCGCCCCGGCGCTCGTCATCGTCGGCTTCGTCATGATGCTCCAGGTGCGGTCGATCGACTGGGACGACGGCGAGGCCGCGATCCCCGCCTTCCTCACGATCGTCGTCATGCCGTTCACCTACTCGATCACCGCCGGCATCGGCGCGGGCTTCGTCATGTACGCGGTCCTCAAGGCCGTGCGCGGCCGTTGGTCCGAGGTGCACCCGCTCATGTGGTTCAGCGCCGGGCTGTTCGTCGTCTACTTCGCGATCGACCCGGTGAAGGCGCTGCTCGGGGTCAGCTGAGGAAGTCGGCGCGGTGGTCGACGGCCCACTGCTCCAGGGTGCGGCCCGGTCGGCCGGTGAGGTCGGTGACCCCGGGCCGGACCCGGTCGGGCTCGGTGACGGTGTCCGACCAGTACCGCAGCAGCATCGAGACGATGTCGTCGGGGACGAACCGGCCCACCTCCTCACGGAACTCCTCGGGGGTGATCTCCACGATCGCGACGTCCCGGCCGATGCCGGCGGCGATCGCGGCGACCTGCTCGACCCGCGTCAGGGACTGCGGGCCGGTCAACGCGTGCGTCGTACCGGCGAGGTCGTCCCGGGTGAGGGCGGCCGCCGCGGCGTCGGCGATGTCGGCCTCGTGGATCGGCGCCTGGGCGGACAGGACGTACGGCGCCCGGACCGGGCCGCCGGCCTTGATCGGCCAGGCCCAGCTGAGGAGATTGGTGCTGAAGGTGCCCGGGCGCAGGAACGTCCAGCCGTCGGTGCGGCTGCGGACCGCCTCCTCGACCGCGTGGTGGTGGACGTAGCTGGCCGAGCCCAGGTCACGCGGGAACTCCGCGGCGGCCGCGAGCGAGGAGAGCACGACGAACCGCTCGATGCCTGCGGTGACCGCCGCCTCGACGAGGTCCGGGACGCCCTTGTCGGCCGGGAAGACGAACACCCGGTCGACGTCGCGGAAGAGGTGCGCGCCCAGGGTCGAGGGGTCGGCGAGGTCGGCGCCGACCACGTCGACGCCGTCCGGCAGGGCCGCGTCGCCGGGTGCGCGGCTCACTGCCCGCACGTGCTCGCCGGCGTCGGTCAGGGTCCTCACCAGGTGGCGCCCGATCGTGCCCGTCGCGCCGGTGACCAGGATCGTCATGGGGTTCGTGTCCTTCCGAGGGGGGTCGCTGCCGACCTGTCGTCGTCCGTCCCCACCGACGCTAGAGATCGTTCAGGACTGTTTCTGTCCTCAAAGGACGGAGAATCAGACTCATGTCGACGACGTCCCGCGCGCTCCGGCTGCTCGACCTGCTCCAGGCCCGCCGGTACTGGGCGGGGGAGGAGCTGGCCGGGCGGCTGGGCGTCACGACCCGCACGGTGCGCCGGGACGTCGACCGGCTCCGCGAGCTGGGCTACCGGGTGGACGCGCACCGAGGCTCCGGCGGCGGGTACTCGCTCGCCTCGGGCAGCGGGCTGCCGCCGATGCTCTTCACCGACGGCGAGGCGATCGCGATCGCCGTGGGGCTGGGTACCGCCGCCTCGGCGAACACCGTCACGGGGCTGGACGAGCTGGCGGTCTCCGCGCTCGCCAAGGTCGAGCAGGTGCTCCCGCCGGTGCTGCGCCGCCGGGTCAACGCGTTCCGCGTGGCGACCGTCCCGAGCACGCCGAGGTCCGGGGCCGAGGCGGACCGGGAGGTCCTCGCCGTCGTCGCGATGGCCTGCCGCGACCGCGAACGGCTCCGGCTCTCGTACACGTCGGCGCAGGGTGAGCAGACCCGCCGCCAGGTCGAGCCGGCCAGTCTCGTGCCCCGGGGCCGGCGCTGGTACCTGGTCTGCTGGGACCTCGACCGCGGAGACTGGCGCACCCTGCGCGTCGACCGGATCACGGCGGCGACCCAGACCGGCCTGCGGTTCGCCCCGCGCGAGCTGCCGGTCGAGGACGCCGCGGAGTTCGTCGACCAGCGCTTCGGCGTGCCGCGCCCGGACCACACGGCCCGGGTCGTCATCGACGCCCCGCTGGAGACCGCCGCCGCCTACCTCGGCGGCTGGGTGCGCAACCTCGAGGCCGACGGGGAGCGGACGGCGTGGACGATCAGCGACGCACGGCTGGAGGTCCTCGCGGCCGCCCTCGTCTGGTTGCCGTGGCCGTTCCACGTCGTGGGCTGCCCCGAGCTCGTCACCCTCCTCGAGCAGATCGGCGCGCGGTTCGTCGCGGCCGCCCCGCCCGTCACCAGCGGAACCCCGTCGTCGTGAAGAACCACAGCGCCGACGTCAGCCACAGCCCGACGAGCGTGGTGAAGACGAGCCCGCCGAGCAGGGGGAGCGCCCAGCCGGGCAGGCCGCGCCGGGTGAGCGCGAGCATCTTCGTCGTGAACGCCCCGAAGAAGACGCAGCCGAGCAGCGAGTGCACGAGCACGCGGGTGTCGAAGGCCTGGAACCCCAACGCGTACAGGCAGTGCACGGCCACCGGCACGGTGGCGAGGAACGCCGCCCGGCCGGACCAGCGATGCAGGGTGCCGGTCCACGCCGGGGCCGTGACCCGGGGCAGCCGCCCGTAGAGGGCGAGGGCGCTGACGAGCTGGACGACGGCCAGTGCCGCCGCGAGGGACGCCAGCCAGACCTTCGACTCGAGGGGACCGGAGAACCCCGGCAGGTGGGCGGCGACCCCGGTCGGGGTGTGCAGCCGGCCGAAGACGCCGAGAGCGACGGCGACCGCCGCGCCGACGAGGGCCAGCCGCACGAGCACGAGGTCGAGGCGCTGCGCGGCGCCCTGCGCCGGCGCGCTCACGGCGCGACCTTGGCGGTGACGGTCCGGACGCTCGCCGGGTCCACCGCGGAGACCGTGAAGGACCAGCGCTGGCCGAGAGCCTCGACGGTCCCGCTCGCCCGGCCGGTGACGAGGGTCGCGGCGAGGGTCTCGCCGTTCTTCCCGGTCAGCGCCAGGGTCGGACCGGTGACCGTGCCGCGCAACCACGACTCGACCTCGTCGCCGTCGCACACGTAGGCGACCACGCGGTCGTCGCGCACCGCCATGACGAGCGAGTACCTGCCGCCGGGCAGCCGTCCGGCGTAGGCGGCCAGCTCGCCGTCCGACAGCGGCGATCCCTCGGACGGCGCTCCGCCGGCGTCCGGCGCCGCACCGGTCGCCGGGGCCTGCGGGGCCGGTGACGTCGGCGGTGGTGCCGATGCGGGTGGCGCGGTGGTCGGGGTCGGCGAGGCCGTCGCGGCGGCGGCGACGACGGCGCCCGGCCGGGCGGCGGCCGAGCTCGTCGCGAGCACGGCGCCGCCGACCAGGGCCCCGAGGGCCAGGGTGACGAGTGGTCCGCTGAGCTTCATGGTGTGCTCCGGGGTCGGGTGCGCCGGGGGACGCGGGAGGGCTGTGTCGACGGGGATACGCGGCCGGAGCCCGATGCGGTTCTCGGCGGTCGCCGGCCACAGGCAGGAGCGCGCGGACGGGCCGCTGCGTACGGCTGGGCAGGGAAGCGCCGAGAACCGGGCGACCTGGTCGCTGCGTACCGGAGGGTGTGGCAGCATCCCTTGTCCTCGACCGCGACACGACCGGGGGCGTAGTGGCACCATCTGGCGGCCCGGACGCGCCGACGGGGTCGGGCAGCGGCCTCGACCCGTCGGTCGTCGACGCCTTCCGGGCCGGGGACGGCGACGCGCTCGCCGCCGTCTACGACCGCTACTCCCGGGCCGTCTGGAGCGTGGCGATGACGGTGCTGCGGGACCGGGCGCTCGCCGAGGACGCGACCCAGGAGACGTTCCTGCGGGCCTGGCGCGCGGCCGCGACCTTCGAGCCGGGGCGGCCGCTGGCCCCGTGGCTGCTCACCGTCGCGCGGCGCACCGCCGTCGACGTCCACCGCCGGGAGGCCCGCCCGACCCAGGGCGGTCACGCCGCGGAGCAGGACGTCGTCGTCCAGCTCCCCGGGCTGGAGCACGTCTGGGAGGCGTGGGAGGTCCGGCTCGCGCTGGACGCACTGCCGGACGACGAGCGCGCGATCATCCGGATGTCGCACTTCGAGGAGATGACGCATCGTGAGATCGCCGAGGCCCTCGACGTCCCGGTCGGCACGGTGAAGTCGCGCTCGCACCGCGGGCACCGCCGGCTGGCCGCGAGCCTGGCCCACCTCGTGAAGGGAGGCGACCGGTGAACCCCTCGGAGGACCCCCGCGTCGACCTCTGGGCCGGGCACCTCGAGCGCCGCGAGCCCGGGACCCCGCCGCCGGCGGACCTCGACGCGGCGGAGCGGGACGCGCTGGACGCCGTGGCCCGCCGGCTGGCGGACGAGGCGCTGTGGTCCGGGCCGCCGCCCGAGCTCCGCGCGCGGCTGCTGGCCGAGGTGGGCGCGGCGCAGGCGAGCGAGCAGCAGACCGGCGCCGCCGCACCGGCCCGCGCCGCGGGCCGCCCCGTGCGCCGGTGGCTCCTCGTCGCCGCGGCCGCAGCCGTCGTCGCGGTCGGCGGTGCCGTGCTCTGGCCGCGCGGCGCGGCCGTCGAGTTCGCGCTCGCCGGCACGGCCGCCGCACCGGCCGCGCGCGCCACCGCCGAGCTGACGCCGAAGTCGGCCGGGCTGGCGATCGAGCTGCACATCACCGGGCTCGGGCCCGCGCCGGAGGGGACCTACTACGCAGCCTGGCTGCGCGGACCGGACGGCGTCGTCCCGGTCGGCTCGTTCCACTGGCGCAAGGGCGGCATCCCGATCGACCTGTGGAGCGGGGTGACGGCCGACCGGTACCCGGAGCTGTTCGTCACCCTGCAGAGCGAGGACGCCGGGCCGGGCCCGTCGGATCTCGTCGTGCTGGACGGCCGTACCGGGCGCTGACCCTGCAGGTCAGCGCCCGGTACCCGGCGCGGGGGATCCGGCGAGCACGAGCAGTGCGGTGCGCTCGTGCTCAGACCGAGAACCAGCGCTGGCTCTGCCGCCCGGTGCACGTGTTCTGGACGGCCGACGCACCGCTGGCGGTGCTCCCCCGCAGGATGTCGAGGCACTGGTTCGAGTGCGAGAACCCGAGCAGTGCGCCGCTCGACCACATCCGCTGGTTCGCGGCGCCCGTGCACGGCTGCTGCACGACGCGCGCCCCGGAGGCCCGGGATGCCCCGGACACCGTCATGCACATCCCGGTGCTCTCGATGACGAGCATCGCGTCGTCCAGGACCGTGAACCGCTGGCTCGCCTGCGTGGCGTCGCACGGGACCTGGACGAACCGTGCGCCGGCGGCGGTCGACGCGCCGCGGACGCCGAGGCACAGGTCGGAGTGAGCGGCGAGCAGGCCGAAGGTGTCGGAGGTCGGGGTCGGGGTGGGC
>NZ_MWLL01000217.1 GCF_002198675.1 Kineosporia sp. R_H_3 | reverse complement strand
CGTGGCCCGCCGCCCCCGCCTCCACTCAGCGACGTTCGCCCCACGACGAGTAGCCCCGGCCCTGTGCTGGGCCGTGGCTGTCATGGGCCTACGGGGACCGTCGCGAGCGGTGCCGTCCTGCCGCCGGTTCGGCAGGTTCGGGGAGGTGTGACCGGGCCGCTGCTGGTTAGGCGCGAGAGCGGCTGTGAGACGCGCTGAGCTGGTCTGCTCAAGACCCGGCACGGAGACGAGGGGACGTCCGTGCCGGGCGTTCAGCGGGCCAACGGGGGGACGCGCGGTCAGGCGGTCCGCTCGAGGTCGCGGACCGCGGTCAGCAGGGCTTGCGCCCGGCCGGTCGAGCAGGTGTGCCCGCGGGCACGGACGCCGGCCTGCAGGGCGGCACGGGTGATCCGCTGCCCGGCCCGGTCGAGGTCCGCGGCGACCGCCTGCCCGACCATGAGCAGGTCGGTCCCCACGGGGACGGCTCGGCGGTCGCGATGTTCGCCGCGAGGGTGAACGCCGCGGCTGAGCCGCCGACCACCCACGCCCACGCCACCGGCTCGCCGGTCGAGCGGGCTCGCCGGACCTTGAGGACGGCGAGCACGACGGACACCTCGGGCATGGCCGCGATGGCCCAGGACAGCCAACCGGTCTGACCGTGGTCGGCGACGACGGTCCGCACGTGGTCGAACGACCCGGCGAACGCGGTCACGGCGAGCAGCACCGCGGCGACCGCGAGCGGGTCCCGGCCGGTCGGCCGGTCGCTCACCGCAGCGCCCCGGCGCGGACGAGCTGGGCGAGGACGTAGAGGGCGCCAGCAGCCGCCAGGGCGGCCAGCGGGACGCCGGCGGGGGCGTGCCAGGCGACGACGCCCGCGGACGCCGTGAGGGCGCATAGGGCCGCGGCGCGGCCAGCGAGGCGGGTCACCGCTGCGCCTGCCCGGCCGGGACGTCCTCGTCGATGTCGTCGAGGTCCGCGACCGTGACGGGTGCGACGCGCGAGCCGTCGATGCGGTCGGCGATGTCGTGGGCGATCACGCGGGACAGCTCGAGGGTCAGGACCCGGTCCTCGGCGTCGAGGACGGCCCAGCCTGCGGCCTTCACGCGGCGGCGCCGAACTCGATGCTGGTCACCGGGACGCCGTGACTGGCGAGCGCGAGGAAGACGACGTCCCCGGCGGCCTCGAGCATCTCGGCGCGCAGGTCGGCCGGGAGGTCGTCGACGGCGGGGCCGGCCAGCTCGATCGTGACGCCGTCGGGCGTGTGCCGGATGTGCAGGCACTCGCGGAACGCGGCGAATCGCGCGACCTCAGCGGACGGCGGGGGCAGAATGGTAGGCACGGTCAGCCTCCTAGCGGCTGGTCCAGGCCCTCGGTGAGCGTTGGCGCGCTCCCGGGGGCCGTCCTGTGTTAAGTGTGTCTTTCACACAGGATGTTGAGCCTCATCCCGTCGCAGTGACCTCGCGGGTGCCGTAACGCCGGTGCCCGCCGCGCGGACCACTGCTCCGGAGCGGCCGGCAGGCGGTCGCGCCGGAGAGGACGCCATGACGATGCCGGACGTCGGGTTCGACAACCTCTTCCTGGTGAGCGCGATCGCGCTCCTGGTGCCGCTCGTCCTCGGTCTCGTGCCCCGGCTGCGCGTACCGTCCGTCGTCGTCGAGATCCTCGTCGGCGTCCTGCTCGGCCCGACCGGCCTCGGCTGGGTGGAGGTCGACGAGGTCGTCGCCGTCCTGGCGGTGCTGGGCCTGGGGTTCCTGCTCTTCCTCGCCGGTCTGGAGACCGACGTGCGGTCCCTCGACGGCCCGACGCTGCGGCCGGCGGCGCTGGGGTACGTCGTGACGGCGGTGCTCGGGCTCGCCGTCGGGCTGGGCCTGCAGGCCGCGGGCTGGGTGCGCAGCGGCCTGCTCGTCGCCGTGGCCCTGTCCGCGACCTCCCTCGGGCTCGTCGTCCCCGTCCTCAAGGACGCGGGGGTCGAGCGCGCCCCGGTCGGCCGGCTCACCGTGGCCGGGGCGACGGTCGCCGACGTCGCCGCCGTCGTACTGCTGTCGCTGCTCTTCTCCGCCACGGGGAGCACGGGGGCGACGGCGGCGCTGCTGTCCGCGTTCGCCGTGCTCGCCGTCGTCGTCGCCGTGGCGGTGCGACGGGCCGGGCGGTCGATGCGCCTCGGCGACGTCCTCCTGCGGCTGCAGGACACGACCGCGCAGGTCCGGGTCCGGGCGGCGGTCGTGCTGCTGCTCGGCTTCGTCGCCCTCGCGGCCCGGTTCGGGATCGAGACGATCCTCGGCGCGTTCGTGGCCGGTGCCGTCGTCGCGACGGTCGACCGCGACGCCGCCTCGCACCCGCACCTGCGCACCAAGCTCGAGGCGATCGGCTACGGCTTCCTGGTGCCGGTGTTCTTCGTGTCCAGCGGGATCCGGCTCGACCTGCGCGGGCTGCTCACCGACCCCGCGGCGACGCTGCGGGTGCCGGTGCTGCTGCTCGCGCTGCTCGTCGTGCGCGGGGTCCCGGCGCTGCTGTACCGCCGCAGCCTCGACGGGCCCCGGACGCTCGCCGCCGGCCTGCTCCAGGCGACGTCGCTGCCGTTCCTTGTCGCCGCGACCCAGATCGGGGTGGCGACCGGCGCCATGAGCAGCGTCACCGCCGCCGCGCTCGTCAGCGCGGGCGTGCTGTCGGTCCTGCTGTTCCCGGCCGCCGCGCTGGGGCTGCTGACCCGGGGCGTCAGCCCGGCAGCCGGGCCTGCGGGCACGTCGCGAGCACCCGGTGCATCGCCGTCCGCTCGGACGGGGTGACGCTCAGGCCCCACCGGCGCTTCACGGCGACCTGGCGGGCGACGAACGGGCACCGGGACGCCGCGCGCGGCGGCAGCCAGCCCGCGGCGTCCAGGGCGGCCTTGCCCTGGTTCGACGCGCGGCTCGTCGCGAGCAGGTTGAGCGGGTCGTTGGCGAACTCCTCGCGCCGCGGGGGCGGCCAGTCCCACGCCCCGGTGCGCCAGGCGGCCGCGAGCGCGACGACGTGGTCGATCTCGACGAGCGGGGAGGTCTGCGGGCCGCGGACGAACGCCACCGTCTCGCCCGTGTACGGGTCGGTGAGCCGGCCGGTGCGGACGACGCAGCCGCGGGTCCGCGGGTCGAGGTCGACCTGCGCGAGGTCGCGCCGCAGGACGTCGTTGCGGGTGTCGCAGCCGTTGCGGTCGACGTCCGCCCAGCGCTGCCCGAACGCGTCGCGGTCGTAGCCGTCGACGAGGCGGAACGGTTCGACGGGCAGGGTGTCGAGGGCGGCGAGCGCCCTCCCGGGGGCACCGGGGACGCCGTCCGCCCCGCCGGTCGGCGCGGACGCGGACCCGGCCGCGCTCCCGGACGACCCGCCCCACGGCAACCGGTCGGCGACGGCACCGCAGCCGCCGAGGCAGGCGACGACGAGCAGGGCCGCCCCCGTGCGCACCCATCCCGACCCCGCGGACCCCATGGGGCGCAAGGCTAGGGGGCGCCGGGGACGGCCCGGGCGACGTCGGCCTCAGCGGCGGGTCTGGAGCCCGTCGAGGAGGGCCGCGGCCCGGCTGCTGACCCGCTCGTAGAGCGCGGGCAGCTCGTCGGGCGTGACGAGACCGTCGGTGAGCCAGGCGATCGACGGGTCGGTGACGTCGGGCGCGACGTCGCGCAGGAGCTTGTCGGCGACCGCGCGGGCCGCGTGCAGGGTCCGTTCCAGGGGCGCGGCGTCGGGCAGCAGCGCGTCGTGGTGGCGGGCGATGAGGGTGCAGACCCGGTCCGGGAAGTGCCACAGCGACAGCACCCGTGCCCCGACGACCTCGTGCGTCGTCCCGTAGGCGGCGACCTCGGCGTCGGCGAGCGCGGCGACGTCGTCCGGCTGGGGCAGGCACACCAGGCCCAGCGGGCGGTGCTGGTGCAGCAGTGCCGAGCCGAGGGTGTGCAGCAGGCCGAGGGAGAAGGCGTCGCCGGTGTCCGCCTCGAGCAGCGGCGCGAAGACCTCCGCGGCGGTGGCGGCGAGCGCCGCACCCTCCCAGAAGCCGTGCGGGGTGGCGTCCGGGTCGTCGAGGCCGGCCGCGGCGACGACCGCGAGGCTGCGCACGGTCTGGAAGCCGACGACGGAGACGGCGAAGGGCAGCGTGCTCACCCGGCCGGACAGCCCGTAGTAGCTGGAGTTGGCGACCCGCAGCACCTTCGCGGCGAAGACCGGGTCGGTGCCGATCGCCCGCGCGAGCTGCTGGGCCGAGGTGTCGGGGTCGTCGCAGAGCTGGAGCACCCGCGCGGCCGCCTGGGCCCGGGCGGGCAGCTGCTCGTGGCGCGCGAGCAGGGTGTCGACGGCGTCGACGGTCACAGCGTGCTCCCTTCGGCGTCGTCGTCGGTCGCGTCGGGGCGTCCCGTGGTGGCCTGGGCCATCCGGTACCCGCCCGAGCCGGCGGCCTTGGCGTCGTACATGACCCGGTCGGCCGCGCGCAGCAGCGTCTCGGGGGTGTCGAGCGGCGAGGGCATCGCGATCCCGAGGCTCGCCGACAGGAGCACCTCGCGGCCGGAGACCTTGAGCGGGCCCGCGAGCGCGGCGAGGTGCCGTCGGCCGGTGGCCTCCGCCTCCTCGGGGCTGCCCACGTGGCGCAGGACGACGACGAACTCGTCGCCGGCGATCCGGGCGATGACGTCCTGGTCGCGGGCCGTGCGCTGCATCCGCCGGGCGACCTCGATGAGGACCCGGTCGCCGGCCTCGTGGCCGTACGTGTCGTTGACCTCCTTGAACCCGTCGAGGTCGAAGAAGAGGACGGCGAACGCGCGGTCGTGGCCGCGCCGGCTCGAGAGCAGCTCGGTGAGGACGGCGACGAGGCGGCGCCGGTTGACGAGCCCGGTGAGCGGGTCGTGGTGCGCCTGGTAGGACATCTGCTCCTCCCAGGCCCGGCGGACCGTGACGTCCTCGGCGGTGCCGACGAAGCCGGCCGCCCGGGACGGGGTCGTCGTCGGGGCCAGGCGCAGGTGCAGCCAACGCTGGGACGAGCGGGCAGGAGCCGTGCCCGGTGCGGCGTCGTCCGGGTCGCCGTCCGGCAGCGGGACCCGGGAGGTGACCGGCGCGGCGAGCCGCACCCGCAGGTCGCGCTCCTGGCCGGCGAGGACGGCGTGGACCGCCTCGAGCAGCTCGGTCCGGTCGTCGGGGTGGATCGCGTCGACCCAGGCCGTGCCGGTGAGGGCGCCCGGGTCGGTGCCCAGGAGCTCGGCGAAGGGGCCGTTGACGTAGCCGAGGCGCAGCCCGGCCTCGGAGAGGAAGATCCCGACCGGGGCGTGCTCGGCCAGGGCCCGGAAGCGGTGGTCGGCCTCGGCGGCCGCCGTCCGCGCGGCCTTCGCGTCGTCGACGTGCGCCGTGAGCGTGACGAGCCAGCCGCCCTGGAGCGGGACGACCTGGACCTGGACCCGCCGGGTCGACTCGTCGGGGCGCCGGACGACACCGATGCCCTGGCCGCCGGTGCCGCGCAGCAGCGACGCGGCGACGAGCGGCCAGGCCTGGCCGCGCTGGTGCCGGGGCGCGGCGTCGAGGAGGAGGACGTCGTCGAGCTCGCCCGGGCCCAGGCCCAGGAGCTCGAGAGCGGCGGGGTTGGCCCAGACGACGCGGACGTCCCGGGTCTCGTGCTCGGCCGTCGGCTCCGCGGCGGGGCTCAGCCGGCCGACGAGCGCGACGGCGGCGCCGCCCCGTTCGGCGGCGGCGTGCCACGCCTGCGTGAGTACGGTCTCGAGCTGCGGGACCGCCGGTCCGACGTCCACGCGTGCACCCTCGCTCATGCCCCTCCTTCACCCGTCGGGTGGGGTTATCGGGCGTTCCGGGCGTTCCCTGTAGCCGTCGGTGACCACGGTCGCCCCCGGGGTGTCACCCGGACGGCGCAGCAGGTCGGCGGATCAGTCGGCGGATCAGTCGGCGGATCAGTCGGCGGATCAGGTCGGCGGATCAGGTCGGCAGATGAGGCAGCAAACCTTGCGGCCCTGCCGGGCGACTGGGGGTCATGGACCAGCCCGAGACTGCCCGCCCGCGCCGCGTCCGTCGGCGGCGCGGCCTCGTACGGCGCCTGACCGCCGTCCCGGTGGCGGCCGGGGTCGCCGTCGCGCTCGTCGCGACCGGGGTCGCGGTGCTCGCCGTCACGGCGGTGCGCGGGGGCGGCACCGCGCCGGCGGCCGGCGGGGCGGGGTCAGGCACCGCGTCGACGACGCGCGGGACGACCCGGACCCGGGCCGCGGCGTCGACGACGTCCGCCTCGGCGGGCACCACCCCGAAGCGCACCCCGGTCGCGCGGTGGGGCCGGCTCGAGGTGTGCGGCGCCCGGCTGTGCGCCGCCGACGGCACCGTCGTCCAGCTGCGCGGCGTGAGCTCGATGTGGCTGAACTGGGACGACGACCACTACGCCGAGAGCCTGACCAAGCTGAGGTTCATGCGCGACAGCTGGGGCATCACGGTGATCCGGGCAGCGATGGGGGTCGAGCCCGCGGGCGCGTACCTCAGCGACCCGGCGACGGCCCGGGCGCAGGTGGAGCGGATCGTCGAGAACGCGACGAAGGCCGGCGTGTACGTCGTCGTCGACTACCACGCCCACGAGGCGGCCTCGGACCGCGCGGCGGCGCAGTCGTTCTTCTCCGCCATGGCGAAGAAGTACGGGAGCCGGCCGAACGTGCTCTGGGAGACCTTCAACGAGCCGCTGGCGGTGAGCTGGAAGGACACGCTCAAGCCGTACCACCAGGCCGTTCTCGCCTCGATCCGGGCGCACGACCCGGACAACGTGGTGATCCTCGGGACGCCGAACTGGTCCCAGGACGTCGACCAGGCCGCTGCGTCCCCGGTCGCCGGCACGAACCTGATGTACACGCTGCACTTCTACTCCTGCACGCACACCACGGCGCTGCGGGCGAAGGCCGAGGCAGCCCGGGCCGCAGGGCTGCCGCTGTTCGTCACCGAGTGGGGTGCCAGCGACGCCGACGGCGGGCTCGACGGCGCCGTGTGCGAGTCCGCCGCGGCGGCCTGGCTCGACTGGGCGAAGAAGCACCGCATCTCCTGGACGGCGTGGAAGCTCGACGACTGCGGCGACTCGACGTGCCTGCTGGCACCGGGGACGACGCTCGCCCAGAACTGGAGCACCCGGCTGCACGGGCACGCGAAGCTCGTCGTGCGCCGGATCGCGACCGGCTGACCCACTGCCTCACGGCCGCTGCCCCACGGCCCTTGACTCACGGCCCTTGACTCACGACCACCGCACGCAGGACGTGCTACACAGCCATTGCGTCTCGCCAGGTCGTCGTGGCACGATCCGCTGACCTGAGGGCCGCAGCGTCGCGGCCCCGTCCACCGGGAGGCACCCGTGACGGCGTCCGACCAGACCCGCAGTGTCCTGCTCGTCCACGGCGCCTGGCACGGGAGCTGGTGCTGGGAGCCGCTGCTCCCGCACCTCGCCGCCGCCGGGCTCGACGTCGCGACGGTCGACCTGCCGAGCGCGGGCGACCACGGGACCCTCGCCGACGACGTCGCCGTCGTCCGGGCCGCGCTCGACGCCCGCCCCGGCCCGACCGTGCTGCTCGGGCACTCGTACGGCGGTGTCGTCGTCAGCGAGGCGGCCGCCGGCCGCTCCGACGTCTCGCACCTGGTCTACCTGTGCGCCTTCATGCTCGACGCCGGCGAGTCGCTGTTCCAGGCCGTCGGCGGGCAGGCGCCGCCGTGGTTCGTCGTCGACGAGGCGGACGGGACGATCACCGTCGACCCTGCGGTCGGGGTGCAGGTGGCCTACGGGGACGTCGATCCGGCCCTCGCCGCCGACTGGCTCGGCCGGCTGCGCCCGCAGTCGGTCGCGGCGTTCATGGCACCGCAGACCGGGGCGGCCTGGCACGACGTCCCGAGCACCTACGTCGCCTGCACGCAGGACCAGGCGATCCCGTACCCGGCGCAGCAGGCGATGTCGGCGCGCGCCGGGGCGGTGCACACGCTCGAGTCGTCGCACTCGCCGTTCGCGTCGATGCCGGCCGAGGTCGCGGCGATCATCGCGAAGGTCGCCGGGTAGCGGCGGCGGCGCACCGCAGGACGCACCAACGGGCCGCGAACGCGGCGTGTCGTGCGTCGGAGCGCTCTTGTGACATTCTGCGGTACGGGCGTCTCGGCAGGTGGACGCCGGACGGCCGACCGGGGGCAGCGTCAGGGCGTGCGGTCGGCCCACTCGGCGACGACGTCGGCGACT
>NZ_MWLL01000216.1 GCF_002198675.1 Kineosporia sp. R_H_3 | reverse complement strand
CGCCGGCCTACGGCTCGGAGCCGCCGGCGGCCCCCGGCGCGCCGCAGTACGGCGCCCCCCAGCAGCCCCCGCAGTACGGCGCGCCGCAGCCGCCGCAGTACGGGACCCCGCAGCAGCCGCAGTACGGCGCGCCCCAGCAGCCGTACGGCGCCCCGCCGCCCTACGCCGGTGCGCCCGGCGGCTACCCGGTCGCCGGTGCCACGGACTCGAAGGTCAAGACGGCGCTCTACCTCGGCATCGCCGGCATCGTCATGGCGCTGTGCTGCTCGATCGTCGGCCTCGGTCTCGGCATCGCCTCGGTCGTCATGGCGACGCAGGCCGAGAAGCAGGGCCTGCCGGGCAACGCCCAGACCGCGAAGATCGTCGGCTTCGTCGCGATCGGCCTCGGTGCGCTGTCGCTCGTCGGCGGCCTCTTCCTCGGGCTCGGGAACGTCTTCACCGGCAGCTGAGCGCCTCGACCGACAACGTGCGGACGCGCGACCGGGCCCCTCGGGGCCCGGTCGCACGTGCGTGAGGGGCCGGGGCCGGTACGCCGTCCTGCCCCGGCAGCGGTGACGAGTGGCGCGAAACGCCGGTCCCGGACGGCGCCCCGGTGCCATGATCGCCGTCCGCGGACCACTAGCGTGATCCGCCATCGGCCCTGACGAGGGCCTCAACTCGGGATGGAGAGTCATGTCCGAATACGGTGCACCGCCGCCCCCGCCGCCCTACGGGGCCGTGCCCCCGGGGCAGCCCGCCGGCGGCCCGCCGCCGCCGAACTACCTGATCTGGTCGATCCTCACGATCTTCTGCTGCTGGCCGCTCGCCATCCCGGCGATCGTGTTCGCGGCCCAGGTCAACGGCAAGTGGGCGCAGGGCGACGTCGCCGGTGCGCAGGAGTCGTCGCGCAAGGCGAAGCAGTTCGCCCTGTGGGCGACGATCATCGGCGTCATCGTCGGTGTCATCAGCCTCGGCGTGAACATCGCCGCGCTGAGCGCCGGTAGCTGACCTCCGCACGACGGGTCCGCAGGCCCCTTGCGGGCCTGCGGCTCCGTCGTCGTCCCCCTGCCCCCGATCCTGTACGGAGAGGTCACCCCGATGAGTACTGACGGCCCGTACCCGCCGTCCGCCCCCGAGCCCGACCCGGGTGCCCCGGCGCCCTACGGCCAGCCCGCGCCCTACGGCCAACCCGGTCCTGCGCAGCCGCCCGCCTACCAGCAGCCCGGTGCCTACCCGGGCGGCTACCCCGCGCAGCCGGTCTACGGTGCGCCCGCGGGGCCGCCGCCGGACAACTTCCTCGTCTGGGCGATCCTGTCGACGGTGCTCTGCTGCCTGCCGCTGGGGATCGTCTCGATCGTGTACGCGGCCCAGGTCAACGACAAGTGGCTGCGGGGCGACGTCGCCGGGGCGACCGAGTCGGCGCGCAAGGCCAAGCAGTTCGCGATCTGGAGCGCCGGCGTCCAGGCCGTCGTGCTCGTGCTCATCGGGATCTTCTACGTGGGCATCTTCGCGCTCGCGCTCGGTACCGCCTCCACGGCCCCGTGACGTCGGCGGTGCGGCGGCTCGCGGGCCCGGCCGCGGCCGCCGCCCTGGCCGCGGCCGTCGTCGGGTACGTCGGGGCCGTCGACCCGAACCAGGCGGGGCACTACCCGACGTGCCCGTTCCTGTTCGTCACCGGGTTCTACTGCCCCGGCTGCGGCTCGCTGCGGGCGATCCACGCGATGGCGCACCTGGACCTGCTCACGGCCGTCGACCGCAACCCGCTCACCGTCGCCGCCGTCCCGCTGCTGCTGTGGACCTGGCTGCGCTGGACCCGGCGCGCCGCCCGGGGCCGCGCCCGGACGTGGGCGGCACCGCCCTGGGCGGTCTGGTCGCTGCTCGGGGTCATCCTCGGGTTCTGGCTGCTGCGCAACCTGCCTGGTCTGGAGTGGCTCGCCCCCTGACGCCCGGTCCGCCCCGGTCCGCCCCGGTCCGTGCCCCCGGACGGGGGAGGCGTCCGGGGTCGGTACGATCTGAGGCGTCCGCCACTCAGACAGGGGGCCACGCGTGACCGTGCTCGACGACATCCTCGCGGGTGTCCGTGAGGACCTCGTCGGCCGTCAGGCCGCCACGAGCCTCGAGTCGCTCCAGGCCATGGCCGCGGCCCGACCGTCGGCGCTCGCCGCCGAGTCGGTGCTGCGGGAGGGCGAGACCGTCAAGGTCATCGCCGAGGTCAAGCGCTCGAGCCCGAGCAAGGGGGCCCTCGCGGCGATCGCGGACCCGGCCGGTCTCGCGGCCGACTACGAGTCCGGCGGTGCCAGCGTCATCTCCGTGCTCACCGAGGAGCGCCGCTTCGGCGGCAGCCTCGCCGACCTCGCCGCCGTCCGCGCGGCCGTCGACATCCCGGTGCTGCGCAAGGACTTCATCGTCTCCGCCTACCAGGTCTGGGAGGCGCGGGCGCACGGCGCGGACGTCGTCCTCCTCATCGTCGCGGCGCTCGAGCAGGAGGCCCTCGTCTCGCTCGTCGAGCGGGTCCACTCGCTCGGGATGACCGCGCTCGTCGAGGTCCACGACGAGGTCGAGGTGCAGCGGGCGGTCGACGCCGGCGCCCGGGTCATCGGGGTGAACTGCCGCAACCTCAAGACCCTCGAGGTCGACCGTCAGGTCTTCGCCCGGGTCTGCCCGTCGATCCCCGGCGGGATCTACCGGATCGCCGAGTCCGGCGTCCGCGGGCCGCACGACGTCCTCGAGTTCGCGAGGGCCGGCGCGCACGCCGTCCTCGTCGGTGAGAGTCTCGTGACCGGCAAGGACCCGCGCTCGGCGGTGGCCGACCTCGTCGCCGCCGGCGCCCACCCCGCGCTGCGCGCGGTCCGCAAGTGAGGCAGGCGGCGTCAGCACGCTGACCCGCCGCCCGACCGAAGGGAAACGTCCTGTGAGCGCCCCGACCGACCTGCCCGTGCAGGCCCTGACGGCCCACCGCGGCCCGTACTTCGGCCGCTTCGGCGGCCGGTTCGTCCCGGAGGCGCTCGTCGCCGCGCTCGACGAGCTCGACCGCGAGTTCACCGCCGCGATGGCCGACCCGGCGTTCACCGCCGAGCTCGACCACCTGCACCGCACCTACTCCGGCCGCCCGAGCATCCTCACCGAGGCCAAGCGGTTCGCCGCGCACGCGGGCGGCGCCCGGGTGCTCCTCAAGCGCGAGGACCTCAACCACACCGGCTCGCACAAGATCAACAACGTGCTCGGCCAGGCGCTCCTCACGAAGCGGATGGGCAAGAAGCGGGTCATCGCCGAGACCGGGGCCGGTCAGCACGGTGTCGCCACGGCCACCGCGGCCGCCCTGCTCGACCTCGACTGCGTCATCTACATGGGCGAGGAGGACACCCGCCGGCAGTCGCTCAACGTCGCCCGGATGAAGCTCCTCGGCGCCGAGGTGATCCCGGTCACCGCGGGCTCGCGGACCCTCAAGGACGCCATCAACGAGGCGATGCGCGACTGGGTCACGAACGTGGCCGACACGCACTACCTGCTCGGCACGGTCGCCGGCCCGCACCCGTTCCCGACGATGGTCCGCGACTTCCACCGGATCATCGGCGTCGAGGCCCGGCAGCAGGTGCTCGACCTCGTCGGCCGGCTGCCGGACGTCGTCGTCGCGTGCGTCGGCGGCGGCAGCAACGCGATCGGGATCTTCCACGCGTTCCTCGACGACGCGGGCGTGGCGCTGCTCGGTCTCGAGGCGGGCGGCGACGGCGTCGACACCGGCCGGCACGCGTCGTCCATCACCGGCGGCCTGCCCGGCGTGCTCCACGGCAACCGCACCTTCGTGCTGCAGGACGAGGACGGCCAGACCGTCGAGAGCCACTCGATCTCGGCCGGCCTGGACTACCCGGGCGTCGGGCCGGAGCACTCGTGGCTCCACGAGATCGGCCGGGCGACCTACGAGCCGGTCACCGACGCCGAGGCGATGGAGGCCTTCCGCCTGCTCTGCCGCACCGAGGGCATCATCCCCGCCATCGAGAGCGCCCACGCCCTCGCGGGCGCGCTGCGGGCGGGGCAGCGCCTCGGCCCGGACGGCATCGTCCTGGTGAACCTGTCCGGTCGCGGCGACAAGGACGTCGACACCGCCGCCCGCTGGTTCGGCCTCGTGCCGGACGCCGAGCAGACCCCCGCGGTGACGGCCGAGGGCACCGAGGCGGGCGACCGGTGAGCGCGCACACCCGGGTCGGCGACGTCCTCGCCGACGCGCGCGCCGAGGGCCGCGCCGCACTCGTCGCCTACCTGCCCGTCGGCTTCCCGACCGTCGACGACTCCGTGGCCGCGTGCCGCGCCCTCGTCGAGGGCGGTGCCGACATCGTCGAGGTCGGCGTCCCGTACTCCGACCCGCTCATGGACGGTCCGGTCATCCAGCACGCCGTCGAGGCGGCGCTCGAGCGCGGTGCCCGGCCCCGGGACGCGTTCCTCGCGGTCCGCGCCGTCGCGGACGCCGGTGCGGTCCCGCTCGTCATGACCTACTGGAACCTCGTCGACCGGTACGGCGTCGAGCGGTTCGCCGCCGACCTCGCCGACGCGGGCGGTGCCGGTCTCATCACGCCGGACCTCATCCCCGACGAGGCCGACGAGTGGTTCGCCGCCGCCGACAAGCACGACCTCGACAAGGTCTTCCTCGTCGCCCCGTCGTCGACCGACGAGCGGCTCGTCTCGACCGTCCGGGCCTGCCGCGGTTTCGTCTACGCGGCGTCGACGATGGGGGTCACCGGCACCCGGGGCACCGTCGGGAACGCCGCGGAGGCGCTCGTCGCCCGCACCAAGGCCGTCACCGACCTGCCCGTCTGCGTCGGCCTCGGCGTCTCGAACCGCGCGCAGGCCGCCGAGGTGGCCGCGTTCGCGGACGGCGTCATCGTCGGCTCGGCGTTCGTCAAGGTGCTCGCCGACGCACCGGACCGCGAGTCCGGGCTCGACGCGCTCCGCGCGCTCGCGGCGGACCTCGCGGCCGGGGTCCGCGAAGGCCGCACGGCGTGACCGCCGCGGCCGCGGGAGCGGCGCTCCACGCGGTCATCCCGAGCCCGACCCAGGGGGTCTGGTACCTCGGGCCGTTCCCGCTGCGGGCGTACGCCCTGTGCATCATCGCGGGGATCATCCTCGCGGTCCGGATGGGGGAGAAGCGCTACGCGGCCCGTGGCGGCGAGGAGGGTGTCGTCCTCGACATCGCCGCCTGGGCCGTGCCGTTCGGGATCATCGGCGGCCGGATCTACCACGTCGTCACGACGCCCGGTCCGTACTTCGGCGAGGGCGGGAGCCCGGTCAAGGCGCTCTACATCTGGCAGGGCGGGCTGGGCATCTGGGGCGCCGTCGCGCTCGGTGCCCTCGGCGCCTACATCGGCGCCCGCCGGCGCGGGGTCTACCTCCCGCCGCTCGCCGACGCGCTCGCGCCCGGCATCCTCGCCGCCCAGGCGCTCGGCCGGTGGGGCAACTACTTCAACAACGAGCTCTTCGGCCGGCCCACGGACCTGCCGTGGGCCCTGAAGATCTACGAGTGGGACCAGTCCGCCGGGCAGGCGCGGCGCGACGGCACGACGGGTGCACCGATCGTCGACCCGGACGGGCCCTTCCACCCGACGTTCCTCTACGAGTCGCTGTGGAACGCCGCCGGGGTCGCGCTGCTGCTCTGGGCGGACCGGCGCTTCCGGCTCGGGCACGGCCGGCTGTTTGCGCTCTACATCGCGGTCTACACGAGCGGGCGGCTCTGGATCGAGGCGCTGCGGATCGACGAGGCCACGAAGGTGCTCGGGCTGCGGATCAACATCTGGACGTCGATCATCGTGCTCGTGGGGGCGATCGTCGCGTTCGTCGTCGTCACGCGGCGCCACCCCGGGCGGGACGGCGTGCTCGTGCGTCCGGTCGTCGACCCGTCGGCCGACGAGCCCGACCTGATGTCCGACCTCAAGGACGACGCGAAGGACCGGGCGGACCTTACGGACGACGACGCGAAGGACACGTCGGACACCGACGCGGCCGACGCGAAGGTCAAGGACGCCCTCGCCGGGGACGAGCCCGCCGAGAAGGAGCCGGACGCGGCGAAGCGACCGGACGACGAGGCGGACGACGAGGCGGACGACGAGGTTGACGACGAGGCGGACGACGAGGTTGACGACGAGGCGGACGGGACACCCGCCGCAGATGGCTCCTCGACCGACACGCCATCACGCTCAGCGATCAACTGAACGCGTTCCGCAGCGTGGCGGATCCGTCGGGCGACGACGCCTCCGCATGTTACGAAGAGGTTCCATCACCCGTTACAGTGTGACCACTCCACGAGGGCCATGGACGTCCCACGCGGGTCGGTGACGCCGATCTGCGGGACGGGTCACGAGCCCTCCTCCCGCCGGCAGGCGCCACGACCGGACCGTTCCGGGACCGCCGTGCACGGTGACGACACACCCCCTGCCCGCCGCCCGGACGACCGCCGCAGCACAGCCGCATCCGAGACGGGCGAGGCCCTCGCCGCCGCTCGGGACGATCGACGACGAGGTGGACGCATGCTGACGCCCTTCCGCCGGTTCTCCGCCCAGCCCGAGGCCTCCGGCCTCTACGACGGCGCACACGAGCACGACGCCTGCGGCGTCGCGTTCGTCGCGACGATGCGCGGCGAGCCCGGCCACGACATCGTCGAGAAGGCGCTCACCGCGCTGCGCAACCTCGAGCACCGGGGCGCCGTCGGCGCCGAGGTCGACACCGGCGACGGCGCCGGCATCCTCACCCAGGTGCCCGACGCCTTCCTGCGCGGCGTCGTGGACTTCGAGCTCCCCCCGCGGGGCTCCTACGCCGTCGGGATCGCGTTCCTCCCCGACGAGGACGACGCCGAGGCGCAGGCCGTCGCGTCGATCGAGGCGATCGCCGCCGACGAGGGCCTGCGCGTCCTGGGCTGGCGCGAGGTCCCGACGACCGCCGGCCTCGTCGGCGCCACCGCGCGCTCGGTCCAGCCCCGCTTCCGGCAGCTGTTCGTCGAGTCCTCCCGCGGGCGCGTCGTCGGGATGGCCCTGGAGCGGATGGCGTTCTGCCTGCGCAAGCGCGCCGAGCACGAGGCGGGCGTCTACTTCCCCTCGATGTCGTCGCGCACGCTCGTCTACAAGGGCATGCTCACGACCGGCCAGCTCGAGCCGTTCTTCCCCGACCTGTCGGACCGCCGGTTCGCGACCGAGCTCGCCGTCGTCCACTCCCGGTTCTCCACGAACACCTTCCCGTCGTGGCCGCTGGCCCACCCGTTCCGGCTCATCGCCCACAACGGCGAGATCAACACGGTCAAGGGCAACCGCAACTGGATGCGCGCCCGGGAGAGCCAGCTCGTCTCCGACGTCATCCCCGGCGACCTCGAGCGGCTCTTCCCGATCTGCGCGGCCGACGCGAGCGACTCGGCGAGCTTCGACGAGGTCCTCGAGCTGCTCCACCTCGCGGGCCGGTCGCTGCCGCACGCCGTCCTCATGATGATCCCCGAGGCGTGGGAGAACCACGCCGAGATGGACCCGGCCCGGCGCGCGTTCTACGAGTTCCACTCGATGTTCATGGAGCCGTGGGACGGCCCGGCCTGCGTCGCGTTCACCGACGGCACGCTCATCGGGGCCGTGCTCGACCGCAACGGCCTGCGTCCCTCGCGGTACTGGGTCACCGAGGACGGCCTCGTCGTCATGGCGAGCGAGGTCGGCGTCCTCGACATCGACCCGTCGACCGTCGTCAAGAAGGGCCGGCTCCAGCCGGGCCGGATGTTCCTCGTCGACACCGAGCACGGCCGGATCGTCGACGACGAGGAGATCAAGGCCGACCTCGCCGGCCAGCACCCGTACGACGAGTGGCTGCACGCGGGGCGGATCTTCCTCAAGGACCTCCCCGAGCGCGAGCACGTCGTCCACACGCACGCCTCGGTGACGCGGCGCCAGCAGACGTTCGGCTACACCGAGGAGGAGCTGCGGCTCCTCGTCGCGCCGATGGCCCGCGCCGGTGCCGAGCCGATCGGCTCGATGGGCACCGACACCCCGATCGCGGTGCTCTCGAACCGGCCGCGGCTGCTCTTCGACTACTTCACCCAGCTCTTCGCGCAGGTGACGAACCCGCCGCTGGACGCCATCCGCGAGGAGCTCGTCACGGCGCTCGGGACGGCGATCGGCCCGGAGGGCAACCTGCTCTCGGCGAGCCCGGCGCACTGCCGCCAGGTCGTGCTGCCGTTCCCGGTCATCGACAACGACGAGCTCGCGCGGCTCGTGCACATCAACAAGGACGGCGACCTGCCGGGCTACGCGACGGTCACCGTCAAGGGCCTGTACAAGGTCGACGGCGGGGGAGCGGCCCTGCGCGAGCGGATCGAGGAGATCTTCACCGAGGTCTCCGCCGCGATCGAGCAGGGCGCGAAGTTCGTCGTCCTGTCCGACCGCGACTCGACGGCCGACCTCGCGCCGATCCCGTCGCTGCTCCTGACGAGCGCGGTCCACCACCACCTCATCCGGGAGAAGACCCGCACCCAGGTCGGGCTCATCGTCGAGGCCGGTGACGTCCGCGAGGTGCACCACGTCGCGCTGCTCATCGGCTACGGCGCCGCCGCGGTCAACCCGTACCTCGCGATGGAGAGCGTCGAGAACCTCGTCCGGCGCGGCGACATCACCGGCGTCTCGCCGGAGAAGGCGGTCGCGAACCTCATCAAGGCGCTCGGCAAGGGCGTGCTCAAGGTCATGAGCAAGATGGGGATCTCGACGGTCGCGTCCTACCGCGGCGCCCAGGTCTTCGAGGCCATCGGCCTCGGCACCGAGCTCGTCGACCGGTACTTCACCGGGACGACGTCGCAGCTCGGCGGCATCGGCCTCGACGTCATCGCCGACGAGGTCGCCCGGCGGCACGCGAAGGCGTACCCCGCCGACGGCATCCGGGACCCGCACCGCCGGCTCGAGGTCGGCGGCGAGTACCAGTGGCGCCGCGAGGGCGAGCCGCACCTGTTCGACCCCGACACGGTCTTCCGGCTGCAGCACTCGACCCGCTCCCGGCGCTTCGACGTCTTCAAGGAGTACACGTCGAAGGTCGACGAGCAGTCGGCCCGGCTCATGACCCTGCGCGGGCTCTTCCGGTTCAAGGAGGGCCAGCGCCCGCCGGTCCCGCTCGACGAGGTCGAGCCGATCGAGGCGATCATGAAGCGCTTCTCGACCGGGGCGATGTCCTACGGCTCCATCTCGATGGAGGCGCACGAGACCCTCGCCATCGCGATGAACTCGATCGGCGCCAAGTCGAACACGGGCGAGGGCGGCGAGGACCCCGAGCGGCTCCTCGACCCGGCGCGGCGCAGCTCGATCAAGCAGGTCGCGTCGGGGCGGTTCGGCGTGACGAGCCTGTACCTCACGCACTCCGACGACATCCAGATCAAGATGGCGCAGGGCGCCAAGCCCGGCGAGGGCG
The DNA here is from genome assembly GCF_002198675.1 of Kineosporia sp. R_H_3. Taxonomy (GTDB): domain Bacteria; phylum Actinomycetota; class Actinomycetes; order Actinomycetales; family Kineosporiaceae; genus R-H-3. The sequence continues at coordinate 29,566 of NZ_MWLL01000216.1, read as the reverse complement.
GCCAGCTGCCCGGCCACAAGGTCTACCCGTGGGTCGCACGGACCAGGCACTCGACGCCGGGCGTCGGTCTCATCTCGCCGCCGCCGCACCACGACATCTACTCGATCGAGGACCTCGCCCAGCTCATCCACGACCTGAAGAACTCCAACCCGGGTGCGCGGATCCACGTCAAGCTCGTCTCCGAGGTCGGCGTCGGGACGGTCGCGGCGGGCGTCAGCAAGGCGCACGCGGACGTCGTCCTCATCTCCGGCCACGACGGCGGCACCGGCGCCAGCCCGCTGACGTCGCTCAAGCACGCCGGCGCCCCGTGGGAGCTCGGCCTCGCCGAGACCCAGCAGACGCTCGTGCTCAACGGCCTGCGCGACCGGATCGTCGTCCAGACCGACGGCCAGCTGAAGACCGGCCGCGACGTCGTCGTGGCCGCGCTCCTCGGCGCCGAGGAGTTCGGCTTCGCGACCGCGCCGCTCGTCGTGTCCGGCTGCATCATGATGCGGGTCTGCCACCTCGACACCTGCCCGGTCGGCGTCGCGACGCAGAACCCCGAGCTGCGCGCCCGGTTCTCCGGGAAGCCCGAGTTCGTCGTGACGTTCTTCGAGTACATCGCGACCGAGGTCCGCGAGTACCTCGCCGAGCTCGGCTTCCGCAGCCTCGACGAGGCGATCGGCCACGCCGAGGCGCTCGACACGGCCGCGGCCGTCGAGCACTGGAAGGCGTCCGGGCTCGACCTCACGAAGATCCTCGCGACGCCGGACGTGCCCGCGGACACCCCGCGGCGCTGCGTCACCGTGCAGGACCACGGCCTGGAGAAGGCGCTCGACCACACGCTCGTCGAGCTGTCGGCCGACGCGCTCGAGCGGCGCGAGCCGGTCCGGGTCACCCTGCCGGTCCGCAACGTCAACCGGACGGTCGGCGCGATGCTCGGCCACGAGGTGACGAAGCGCTGGGGCGGCGACGGCCTTCCGGACGACACGATCGACGTGACGCTCACCGGCTCCGCCGGGCAGTCGTTCGGCGCGTTCGTGCCGCGCGGCGTGACCCTGCGGCTGTTCGGCGACGCGAACGACTACGTCGGCAAGGGCCTGTCCGGCGGCCGGATCGTCGTGCGCCCCGACCGGTCGGCCGCGTTCGCCGCGGAGCACAACATCATCGCCGGCAACGTCATCGGCTACGGCGCCACGAGCGGCGAGATCTACCTGCGCGGGCAGGTCGGCGAGCGGTTCTGCGTCCGCAACTCCGGGGCGACCGCCGTCGTCGAGGGCGTCGGCGACCACGGTTGCGAGTACATGACGGGCGGCACGGTCGTCGTCCTCGGCCGCACCGGCCGCAACTTCGCGGCCGGCATGTCCGGCGGCGAGGCGTACGTGCTCGACCTGCGGACGACGCGCGTCAACACCGAGCTCGTCGACCTCCTGCCGCTCGACGACGAGGACGCCGAGGTCCTCCAGTCGATCGTGCGCCGGCACCGGGAGGAGACCGAGTCCGCGGTGGCGTGGCGGCTCCTGCAGGACTGGCCGGCCGCGGTGCCCCGCTTCACGAAGGTCATGCCGCGCGACTACGCGCGGGTCGTCGGCGTGCGCAAGCAGGCGGTCGCCGAAGGGCTCGACCTCGAGTCCGACGTCGTCTGGAGCCGGATCATGGAGACGAACTGATGGCTGACCCCAAGGGCTTCCTCACCGTCCGCGACCGCGAGCTGCCGCCGCGGCGCCCCGTCCCGGTCCGGATCCAGGACTGGCGCGAGGTCTACGAGGACACCGACCGCACGGTGCTGCGCCGGCAGGCCGGCCGCTGCATGGACTGCGGGATCCCGTTCTGCCACAGCGGCTGCCCGCTCGGGAACCTCATCCCCGAGTGGAACGACCTCGCCTGGCGCGGTGACTGGCGGGAGGCGATCGAGCGGCTGCACGCGACGAACAACTTCCCCGAGTTCACCGGGCGGCTGTGCCCCGCGCCGTGCGAGACCGCCTGCGTGCTGGGGATCAACCAGCCGCCGGTGACGATCAAGCAGGTCGAGGTCACGGTCATCGAGGAGGCGTTCGAGCGCGGCTGGGTCGAGCCCAAGCCGCCGGAGCGGCTGTCCGGCAAGACCGTCGCCGTCGTCGGCTCCGGCCCCGCGGGCCTGGCCGCCGCGCAGCAGCTCACCCGGGCCGGCCACACCGTCGCGGTGTACGAACGGGCCGACCGGGTCGGCGGTCTGCTGCGGTACGGCATCCCCGAGTTCAAGATGGAGAAGAGCGTCCTCGACCGGCGGCTCGCGCAGATGGAGGCCGAGGGCACCCGGTTCCGCCCGGGGGTCGACGTCGGCGGCCAGCTCACCGGCCAGGCGCTGCGGGAGCGGTACGACGCCGTCGTCCTCGCCGTCGGGGCCACCGCCTGGCGCGACCTGCCTGTCCCCGGGCGCGAGCTCACCGGGATCATGCAGGCGATGGAGTTCCTGCCGCCCGCGAACCGGGTCGCCGTCGGTGAGGCGGTCGAGGGCCAGGTCACGGCCGAGGGCAAGGACGTCGTCATCATCGGCGGCGGCGACACCGGCGCGGACTGCCTCGGCACGTCGCTGCGGCACGGTGCGCGCTCGGTGACCCAGCTCGAGATCATGCCCCGCCCGACCGAGGAGCGGCCCGCCGGCCAGCCCTGGCCGACGTACCCGATGACCTACAAGGTGACCTCCGCCCACGAGGAGGGCGGCGACCGGGTCTACGCCGTGAGCACCCAGCGCTTCGTCGGCGACGAGGACGGCGCCGTGGCCGGGCTCGAGCTCGTCGAGGTCGAGCTCGTCGACGGCCGGTTCCAGCCCGTCGAAGGCTCGGTCCGGACGATCCCGGCGCAGCTCGTGCTGCTCGCGATGGGCTTCGTCGGGCCGGAGAAGGGTGCGCTCGTCGAGCAGCTCGACGTCGCGCTCGACCCGCGCGGGAACATCTCCCGGGACGCCGCGTACATGTCGTCGGTCCCCGGCGTCTTCGTCGCCGGGGACGCCGGCCGCGGCCAGTCGCTCATCGTCTGGGCGATCGCCGAGGGCCGCTCGTGCGCGGCTTCGGTCGACCGCTGGCTCACGGGGAGTAGCGTTCTTCCTGCGCCCATCCCTCCGACGGCGAGGCCGCTGACCGTCTGACCGCAGGTCCGACCAGATCCCCGCCGGCGGCGAAGGCGGCGCCAGGCAGCACCGTGCGGCCCGGATCGGCCGCACGGCGTCCACAACGACCTCCGAGGAACGCCACGCATGCGTCGCGCCAAGATCGTCTGCACGCTCGGCCCGTCCGTCGACGGCCGGGTCGCCGAGTTCGTCCGTGCCGGGATGGACGTCGCCCGGCTCAACCTCAGCCACGGCTCGTACGAGGAGCACCAGAAGCGCTACGACGAGGTGCGGGCGGCGAGCGACGAGACCCACCGCGCCGTGGGGGTGCTCGTCGACCTGCAGGGCCCGAAGATCCGGCTCGGCCGGTTCGCCGACGGCCCGCACGACCTGCCCGAGGGGCACGTCCTCACGATCACGACCGAGGACGTCCCGGGGGACCGGAACCTCGTCGGGACGACGTACAAGGGCCTGCCCGGTGACGTCTCGGCCGGCGACATCATCCTCGTCGACGACGGCAAGGTGGCGCTGCGGGTCAAGTCCGTCGACGGCCCCCGGGTCGTCACGACGGTCGAGATCGGCGGCACGGTCTCCAACAACAAGGGCCTCAACCTGCCCGGCGTCGCCGTGAGCGTGCCGGCGATGTCCGAGAAGGACGAGGCCGACCTGCGCTGGGCGCTGTCCATCGGCGCGGACATGATCGCGCTCTCGTTCGTCCGCAGCGCCGCGGACATCGAGGTCGTCCACAAGATCATGGACGAGGTCGGCCACCGGCTGCCCGTCATCGCCAAGGTCGAGAAGCCGCAGGCGGTGGACAACCTCGAGGAGATCGTCCGCGCGTTCGACGGCATCATGGTCGCCCGCGGCGACCTCGGCGTCGAGCTGCCGCTCGAGCAGGTCCCCATGGTGCAGAAGCGGGCCGTCGAGCTCGCCCGCCGCGCCGCCAAGCCGGTCATCGTCGCCACCCAGGTGCTCGACTCGATGATCTCGCTGCCGCGCCCGACCCGCGCCGAGGCGTCGGACTGCGCGAACGCCGTCCTCGACGGTGCGGACGCGATCATGCTCTCCGGCGAGACGAGCGTCGGGAAGTACGCGCTCGAGGCGGTCCAGACGATGGCCCGCATCATCAGCGTCACCGAGGAGCAGGGGCTCGACCGGATCTCGCCGCTCGGCACCCGGCCCTCGACGAAGGGCGGCGCCGTGACGTACGCGGCGGCGACCGTCGGCGAGCTGCTCGACGTCGCGTTCCTCTGCGCGTTCACGACGAGCGGCGACTCCGCCAAGCGGATGGCGCGGCTGCGCTCGCCGATCCCGCTGCTCGCGTTCACGCCCCGCCCCGAGGTGCGCTCCCAGCTCGCCCTGACCTGGGGCGTGGAGACGTTCCTCGTCGACGAGGTGGCGCACACCGACGACATGGTCGGGCAGGTCGACGAGGCCCTCCTCACGAGCGGGCGCGGCCGGCTCGGCGACCAGGTCGTCATCGTCGCCGGCTCCCCGCCCGGGGTGCCCGGCTCGCTGAACACGCTGCGCGTCCACGGCATCGGGAACGCGACGACGAACCCCGACGCCTGAGCGACCCCAGGCGCAGCGGCGGCCGGCACCCCTCGGGGCGCCGGCCGCTGCCGTCCGTGCCGGGTGCGGGACTCGAACCCGCATGCCTCTCGGCGGCGCAGTTTGAGTGCGCTGTGTCTGCCGTTCCACCAACCCGGCGCTGCACCGACTCTAGCCGAGCACCGGATCACCCGGTCGGGTGTCACCTGCGCCACCCCGGGCGCCACGACACGTCCCTGCAACCCGGAGGGCCTAGGCTTGCGCCGTGACCACAGGTGAGAACGGGACCGTCGCCGCGCGCCGCGTGGTCGTGGCCGAGGACGAGGCCCTGATCAGGCTCGACATCGTCGAGATGCTCAGGGAGGCCGGCTACGACGTCGTCGGCGAGGCCGGCGACGGCGAGGAGGCGGTGCGCCTCGCGGAGGAGCACCGGCCGGACCTCGTCGTCATGGACATCAAGATGCCCGTCCTCGACGGCATCTCGGCGGCCGAGCGGATCGCCGGCGGCCGGATCGCCCCCGTCGTGCTCCTCACGGCCTTCTCGCAGCGCGAGCTCGTCGAGCGGGCCCGGGACGCGGGCGCGATGGCGTACGTCGTCAAGCCCTTCACGTCGGCCGACCTGCTCCCCGCGCTCGAGATCGCCGTGAGCCGGCACCAGGAGATCGCCGCCCTCGAGGCCGAGGTCGCGGACCTGTCCGACCGGTTCGAGACGCGCAAGCTCGTCGACCGGGCCAAGGGCCTGCTCCAGTCGAAGTTCGGCATGACCGAGCCCGAGGCGTTCCGCTGGATCCAGAAGACCTCGATGGACAAGCGCCTCACCATGCGTGAGGTGGCCAGCGCCATCGTCAACTCGACGAACCCGGCCGAGGGGTCCGCCGCCGTCCGCGGTGGCGCGGAGGCCTGACCGACGCGTCCGTCGTTCGGTTCGTGGTGAACGGTCCGTCCTGTCCGGGGCGGGCCGTTCCTTCGTTACCCAACCGACGCGGGCGCGCGACGCTGCCGACACAAGATCGTCAGTAGCCTGCGGCAACTCTGCGGGCAGCGGGCCCGCGGGCGATCCGAGGGGAAGCGAATGCGACGACGACTGCTGACGGCCGGGGCGATCACCCTGGCCGGGGCCATGGCTCTCGCCGCGTGCGGCAGCGGCTCTTCCGGCGGTGGCACGGGTGATGCGGGCAAGACCTTCATCATCTCCACCGACCAGCCGCTCCAGGGCGCCTCCGGGGACTCGTCCAAGGCGGTGAACCAGGCCATCCAGCTCTACCTGGACCAGATCGGCTCCAAGGCGGGCAGCTACAACGTCAAGCTGAAGATCTACGACGACTCGACCGCCGCGAAGGGCCAGTGGGACGACGCCACCTGCGCGAAGAACGCCCAGGACCACGTGGCGAACGCCGACGAGATCGCCGTCATGGGCACCCTGAACTCGGGCTGCGCGAAGATCATCGCGCCGGTGCTCAACCAGGACCCGAACGGCCCGATGCTCATGGTGTCGCACGCCAACACCAACCCCGGTCTGACGAAGACCTGGGACCCGGGCGAGCCGCAGAAGTACTTCCCCACGGGCACGCGCAACTACGCCCGGGTCATCACGACGGACGACTACCAGGGCGCCGCGGCGGCGATCTACGCCAAGGAGAAGCTCGGGACGAAGACCGTCTACATCCTCAACGACAACCAGACCTACGGCCAGGGCGTCGCGAAGGCCTTCGAGACGAAGGCCAAGGAGCTCGGCATCACGGTCGCCGGCAACGAGCCCTGGGACGCCAAGCAGCCGACGTACACGGCCCTGTTCAACAAGATCAAGGCGTCGAAGCCCGACCTCATCTACATCGGCGGGATCTACGACAACAACGGTGGCCAGCTCATCAAGGACAAGGTCGCCGTCCTCGGTGACAACGAGACCGTCAAGGTCATCGCGCCGGACGGCTTCACCGGCTACCCGGAGCTCGACAAGCTCCCGCAGGGCCAGGGCATGTACCTGAGCTTCGCGGGCCTGTCGAACGAGCAGCTGCGCGCCGCCGGCGGTGCGGCCGCCAAGCTCCTCGACGACTACAAGGCCAAGTACGGCGCCGACCCCGCGACGAGCTTCGCCCTCTACGGCGTCGCCGCGGTCCAGGTCATCCTCGCGGCCCTGGAGAAGTCGGACGGCACCCGCAAGTCGGTCACCGACCAGGTGTTCACCGGGGCCGGCATCACGATCCCGGCGGCGACGTCCGCGATCGGCAAGGAGATCAAGATCGACCCGGCGACGGGCGACACCACCGCGATCGACATCTCCATCCTCGTCATCAAGGACAACACGGAGTCCTTCGTGGCGGCGCAGCCGGTGAGCTGACGCAACGGTCCGGTAACGGTCGCGCAGAGCGGCCGTCGGGCGGGTCCTCCCGCTCGGCGGCCGCTCTGTGCGCTTTGTCCTCACATGGGCGACCGCTCGGCGAATCGTTGTCGACCGGTGACCGTTGCGGGGCCCCCAGCATGCTGATCGGCGACACGGGTCGGTGCTAGGTTCCGGCCCGGTGAGCGGGCAGCAGGCCCGCGCAGCGAAGGGAACCCACTGGATATGAAGCAACCCATCCGCGTGGCCGCGGTCGTCGTTCTGGGTGCCGTCGCGCTCGCCGCGTGCGGCGGCGGCAGCTCGTCCGGCTCCGCCGGTGGCGACAGCAAGGCGCTCGTCATCGGGACGGACCTGCCCCTCCAGGGTGCGTCCGCCGACGCGTCGTCGTCGACGAACAACGCGATCCAGCTCTACCTGGACCAGGTCGGCGGCAAGGCGGGCGCGTACAGCGTCACGCTGAAGGCGTACGACGACTCGACCGCCGCCAAGGGCCAGTGGGACGACGCGACCTGCGCGAAGAACGCGCAGGACCACGTCGCGAACACCGCCGAGGTCGCGGTCATGGGCACGTACAACTCCGGCTGCGCGAAGATCATCGCGCCGGTCCTCAACCAGGACCCGTCCGGCCCGATGCTCATGGTGTCGCACGCGAACACCAACCCCGGCCTGACGAAGACCTGGGACCCGGGCGAGCCCCAGAAGTACTTCCCGTCGGGCCAGCGCAACTACGCGCGCGTCATCACGACGGACGACTACCAGGGTGCGGCCGCGGCGACGTTCGCGGCCGAGAAGCTCGGCGCGAAGTCGATCTACATCCTCAACGACAACCAGACCTACGGTCAGGGTGTCGCGAAGTCGGTCGAGGACAAGGCCAAGGCGATCGGCCTCACGGTCATCGCGAACGAGCCGTGGGACTCCAAGCAGCAGAGCTACACGGCGCTGTTCAACAAGATCAAGGCCGCGAAGCCGGACATGATCTACCTGGCCGGCATCTACGACAACAACGGCGGCCAGCTCGTCAAGGACAAGGTCGCCGTCCTCGGTGACAACGCGACGCTGCCGATGATGGCGCCGGACGGCTTCACCGGCTACCCGGAGCTCCAGAAGCTGCCGCAGGCCGAGGGCCTGTACCTGTCGTTCACCGGCCTCACGGTCGACCAGCTCAAGGCCGGCGGCGGCGCCGCGGCGAAGCTGCTCGACGACTACAAGGCCAAGTACGGCAAGGACCTCACCTCGAGCTTCGCCCTCTACGGCGTCGCGGCGACCCAGGTCATCCTGGCCGCCATCGAGAAGTCGGACGGCACCCGCAAGTCGGTCAACGACGCGGTGTTCACCGGTGAGGGGATCACCATCCCGGCCGACAAGTCGCTCACGGGCAAGGAGATCAAGATCGACCCGGCGACGGGTGACGTCACCTCCAAGGACGTCTCGATCCTCCAGATGAAGGGCGGGGCGGAGACCTTCCTCCAGGCCCAGGCCGTCAGCTGATCGACCCGCCCGCGGCTCGCCGCGGGGGAGGGGCCGGGTGCGTCGCACCCGGCCCCTCCGTCGTCCCCGCCGGCACCGGTCGCGCGCTGTGAGGTCCGCCATGGGCGGCTTCTGGCGGATCGCACCCCCGCAACACGGACGAAATCCACCGGTCATCTGTACACCGGCTTGTATACCGATTTGTGTACCTTCCCCTGAGAGCGTTTTCGAATCGTTGTGGAGACGTCGCCGAACGGGGCGGCCCAGCCGCTCCCAGGGGCCTTCGGCGGTGGTAGTTTCCCCGACCATCGGAGCCGGGCGCTCGACCCGGCCGGGGAGAGGTTCTAGACATGGTGAAGCCGATCAAGGCTGTTGCGGCGGTGGCCCTCGCGGGCCTCGCGCTCGCGGCCTGCGGTGGCGGCTCGAGCGGCGCTGCGGGCGACGGCGGTGGCAAAAAGGTCGTCATCTCGACGGACCTGCCGCTGCAGGGTGCCTCGAAGGACGCGTCGGACTCCACGAACAACGCGATCAAGCTCTACCTGGAGCAGGTCGGCAACAAGGCCGGCGACTACACCGTCGAGCTGAAGACGTACGACAACTCGACGGCCGCCAAGGGCGCCTGGGACGACGCGACGTGCGCGAAGAACGCGCAGGAGCACGTGGCCAACACCGCCGAGGTCGCGGTCATGGGCACGTTCAACTCCGGCTGCGCCAAGATCGAGGTGCCGGTCCTCAACCAGGACCCGACCGGCCCGATGCTCATGGTGTCGCACGCGAACACCAACCCCGGCCTGACGAAGACCTGGGACCCGGGCGAGCCGCAGAAGTACTACCCGTCCGGTACGCGCAACTACGCGCGCGTCGTGACGACGGACGACTACCAGGGCGCCGCTGCCGCGATCTACGCGCAGGAGAAGCTCGGGGTCAAGTCGGTCTACATCCTCAACGACAACCAGACGTACGGCCAGGGTGTCGGCAAGTCGTTCGAGACCAAGGCGGCGGCGCTCGGCATCAAGGTCATCGCCAACGAGCCGTGGGACGCCAAGCAGGCGAACTACACCGCGCTGTTCAACAAGATCAACGCGGCGAAGCCGGACATGGTCTACCTCGCCGGCATCTACGACAACAACGGTGGCCAGCTCGTCAAGGACAAGGTCGCCGTCCTCGGTGACAACGCCGGCGCGGTCAAGCTCATGGGCCCGGACGGCTTCACCGGCTACCCGGAGCTCAACAAGCTCCCGCAGGCGCAGGGCATGTACCTGACCTTCGCGGGTCTGACCACCGACCAGCTCAAGGCCGGTGGCGGCGCGGCCGCCAAGCTCCTCGAGGACTACAAGGCCAAGTACGGCGCCGACCCGGCCTCCAACTACGCCCTCTACGGCGTCGCGGCGGTCCAGGTCATCCTCGCGGCCATCGAGAAGTCGGACGGCAGCCGCAAGTCGGTCACCGAGCAGGTGCTCTCGGGCACCGGTATCTCGATCCCGGCGGACAAGGCGGCGATCGGCAAGGAGATCAAGATCGACCCGGCGACGGGCGACACGACGGCGATCGACATCTCCGTCGAGGTCATCAAGGACAACAAGGAGACGTTCGTGGCGGCGCAGACCGTCAGCTGAACGACCCCTGCCGGCGGGCCGGCCCGTGCATCGGGCCGGCCCGCCGGACTGTCCGCATCACGTCCGTACGCATGACGGACGCGCAACACGGCACGCGCGCCGTCGCGACCCGGTAGCGTGCGCCCACTGTCGATCATCTGTTCCCGTCGACCACCCGAAGGGCTTCGCCCATGAGCCAAACCGCCATCGAGGCCGCCGAGGCCCGGCCGTCCCTCGCCGTAGGCGCCCTCCTCGAACGGGGGACCGGCTACCTGCTCCTGCTCGCCGTCGCCGCCTTCGCGGTGTGGCACCTCGTCGCCACCCCCGCTGCGTTCTTCACGACGCTGGTCGTCGGGATCAACCAGGGCGCGCTCTACGCGCTCATCGCCCTGGGCTACACGCTCGTCTACGGCATCATCGAGCTGATCAACTTCAGCCACGGCGACCTGTTCATGCTCGCGAGCGTGCTCTCGGGCTTCCTCATGGTCAGCGCCTTCGGGGCGACGGCGGCCACGACGGGTGCGTTCCTCGCGCTCATCGCCACGCTCGTCCTCGCGATGATCTTCGGGGCGGCGCTCAACACGACGGCGGAGCGGGTGGCCTACCGGCGACTGCGCCGCGCGCCCAAGCTCGCGCCGCTCATCACGGCGGTCGGTCTGTCGTTCGTGTACCAGTGGGGCGGCATCAAGTCGAACGGCTCCGGGCAGCGGAACTGGGACACGATCCTCGGCTCGAGCGGTTTCACCGTGCTCAACGTCAAGGTGCCGTGGTCGATGATCGTCGTCACGGCGGTCACCGTCCCGCTCCTCCTCGGGCTCAACTGGGTCATCCAGAAGACCCGGCAGGGCAAGGCGATGCGCGCCACCGCGCAGGACCAGGACGCCGCCCGGCTCATGGGCATCGACGTCGACCGGACGATCTCGCTGACGTTCGCGCTCGGCGGCGCGATGGCCGGTGCGGCCGGTCTGCTGTACCTGCAGACCTTCGGCACGACGCGGTACGACGCGGGCTTCCAGCTCGGTCTCATCGCGTTCACCGCGGCCGTCCTCGGCGGTATCGGCAACCTCAACGGCGCCGTCCTCGGCGGCGTGCTCATCGGGCTCGTCCAGGCCCTGAACGACCGGTTCGGGCTCGGCGTCGCCTACTCCCAGACCGTCGTGTTCACCATCCTCATCCTGCTCATGGTCTTCAAGCCTGAAGGCATCCTGGGCAAGCCGACCACGGAGAAGGTGTGACGATGGCGACGACCACCGCCGCCCCCGGCACCGCGGCCGCGGCCGCGAAGGCGCACACGACGAACCGGAAGTGGGCCGTCGGCCTGCTCATCGCGGTCGTCGTGATCTTCCTGCTCTACTCCCAGATCCTGCCGAACGCCCCCGCCGACGTGCAGACCTTCTTCCGGCGCTGGCTGTCCGTCAGCGCCGTGAACGAGGCCGTGCTCTGGGTGGTCTTCGCCCTCGGCCTCAACATCGTCGTCGGCTACGCGGGTCTGCTCGACCTCGGGTACGTCGCGTTCTGGGCCATCGGCGGCTACGTCGCCGGCTGGATCATGTCGCCGTTCGCCTCGTCGATGTACTCCAGCTGGGGCGGGCTCAAGGTGAGCATCCTCGGCCGGCCGCCGGACATCGAGGGCCTCGACACCGGCATCCACGTCAACTTCTGGCTGGTGCTGCCGATCGCGGGTCTGTTCTGCGCCCTGTGGGGCCTCATCATCGGTGCCCCGACGCTGCGGCTGAAGAGCGACTACCTCGCGCTCGTCACGCTCGGGTTCGGCGAGATCATCCCGCAGATCCTGCGCAACGGTGAGCGCATCGGCCCCAACGGTGTCTTCAACCTCTCCAACGGCGACAAGGGCATCAGCCCGGTCGACCCGATCCCGACGTGGCCGATCAGCTACATCCCGGGCGTCCCGGACGAGCTGGCCCTGAAGGCGAGCGACCTGCCGTACAAGTTCCTCGTGTACTGCCTGCTCGCGGCGCTCACGATCTTCGTCTCGCTGCGGATCCGGGAGGGTCGGCTCGGCCGGGCCTGGCTCGCGATCCGCGAGGACGAGCTCGCGGCGAGCATGATGGGCGTCCCGCTCATGCGGACCAAGCTCTCGGCGTACGCCGTGGGTGCCTTCGCCGGCGGTCTCGGCGGCGTCGCGTTCGCCACGCACGTCGGTGGTGTCTTCGCGAGCCGGTTCGACTTCGCGATCTCGATCACGCTGCTCGCGATGGTCGTCCTCGGCGGCATGGGCAACGTGTGGGGTGTCACGGTCGGTGCGCTGGCACTGGCCTGGATCAACTCCACCGGTCTGGAGCAGGTCGGGCAGCAGATCAACTCGTCCTTCGGGACGGACATCGACTTCCCGTCCTACCAGTTCCTGCTCTTCGGCCTGATCCTCATCCTCATGATGCTGTTCCGGCGCGAGGGCCTGCTGCCCGAGACGCGGACCCGGCAGGTCCTCCAGGAGCCCGAACGCGGCGAGCTGGAGTCCGTCGGTGCGGACCTCGAAGGAGAGCCGAAGTGACCACTCAGCCCGCGACGACGGTCGGCGAGGCCCTTCGCGCCGACAACATCACCATCAAGTTCGGCGGTCTCGTCGCCGTCGACAACGTCTCGTTCGTCATCCCCGAGAACGGGATCGTCAGCCTCATCGGCCCGAACGGCGCCGGGAAGACGACGTTCTTCAACGTCCTCACCGGCCTCTACAAGGCGACCTCGGGGCGGGTCCACCTCGGCGGGACGGAGGTGTCCGGCCTCGCGCCGCACACCATCGCCCACATGGGGCTGGCCCGGACGTTCCAGAACATCCGGCTGTTCAACCTCATGACGGCCGAGGAGAACGTCATGGTGGCGATGCACTCCCACATGAAGTCGGGGATCCTCTCCACCATCCTGCGCACCCCCGCCCAGCGGCGCGAGGAGGCACAGGCCCGCGACACCGCCCGCGAGCTGCTCGACTTCGTCGGGATCGGCAAGACCGCCGAGGAGTACGCGCGCAACCTGTCCTACGGCGACCAGCGCCGGCTCGAGGTCGCGCGGGCGCTCGCCCTGCGGCCGCGGGTGCTCCTGCTCGACGAGCCGACGGCGGGCATGAACCCGCAGGAGTCGGCCCGGTTCGTGGACTTCGTGCACCGCGTCCGCGACGAGCGCCAGGTGTCCGTGCTCCTCATCGAGCACGACATGAGCGTCGTCATGCGGGTCAGCGAGCGGATCACGGTCCTCGACCGCGGTCAGAACATCGCCGAGGGCTCGCCGGACGACATCCGCAACAACCAGCGCGTCGTCGAGGCGTACCTGGGCAAGACCGGGACCGATGGCTACGGGAGCGACGAATGACGGTCAACTCCGGCGCTGCGCCGACCGGGCGCGAGGGCGGGGACAACCTCCTCGCCGTCGAGGACCTGCACGTCTACTACGGCAACATCGCCGCGGTGAAGGGCGTCAGCCTCCACGTCAAGCAGGGCGAGATCGTCACCCTCATCGGCTCCAACGGTGCGGGGAAGTCGACGACGCTGCGGACCATCTCCGGCCTCCTGCGGCCGAAGAAGGGCACGCTCACGTACGACGGCCAGAACCTCGCGACGATGCGGGGCGACAAGATCGTCGGTGCGGGCATCTGCCACTCGCCCGAGGGCCGGCGCATCTTCCCCCGCATGACGGTGGAGGAGAACCTCGACCTCGGTGCGTTCCTGCGCAACGACAAGGCCGAGATCGCCGCGGACAAGGAGCGGGTGCTCGAGCTGTTCCCGCGACTGCGGGAGCGGATCACGCAGAAGGCCGGGACGATGTCCGGCGGCGAGCAGCAGATGCTCGCGGTCGCCCGGGCCCTCATGGGCCAGCCGAAGCTCCTGCTCCTCGACGAGCCGTCGATGGGTCTGGCGCCGGTGCTCGTCGACCTGATCTTCGACACGATCAAGACGATCCGCGACCAGGGCACGACCGTTCTGCTCGTCGAGCAGAACGCGCTCGCGGCCCTGCGGGTCGCCGACTACGCGTACGTCCTGGAGTCCGGCGCGCTCAAGCTCACGGGTCCGGCCCGGGAGCTGGCGAAGAACGACGAGGTCGTCAGCGCCTATCTCGGAGGCTGATCGCACCCTCGCCGAGCACGTCCCGGCACCTGTTCCACACCCGTCACGGGCGCCCCAGGCGTCACGGACGGTGCCCGGAGGGCGCCCCGGTCGAGGACCGGGGCGCCCTTCGTCGCGTCGGTGCGGACCGTCAGCGACCGGTCACCCGATCGGAGCAGTGCCGGCCGCGAATCGTGACTCAGCGTGATGATGGGTGCCCGGGTGCGACGACGCCCTCCGACCGGGGGAGCCCGTCCGGGGGTGCTTCTGACCGGTTCTGCAGAACGCTTCCGGACCGGTGGCGTGACGCTCTACGCTCAGCAGGGTCGTCCGGGGGAAGGTTCAGTGCCATCGCTGTCCGTAAGGGCCAGCACGAGGTCGAGGAGGCACGCGTGACCCGCGCACCCGTGGACGTACGCCGGGCCGGCGTCGAAGACCTCGACGACCTGCTCCTGCTCTGGGGCCAGGCCCGGGACGAGGTCACGGGGACGACCCGCGCCGTCGCCGGCACCGCCCCCGACCACCTCCGGCCGCGTCTGCGCGAGGCGCTCCAGGGGGACGACGTCCACGTCCTCGTAGCCCGAATCGACGGCGCCGCCGTCGGCTACGCGCTCCTGCGGGTCGCCCCGGTCTTCGCGATCACCGAGGGGCCGTGCCTGCACATCGAGCACCTCTTCGTGACCCCGGACGCCCGCCGCCGGGGAGTCGCGAAGGGGCTGCTGTCGGGGGTCGCCTCCGTCGCCGAGCGGGCCGGTGCCGACCAGGTCCTCACGAGCGTCGCCCCCGCGGCGCGCGACACGCACCGCTTCCTCGCTCGGCTCGGGTTCAGCCCCTTCGTCGTCCGCCGTGTCGCGTCGACGGCCGTGCTGCGCCGCAAGCTCGCGGGCGAGTCCCGCCGGGGCACCCTGGACGACCTGCTCTCCCGCCGCCGTTCGCTGCGCGGGAAGGCCTCCTGGTCGTCCGCCCGGGCGTCGGCCAAGCAGGACGAGGCGGCCGCGGCCGCCGTCCGGGCGGGGCTGCCGCACCCGGCCGGCCCGGACGCCGCGGACCTCGGCCTCGCCGACCCGTGCCCCACCGCCCGCCTCGACCTCGACGCGATCTCGGTGCACGACACGCACGACACGCTCGAGATGCCCGTCGTCACGGCCGACCTCGCGGACGCCCTCGAGCGCTCGTCCGAGGCCGGGCTGCGCTCGGTGTCGCTCGTCGAGAACGCGACGACGCAGCCCGCCTGACCCGCTCCGGGGCGCCCCGGCAGCCACGTGGGAGCGACCCGGGGGCCGACCGTGCGCCGGTCGTCCCGGGTTGACGGTGGCGCGGCATAGGGTGACCTGCGTGAGCCCGAAGACCGGCGCGCCCGAGCGCCACCGCCTGCTGCTCGTCGACGGCCACTCGATGGCCTACCGCGCCTTCTTCGCCCTGCCCGTGGAGAACTTCTCCACGTCGACGGGGCAGGTCACGAACGCCGTCTACGGCTTCACGTCGATGCTCATCAACGTGCTGCGCGACGAGCAGCCGGACCATGTCGCCGTCGCGTTCGACGTCTCCCGCAAGACCTTCCGCAGCGAGCAGTACGCCGAGTACAAGGCGAACCGCAGCGCGTCCCCGGCCGAGTTCTCCGGGCAGGTCGCGCTCATCAAGGAGGTCCTCGCCGCGCTCCGGGTGCCCACCCTGGAGAAGGAGGGGTACGAGGCGGACGACATCATCGCGACCCTCACCAAGGAGGCGCGGCGGCAGGACTTCGAGGTCCTCATCAGCACCGGTGACCGGGACTCGCTCCAGCTCGTCGAGGACCACGTCACCGTGCTCTACCCGGTGCGCGGCGTCAGCGAGCTCATCCGGATGACGCCCGACGTCGTCGAGGAGCGGTACGGCGTCCGCCCCGAGCGCTACCCGGACGTCGCGGCGCTCGTCGGCGAGAGCAGCGACAACCTCCCGGGGATCCCCGGGGTCGGCAACAAGACCGCGGCGAAGTGGCTCACGACGTACGGCGACCTCGACGGCATCGTCGCGCACGCCCCCGAGATCAAGGGCAAGGCGGGGGAGAGCCTGCGGGCGCACCTCGACGGGGTGCTGCGCAACCGGCGGCTCAACCGGCTCGTCGACGACCTCGAGCTCACGCTGCACGTCGACGACCTCGCGGTGCAGGCGTGGGACCGCGAGGAGGTGCACCAGGTCTTCGACGGCCTGGAGTTCCGGGTGCTCCGGGAGCGGCTGTTCTCGACGCTGGCGACCCCCGAACCGGAGGCGGAGGGCGGTTTCGACGTCGACACCGAGCGGCTCGACGGGGCGGGCGTCGAGGCGTGGCTCGAGGCGCACGCCCGGGGCACGGTGGGCGTCGCCGTCGTGGGCCACTGGGCCCAGGGCCGGGGCGACGCCCGCGGGGTGGCGCTGGCCGCGTCGGACGGGGCCGCGGGCTACGTCGACCTCGTCGACGCCGACGCCCGGGCCCAGTCCGCGCTGGCCGCGTGGCTCGCGGACCCGGCCGCCCCCAAGGCCTTCCACGACGTCAAGGGTCCGCTCGTGGCGCTCGCGTCCCGCGGTCTGCCCCTGCGCGGCGTCGTCAGCGACACCGCCCTCGCCGAGTACCTGTGCCGGCCCGACCAACGCCTGTTCGACCTGTCCGACCTCGTGCTGCGGCACCTCGGGCGCGAGCTGCGCGCCGAGGTCGGCGCGCCGGCGGAGGAGCCCGCCCAGCTCACCCTCGACATGGAGGAGGCGCCGGGCGGCCCCGACGAGGCCGAGACCGCGATGGTGCGGGCCCGCGCCGTCCTCGAGCTCGCCGAGAAGCTCGGCGCGGAGCTGCTCGACAAGGGCGGGCTCGCGCTCCTCGACGGTGTCGAGCTCCCCCTCGTCGACGTCCTCGCCCGGATGGAGCAGGCCGGCATCGCGGTCGACACCCAGGGCCTGGCCGACCTCGAGGCGTACTTCGCGGCCGAGGTGCAGGCCGCCGCGAAGGAGGCCTTCACCCACATCGACGGCGAGATCAACCTCGGCTCCCCGAAGCAGCTCCAGGTCGTGCTCTTCGAGCAGCTCGGGATGCCCAAGACGAAGAAGACGAAGACGGGCTGGACGACGGACGCCGAGGCCCTCGCGGACCTCTACGCCAAGACCGAGCACCCCTTCCTGCTCCACCTGCTCCGGCACCGGGACGCGTCGAAGCTGCGGGTCACCGTCGAGGGGCTCATCCGGTCGGTCGCGGACGACGGCCGGATCCACACGACGTACCAGCAGAAC
Source organism: Kineosporia sp. R_H_3 (assembly GCF_002198675.1). Taxonomy (GTDB): domain Bacteria; phylum Actinomycetota; class Actinomycetes; order Actinomycetales; family Kineosporiaceae; genus R-H-3. The sequence goes on along the minus strand of NZ_MWLL01000216.1, from coordinate 12,256 downwards.
ATCGCGGCGACCGGGCGGCTGTCGAGCACCGACCCGAACCTGCAGAACATCCCGATCCGCACCGACGAGGGCCGGCGCATCCGCGAGACCTTCGTCGTCGGCGCCGGCTACGAGTGCCTGCTCACCGCGGACTACTCGCAGATCGAGATGCGGATCATGGCGCACCTGTCCAAGGACGAGGGCCTCATCGAGGCCTTCCTCACGGGGGAGGACCTGCACCGCTTCGTCGGCTCCCGGGTCTTCTCGGTCGAGCCGGCCGACGTCACGCCGGCGATGCGCAGCAAGATCAAGGCGATGTCGTACGGGCTGGCGTACGGCCTGTCCGCGTTCGGCCTGTCCCGACAGCTGGCGATCCCGCCGGCCGAGGCGCGCACGCTCATGGAGGACTACTTCGACCGCTTCGGCGGCGTCCGCGACTACCTCCAGAGCATCGTCGCCGAGGCCCGCCGGACGGGGTACACCGAGACGATCCTCGGCCGCCGCCGCTACCTGCCCGACCTCACGAGCGACAACCGGCAGCGCCGGGAGGCCGCCGAGCGGATGGCCCTCAACGCCCCGATCCAGGGGTCCGCGGCGGACATCATCAAGGTCGCCATGCTCCGGGTCGACGCCGCGCTGCGCGAGGCCGGTCTGACGACCCGGCTGCTCCTCCAGGTGCACGACGAGCTCGTGCTCGAGGTCGCCGCGGGGGAGCGCGAGGAGGTCGAGCGGCTCGTCCGGGCCGCGATGGGCGGCGCGGCCGAGCTGTCCGTGCCGCTCGAGGTCTCGGTCGGCGTGGGGCGCTCGTGGCACGAGGCGGGGCACTGACCGAGGCGGCTCAGCCGGCGGTCACCGCCGAGGCGCGGTCCGGGCCACGCCGGAACGCCGCCCGTTCGACGACGAGGCCGATCCCCACGAGCACGAGGGTCGCGGCCAGCGCCCGTGCCGCGACCCCGGCGACGGTCGGTGCGGGGTCGAGCAGCACCGCGACGGCGAGACCGGCGATGCACAGCCACGCGGCCGCGCCGATCGTCCGGTCGCCCACCGCCAGCCGCGCGTAGAGCAGCACCTGCGCGACGGCGAGCGCGCCGCCGAGCGCGGCGAACAGCCACAGGCTCGGGCCGAGCGGGCGGTAGGCGGAACCCGCGACGACCGTGACGAGCGGGCCGCCCAGGGCGAGCGTCACGAGGACCGCGCCGACCCCGACGGCGGTGCAGATGCCCACGGCGCCCACGACCGCCCGGGAGCGGCGGCCGGGCTGCGCCATCCGGGGGTAGAGCAGCGTGGACACGAACTGCGGGGCCCAGAAGGCCCCCTTGGCGAACAGCGCACCGACCGCGTAGGAGCCCGACGCGGCCGGGTCGAGCACGTGCCGTGCGAGCAGGAGGTCGACGTTCGCGAGCGTCAGCAGGCCGGCCGTCGTCACCGCGGCGCCGGCCAGCGGGCCGCGCAGCCGGCCGGCCGCGGCCCGCGCGGCAGGTGCGAGCACGTGCAGCGGTTCGCCGACGAGGCGCAGCGCGACGAGCGCCGCGACGGCGGTCCCGGCGGCGACGAACCCCATGAGCGCGGTCACCCCGGCGCCGGTGACCGCCTCGACGGCCCCGCCGAGCGGGCGGGCGGCCGCCGCGAGGACGAGCACGGCCGAGAGCGCGAGGAACCGCTCCCGGCCCTGGAGCAGCCCCTGCGCGGCGAAGACGACGGTCGCCGGGAGCAGCCAGGCCCCGACGAGGAGTGCCGCCCAGGGCCCGTCGAGGCGCAGGAACCGCTCGAGCGCCGGAGCGGCGACGGCGACGAGGACGCAGAGCAGGAGCCCGGTCTCCACGGCGACCCGGACCGCGGCCCCGGGCGGGACCGCCTCGACCTGCGGGACGCCGTCCGGCGTCGGGGCCGGTGCGCCCGCGACGGCACGCGCGACGACGAGCTGCAGCGCGACCGCGGGGACCATGCCGATGACCGCGAGGTTGAGGAGCGCGCCGGCCGCGCCGAGGTCCTGGGCGGACAGGGACCGGGTGAGCAGCAGGACGAGCACGTAGCCGAGGAGGTTCGCGACCGTCGTCGCCGCCGCGAGGACGACCGCGGAGCGGGTCAGGGAGGCTGCCCGGTGCGACGTCACCGCCGCACCGTAGTCGGCTCGCGACCCACGGCGCAGGCGGGCCCGGGCCCGGTCGCCCGGCCGGGCCATACTGACGCCGTGCACCAGCGACCCGTGGCCCGCCCCGCATGAGCCGGTGGGTGCCCTCGGGGCCGGCGACGGGGGAGGTCGTGGCCGCGGCGGTCGTCGGGGCCGTGGTGCTCGGCCCGGCCCTGCGCCCCGGGTACCTGCTCCGCTACGACCTCGTGTCGGTCCCCGGGCCCGTGCTCGGCGACGACGCGCTGGGGGTGGGGGACCGGCTGCCGCGCGCGGTCCCCTGGGACGCCGTCGTCGCCGTCCTCGCCCGGGTCCTGCCCGACGCGCTCGTCACCCAGCTGCTCACCCTGCTCGCGCTCACGGCGGCCGGTGCCGGCGCCGCCCGGCTGGCTCGGGCCGCCGGGCCCGGCCGGTGGATCGCCCTGCTCGTCGCGGTCTGGAACCCGTTCGTCCTCGAGCAGCTCGCCATCGGGCACGTCCCGCACCTGCTCGGCTATGCGGCGGTGCCCTGGGTCGCCGTCGGCGCCCACGGCCTGGTGGCCGGCCGGGCCGGGGCCTGGCCGACGCTGGCGGGGGCCTGCGTCGCGGGCTCGGTCACGCCGGGCGGCGGGCTGCTGTGCGTCGGGACGGCCGTGGCCGTCGTGGTCGCCGGGGTCTGCGCGGGCGCCCTGCACCGGGCGCCCGGCCGGACCGGTGCGGCGGCCGCTCTCACCGCCGTCCTCACGGCCCTGGTCACCCAGCTGCCCTGGGTCGTCGCCGGCCGGCTGCACCCGGCACTCGCCGCCCCACCGGCGGAGGCGGTCGACGCCTTCGCCACCCGGGCCGAGACCGCCGCGGGTGTCGTCGTCGACGTGCTCGGTCTCGGCGGGCTGTGGGCGCCCGGGCCGCTGCCGGCCAGCCGGACGACGTGGCTGGCGCTCGGGTCGACGGTCGTCCTCCTCGGCCTCGCGGCCGCCGGGCTGCCGGGCCTGCTCCGGGAGGTACGGCGGGACCCGGCGCGCGGTCGCGGGCCGCTCGTCGTGGCGGGTGCCGCCCTCGTGGCGGTGGGCTACCTCGTCGCCCTGCTGCCGCACCTGCCCGGCGGCCGGGACGTGCTGCTGCTGCTCGCACAGGGCGTCCCCGGCGGGGGGCTGCTGCGCGACGGGCACCGCTGGCTGGCCTGGCCGGCCCTCGGGGTCGCCGTCCTGGCCGGCTTCGGCGCCGCGGCCCTCGCGGGCGCCGCCGGACGGCGCAGCCGCGGGGCCGTACCGGCGGTCCCGGTGCTCGTCCTCGTCGCCTCGGCCGTCGTGGCGGTGGCCCCCGACCTCGCGCTCGGGCTCGGCGGCCGGCTGGTCCCGGTGACCTACCCCCGCGACTGGGCGCGGGTCCGGGCGGCGCTGGACGCCGCGGACCCGGTCGCAGGGCCGGACCGGGTGCTCGTGCTGCCCTGGCAGCCGTTCCGCCGCTTCGCCTGGTCCGGCCCCGCGCCGGTCCTCGACCCGGCGCCGCGGATGCTGCCCAGGCCCGCCCTCGTCGACGACGCGCTGAGCGTGCGCGGCGTCCGGCTGCCCGCGGAGGGGGCCGGTGCCCGTGCCGTCACCGCCGACCTCGCGGACGGCGTGCTCACCGCCGACGAGCTGGCCCGGCTCGGCGTCGGCTGGGTGCTCGTGGAGCGCGGCACCCCGGGCCGGCTGCCCGTGCTGCCGGCCGCCCCGCTCGTGCGGGCCGTCGTCGACGGGCCGGACGCACTGCTGCTCCAGGTGGCCGTGGACGGGGCCGGCACGTCGTCCGGCGCCGCCCCGGCCGTGCCCGCCGCGGCGACCGACGGACGGCGACGCACCGTGACGGCGGCGCACCTGCTCTACGGGCTCGTCGGCCTCCTGGCAGCGGGCGGTCACCTCCGGCGGGGTGCGCGTGCCGCGGCCTCCCGGAAGCGGTGACCGGCTGCTACTCTCCGCGGGACGCAGAAGTCACCCCGCTCGCTTGGAGGAACCATGAGCCGCGCTTCCCGTGACCGAGGCGGGGTCGGCACGTCGTTCGTCGTGACCCTGCTCGTGGCCCTCGCCGGTGGTGGCGCCGCAGTCGCCGTGACCGGCGCGCTCGTCACCAGCCAGGCGCCCGACCTGCCCACCGACACCATCGCCCCCGCGGCCGGCTCCGTCGGCGACGGCCCCTCCGAGGAGATCCTGAACTACGGGGAGTAGGACCAGGGCCGGCCCGGGGAAGCCACCCGCGGCCACGCCCTCGTCCGCGTCGGCCACCGGCGCCAGGCCGTCCGCCGCCCGGCGCAGCAACCGCTCCATCGCGGTCGTCGCCGCGCGCCACGTGAAGCGCGCGGCGTGGCCGCGCGCCACCTCGCCGAGGCTCTCCCGCAGGGCGGCGTCCCGCAGGAGCCGGTCCGTCGCGGCCACCATCGCGTCGAGGTCGTCGACGAGGAGCCCGGTGCGCCCGTCGAGCACCGACTCCGACAGGCCGCCGGCGCCGTGGTACGCGACCGTCGGCACGCCGTGCTGCGCCGCCTCGACGACCATGAGCCCCCAGCCCTCCTTGAGCGAGGGCGCGAGCATCACGGTGGCGCCGGCGAGGACGGCGTCCTTCTCCGCCTCGCTGACGAAGCCCAGGAAGTCCACCGCGTCCTCGACGCCGAGCCGGTGCGCCTCGGCCGCGAGCCGCTCGTGCCACCAGCCCTCACCGACGACCCGCAGGCGCAGCCCGGGGTGACGCGGCCGCAGCCGCGCCACGACCTCGAGGGCGTGCTCGACCCGCTTGTGCGGCACGAGGCGGCCGAGGACGACGAGCGTGGGACCGGCGTCCGGCGACGCGCCGCGGTCCGCCGGAGCCGCCGCGACCGGGGCGGGCAGCGGGTCCACCCCGTTGTGCACGACCGCCACGGCCGCGCTGTCGACCCCCAGGCCGGTCAGCTCGGAGCGGGAGACCTGGGAGACGGTGACGTACTGCTGCCCGCGCAGCGCCCGGGGAGCCAGCCAGGACTCGACCCACCACCCGACGCGGGCGGCCACCGGCCCGAGGGCGACCGGCCACTGCTCGCGGTGCACGTGGTGCACGAGGACGACGACGGGGCAGCCGGCGGTGAGGCGGGCGAAGAACGGGACGCCGTTCTGCACCTCGAGGACGACCTGCGGTCCGCGGCCGCGCAGCCGGTCCGCGAGCAGGCCGAGCAGCGCCCGCGGGTAGACGCCGAGGCGCCCGCCGGCCCGGACCAGCGTGAAGCCGTCCCGCTCCTCGCGGCGGGCCGCACCGGCCGGCCGCGCGCACCGGACGACGACCTCGCAGCCGTCGGCGGCGAGCCCGGCGGCGATCCGCTCGACGTAGCGCTCGGAGCCTCCGCCCTCGGGATGGGTCGTGTCGCGCCAGTTGAGGACCGTCACGCGCAGCGGCCAGGAAGACACCGTCGGCTCCAAGGCTGGTTACAGGTGGTCGACGACGTCCGTGCGCGGCGGCCCCGACGCGGGGTGGGCCCGCGGCGCCGTGACGGTTCGTGACCACCGGGGGTGGTGGCGGCCACCCTAGGGACTAGGGCGTCGTTTTTGCTACCCACGGGTAGCGGTTCGCTATGTTGCAGGCGTGCCGGTCGACGTCGATCCCGCCCTGCTGCCCGAGAGCGGCCTGCGGCGGTCCGTAGCCCTGCTGCGGGCCTTCCGGCTCGAGCAGAGCCGACCCGACGTCTTCTACTCCACCCTGGCGGTCGACACGGTGCGGCAGGTCAGCCGGTACACCGCGCTCGACGGGGCCACCGTCGTCGACGTCGGCGGCGGCCCGGGCTGGTTCGCCGACGCCTTCCGGGCCGCCGGCGCGCGGTACGCCGGCATCGACCCGGACGCCGGCGAGCTCACCGCCCGGGGCGGGGCCCCCGAGGGCTTCCTCCGGGCGAGCGGGCTCGCCCTGCCGCTCGCCGACGGCAGCCTCGACGTCTGCATGTCGAGCAACGTCCTCGAGCACGTGCCGGACCCGGAGCGGATGGCGGGGGAGATGCTCCGCGTCGTCCGGCCCGGCGGCCTCGTGTGGCTGTCCTGGACGACGTGGCTGTCCCCGTGGGGCGGCCACGAGACCTCGCCGTGGCACTACCTCGGCGGCCGGCGGGCCGCCGACCGCTACGAGCGCCTCCACGGACGCCGTCCGAAGAACGACTTCGGCCGCAGCCTGTTCGCCGTCTCCGCCGGGCGGATGTCCCGCTGGGCCCGCGAGGTCTCCGGCTCCGGGGCGGGCGAGGTGCTCGACGTCCGTGCGCGCTACCACCCCGACTGGGCGGCCTGGGTGGCCCGGGTCCCCGCGGCCCGCGAGGTCGTCAGCTGGAACGTCGTCGTCGTGGTCCGACGGCGATGACGGCCCTGACGCGCGACCCCGCCCAGGTCGTGCGTCGGGTCGGCGGCGGTGCGGCCCTGGTCGCTGCCGCCTTCGTCCAGGCGCCCGGCCGGCTCTCGCCGGACACCAAGCTCGACCTGCTCGTCGACCCCGTCGCGTTCCTCGCCCGGGCATGGACGCTGTGGGAGCCGCAAGGAGCCTTCGGTCAGCTGCAGAACCAGGCGTACGGCTACTTCCTCCCGATGGGGCCGTTCTTCGCCCTCGGGCACCTGTCCGGGATCCCGGCCTGGGTCACCCAGCGGGCCTGGTGGGCGCTGCTCCTGCTCGTCGCCTACACCGGGTTCCTGGCCCTGGCCGACCGGCTGCGGATCGGCACCCCGGGCACCCGGATCCTCGCGGCGCTCGCCTTCGCCCTGAGCCCCCGGGCCGTCACCGAGCTCGGCGGGATCAGCGCCGAGCTGTGGCCGACGGCGGTCGCCCCGTGGGTCCTCGTCCCGCTCGTCGCCGCCCGCGCGGGCGGGGAGCGGCGTGCTGCGGCCCGATCGGCGGTGGCGGTCGCGTGCGCGGGGGGCGTCAACGCGGTCGCCGTGGGCGCCGCGCTGCCGCTCGCCGTCGTGTGGCTCGTCACCGGCGCCGCCGGCCGGGTGCGGCGCCGGGTCGCGACCTGGTGGGCCCTGCTCGTCCCGGCGGCCATCGCCTGGTGGGTCGTGCCGCTCGTCCTGCTCGGCCGGTACAGCCCGCCGTTCCTCGACTGGATCGAGTCGTCCTCGACGACGACGTCCGTCGCCTCGCTGCCGCAGGCGCTGCGCGGGACGACGCACTGGGTGGCCTGGCTGCGCGGCTCGCTCACGGTCTGGCCGGCCGGCGGCGAGCTGGTGTCCTCCGGCCTGCTCGTGGCCCTCGGCTGGGCGGCGGTCCTCCTCGGGCTGGCGGCCCTGCTCATGCGTTCGACGCCGCACCGGGCGTTCCTCGTCGGCGGTGTCGTCGTCGGGGTCGCGCTCCTCACCGTCGGGCACGTCGGCGCGGCGACGCCGCCGTGGGCCGGTGCGGTCCGGGACCTCCTCGACGGCCCGGGCGCGCCGCTGCGCAACACCCACAAGTTCGACGTCGTCGTCCGGCTGCCGCTCATGCTCGCCCTCGCGCACGCGGTGGCCGCGATCCGGCTCCCGGTCCTGGCGTCCGCGCCCTGGGCCCGGCACGGCGTCCGGTTCGTCGCCGTGTGCGCGGTCGCCGGGACGGCGGTCCCGGCGCTCGCTGCCGGGCTGCCGGCCCGTGGCACGTTCACGGAGGTGCCGCCGTACTGGTCGCAGGCAGCCCGGTGGCTCGCGACCAACGACGACGGCGGCCGCACCCTCGTCGTCCCGGGGGCACCCTTCGCGACCAGCCTGTGGGGCGACCCGCGGGACGAGCCGCTGCAGGCCCTCGCCCGGACGCCCTGGGCGGTGCGCAACGTCGTCCCGCTGTCGTCGGCCGGCAACATCCGGATGCTCACGACCGTCGAGCAGCAGCTCTCGACCGGCCGCGGCTCACCGGGACTGGCCGCCTACCTGGCCCGGGCCGGCGTGACCCGGCTGCTCGTGCGGGCCGACCTCGCGGGCGTGCCCGGTTCGACGCCGCGCGCGGTCACCGTGCGCTCTGCGCTCTCCGGCTCGCCGGGACTCGTCGCCCGCGCCCGGTTCGGGCCGCCGGTCGGCGGTGCCCGGGTCGGGGACGCGGTCGTCGACGACGGCCTCGACGTCACGGTGCCGGCGCTCGAGGTGTGGCAGGTCGAGGCGCCGACGGCCCGGGCGCAGGTCTGGGACGCGGGCTCCGTCGTCCGTGTGGCGGGCGGGCCGGAGAACCTGCTCGCGCTCGACGACGCGGGGCTGCTTGACGGGCGCCCCGTCGTCCTCGACGGGGACCCGGAGGCGGCCGGCCTGCGGGTCGCGACGGGCGGCGGGGGAGCCCCGCTGGTCGTCACCGACGGCCCGCAGCGCCGGGAGGCCACCTTCTCGGCCGTGCGGGACGTGTGGTCGGCACCGCTCACCGCGACCGCGCCCTGGTCGGCACGGCGCGCGGCGCACGACTGGACCGTCTTCGACGGGCCGCACGTCGTCGCCCGGTACGCGGGCGTCGCCGACGTCACCGCGTCGAGCTCGGCGGGGGCGGCCGCGTCGCCGTGGGCGCTGCTCGACGACGACCCGCTCACGCAGTGGCGGACGGCGGTCCTCGCCCGCGGCACCCCGTGGTGGCAGGTCAGGTTCACCGCCTCCCGGCTCGCACCGGCGACGGTCACGGTCACCCCGGCCGCGCGGTCCGGCGTCACGGCCGTCGACGTCGTCACCGAGACCGGCCGCCGCCGGACCTCGATGTCGCCGGACGGCGGCCCCGCCCGCGAGGTGGAGGTCCCGCCGGGCCCGACCCGGTGGCTGCGCATCGAGCTCACCGGCCGGCGTCCGGCCCTCGTGCCCGAGCAGCCGGGCCTCGGGGCCGTGACGATCCCCGGGGCGGCACCCGCGCGCCCGCTGCGGCTGCCCGCGGTCACGGACCCGCCGACCGACGTCGTCCTGCGGACCGCACGCGACGGCGCCGACGGGTGCGTGCTCCTCGGGGACAGGCCGCTGTGCGGGTCGACGCTCGCCCGCCCCGGCGAGGAGGACCTGCGGCTGGACCGGGTCGTCCCGCTGCCGGCCGGCGGCTACCGGGTCGGCGCGCAGGTCCGCCCGCGGCCCTCGCAGGCCTGGGACGCCCAGCTGCGCCCGCTCGGGGACCCGCTCGTGGCGACGGCCTCGAGCCGTCGCTCGGAGGAGGCGGCCGAGCGTCCGCAGGCCGCCGTGGACCGTGACCTGGGGTCCGGGTGGGTCGCGTCGGCCCTCGACCCCGCGCCCGCGCTCACCCTCGAGTGGTCGGGCCGGCGCGCCGTCAGCGCGTTCCAGCTCCAGACCGACGCCGCGCTCGCGGTCTCCCGGGCCGCCCGGGTCACGGTGACCGTGGGCGGGCGGTCCCGGTCCGCCGCCGTCGGCACCGACGGGTGGGTCAGGTTCCCGGCGATGACCGGGACGTCCCTGACCCTCACCGTCACCGAGCGGCGGGTGCAGCGGGGCGTCGACCCGGACCGCGGCGTCGTCGAGCTGCCGTTCGGCGTCAGCGAGGTCGTCGTCCCGGCGCTGGACGACCTGCGCCGTCCCCTCGACCTCGACGCGCGCACCGGGGTCGCCTGCGGCTTCGGTCCCGACCTCGTCGTCGGCGACGTCACCGTGCCGACCCGGGTCGAGGGCACCGTCCGGGACCTGCTCGAACGGCGCGCGATGGCCGCCGTCCCCTGCGGACGCGGCCGGTCCGCCGGCACGGGCCGGGACGCCGCGGCCCGGGTCTCCGTGCCGGGCGGGGACCTGCGCGTCACCGTCGCCGCGACCCCGCTGTGGTGGCCCGAGTCGGTCCGGCTGCGTGGCGCCGAAGGGCTGCCCGCGGCCACGCCCCGTCCCGTCACCGTGCAGCGCTGGGACGCCGAGCACCGCACCCTCGCCGTGCCGGCCGCGGCGACGGCCCGCCTCCTCGTCGTCCACGAGAACGCCAACCCGGGCTGGCGGGCGACCGTCGCCGGACGCCCGTTGACGAACGTCCGGGTGGACGGCTGGCAGCAGGGCTGGGTCCTCCCCGCGGGGCCGGCGGGCACCGTCGAGCTCACGTTCGCCCCGGGAACCGGCTACCGGCTCGCGCTCGTGCTCGGCGGGGTGCTGCTGCTCGGCGTGGCGGCGCTCGCCGCCCCCCGGCGTCGACGGCGGGCCGCGACGGGAGACGTGCTGGTGCCGGACGCCGCGCCGGCCCCCGTCCGGGCCAGGATGTCACGGCCCGCTCTCGTGACTGCAGCCGTCGTGCTCGTCGTCGCGGGCGGCTGGTGGGCCGCGGCCGCGCTCTGCCTCGCGGGGCTCGTCGCCCGTCGCAGCCGGCGGGCCACCGTCGTGCTCGCGACGGCGGGTGCCCTCGTCGCGGCGGCGGTGTCGGTGGCCCGGGCCGGGACCGTGCCCGGGGACTCGTTCGCCGACGGGCTCTGCGCCGTGGCCCTGTGGTGCGCCCTCGGGTGCGCGGTGGTCCTCGCCGCGAGCGGGTCAGCGGACGACGTGGCGCAGCCGGCGCTGGAGCGGCCGCTCGACGAGGTGCCAGGACAGGGCGGACAGGGCGAGGGCCGGGACGGCCGTGGCGGCGAGCAGGGGCAGGAAGGGGATGTCGAACGTCCGCAGGTCGAACCTCTGGACGATCGCGATGAGCACGACCATGTGCCACAGGAAGAACCCGTAGCTGACGGTGCCGGCCCACACCAGAGGTCGTGACCGGGCGACGACCTGCCACCGTGCCGCCGGGTCGCCGAACACCGCGGGCACGAGGAGGACGAGTGCGAGCACGAGGTACAGCACGTGCTTCACGGCCGACTCGGCCGCCGTCGCCGGGCTGAGGTCGTACGGCCCGACGAGCCTCGTCGTGCACACCCAGTAGGTCGCGGCGGCCATCGCGAACCAGGCCCCGGGGGCGGCCGCCGCCTCACGCAGCCAACGCGGGCCGCCGTCGTCGCGGCGTTCGCGCAGCCAGGCCAGGCCCATGCCCGCCGCGAACCAGTCCAGGTAGCCGGGCAGCCAGTACAGCGGCGCGAGCCGCCCGGCGGGCGACGTCGCCCAGCCCAACCGCCAGGCGGTCGAGACGGCGACGAGGAGCACCACGACGGCGAGCACGCGCGGGGCGTCCCAACGGGTCCCGACCGACCGGCCGGACCTGCCGAGCCAGAGCACGGCCAGCAGGGGGAGCGCGACGTAGAACGAGATCTCCGTACCCAGGCTCCACGTGTGCGTGAACCCCGGCAGCAGCGGCCCCTCGTGGTAGACGGAGGTGAGCGTCCAGGCCCGGACCCAGTCCGCGGCGGGGCGCGCGGCGGCACCCGGCACCAGCAGGGCGAGGCCGGCCACGGCGAGCAGGTACGCCGGGAGGAGGCGCACGGCGCGCCGCCACAGGTACGGGGCCGCCCGCACCACCGGGGCCAGACCGCGCGCGGCGAGCACCCGCGGCCGCATGAGGAGGAAGCCGGACAGGACGAAGAAGACCGCGACACCCGCGTCCCCGCGGGCGAGCCAGCCGGCCCAGGGCCCCCGGGTGCCGGCCCCGCTCTCGAAGCCCACGTGGGTCAGCAGGACGAGGGCAGCGGCCGCCGCCCGGTACACCTCGAGGACGGGCAGGTCGTGCCCGGGCCGGGTGGGCGGCCGCCCGGCCGGGGCTCCGAGGGGGAGCGGTGCCGGCGAGTCGACCTCCGGTGCCGCACCGACGGCGGGGGTCGCGGTCACCGGGCACGCACCACGTCGGCGGCGACGACGCAGATCCCGGCGTCGGGGGTGGCGGGCCGCACGCGGACGGCGGCCGCCGTCCGCACCTGCGTGCCGACCGGGAGCAGCACGGTGTGCGGCCCCTCGTAGAGCACGTCGTCCGACCAGCGGCGCACCGCGACCGCCTGCCCGTCGGGCCCCTCGACGACGACCCGAAGTCGTGCGCTGCCGGTGACGAGCAGCTCCAGGCGGAGCTGCGCACCGACGGGCAGGGCGACCGGCGTGGTCATCGTGACGCGCGCGTCGGACGTGTCGCCCGGCTGGACCACGGCGGCGCACAGGGCCGTCCGGCCGGCGCCCCCGAGGCGGTCGAGCCGGGCCGTGACGAGCCGCTCACCGGTGTCGTCGAGCGACAGCACCGGGCCGTCGGCGTCGTGCACGAGGGCGTCCGGGCGCAGCAGGGTGACGATGTCGGTGTCGAGGGTGCCGGGTGCGCCGGACGACGCCGCGACCGGTGCCGGCACGGGGCGGGAGGTGATCCGGGGGAAGGGGGCCAGGT
>NZ_MWLL01000215.1 GCF_002198675.1 Kineosporia sp. R_H_3 | reverse complement strand
CCCCCGCGGCCGTCGCCCCCGGTGCGCCGCAGCAGCAGGGCGGCGGTAGCGCTCGCCGAGGTTCTCGGCCGCGATCTTCTCCTGGAGCTTGACGATGCCCTGGAGCAACGCCTCGGGCCGCGGCGGGCAGCCGGGCACGTAGACGTCGACCGGGATGATCTGGTCGACGCCCTTCGTCACGCAGTAGGAGTCCCAGTAGGGGCCGCCGGAGTTCGAGCACGCACCGAACGAGATGACGTACTTCGGCTCCGGCATCTGCTCCCAGAGCCGGCGGACGGCGGGCGCCATCTTGTCGGTCACGGTGCCCGAGACGATCATGAGGTCGGCCTGCCGGGGGCCGTGCGCGAACGGGATGACCCCGAGCCGGATGAAGTCGTGCCGGCCCATGCTCGCCGCGATGAACTCGATGGCGCAGCAGGCGAGCCCGAAGTTGAAGACCCAGAGGCTGTACTTGCGGCCCCAGTTGAGGACGACGCGCAGCGGGTACGGCGCGACGGACTGCAGGACGCCGACCCCGGGCATCCCGAGGTCGACCCGGCGCCGCTCAACGTCGCTCATGCGGTGCCCCGCCCGGTGCCGGACATCCCGCCGGCGGACAGCCCGGACGTCGGGCCGGACGCCGACCCGCCGTGCCGGCGGGCGCCCTGCCAGGCGAGCGCCCCGCGCCGCCAGGCGTGGAGCAGGCCGACGGCGAGGATCCCGAGGAAGACGCCCATCTCGGCCACCGTCGCCCAGCCGAAGGTCTCGACGACCGTCGCCCACGGGAACAGGTAGACCGCGTCGACGGCGAAGACCACGTAGAGGAACGCGTACAGGTAGTACCTGACGTTGGTCTGCGACCAGCCCCGGCCGACCGGGTCGACGCCGCTCTCGTACGTCGTGACCTTCTCGAGGGTCGGCACGCGCGGGCGCAGCACGCGGTTGGCCGCCATCGCGGCGGCGAAGAAGAGCACGCCCGCGGCGGTCACCGCCCCCACGACGAGCCAGCCGGTAGCCACGCGCCGACTCTAGTGGGAGATGGGCCGTAGCACTCCCGTCACGGTCGCGTATCGGCTCACCCGGACGGCGGGCGGCGCGAAACATGGGACGACTACCCTGGCGCCGTCCGGTGCGCCGGGCACCTCCCCCAGGCACCTGCCCAGGCACCTCGTCCCGACGTCGAAAGGCCCCCCGATGTCCCGTTCGCCCCTGGCGGCCCGCCGCACCGTGCTCGCCGTCGTCGGCGGTCTCGCCGCCGTCGCCGCGCTCGCCGCCTGCGCCCCGCAGGACAGCACCGGCGACGCCGCGGCGACCACGCCCGCGGCCACCCCCTCGGCCGCGACGTCGTCCGCCGACGCCTGCGCCAAGGACGCCCTCGCGCTGAAGACCGCGGGCACGCTGACCGTCGGGACGGACAAGCCGGCCTTCGAGCCCTGGTTCTCCGACGACGACCCGACGAACGGCAAGGGCTACGAGTCCGCCGTGACGTACGCGGTGGCGACGAAGCTCGGCTTCTCGAACGCCGAGGTGAAGTGGACCGTCGCGAGCTTCAACAGCGTCATCGCGCCCGGGCCGAAGACCTTCGACTTCGCGGTGAACCAGTTCTCCATCACCGACGAGCGCAAGAAGAACATCGACTTCTCCGCCGGCTACTACGACGTCGCCCAGGCCGTCGTCACCGTGAAGGGCAGCAAGGCCGCCGGGGCGAAGACGCTCGCCGACCTCGCGAAGGTGAAGTTCGGAGCCCAGGTCGGGACGACGTCCTTCAAGGCCATCGAGGACGTCATCAAGCCGGCGACGAAGGCCGCCGTGTTCAACACGAACGACGACGCGAAGCTCGCCCTCTCGAACGGCACGATCGACGCCATCGTCGTCGACCTGCCGACGGCACTGTTCCTCGCAGCGGTCGGCACGAAGGACGGCGGCCTCGACGACGGCGCCGTCCTCGGCCAGCTCCCGAGCGGCACCGGCACCCCCGAGCAGTTCGGGCTCGTGCTCGACAAGGGCAGCGCGCTCACCCCCTGCGTCTCGCAGGCCGTGGACGCGCTGCGCGCCGACGGCACGCTGAAGAAGCTCGAGGAGCAGTGGCTCACGAGCACGGCGGGCGCGCCCGTCCTGTCGTGACACGTCCTGCTTCGCGTCGCCGGTACGCGGCGGCGTCTTCGTGGGCCCGTCGATGACGACCACCTGGACGCCGTCCGCGCGCCAGCGCGACCGCGACGCCTACCGGCGCGGCAGGACGCGCCGCTCGGTGCTCGTCTCCGCGGCGAGCACCGTCGTCCTCGTCGGCGCGGTCGTGCTTGTCACGGTCACGTCCCCGGGGTGGGCACGGGTACAGGCGTCGTTCTTCGACCCGCGGGTCGCGTGGACGGCGCTGCCGGACGTCGCGACCGGGCTCTGGCTCAACGTGCGGGTCTGGCTCGCGGCGAGCGCCCTCATGCTCGTCTTCGGCCTGCTGCTGGCCGTGCTCCGGACGTCGCGCAGCCCGGTCCTGTGGCCGGTACGGGCGCTGGCCACCGGCTACATCGACCTGTTCCGCGGCACCCCGATGATCATCGTGCTCTACCTCGTGCTCTTCGGGGTGCCGGGGCTGCGTCTGCAGGGCACCCCGCAGAGCCAGGCCGTCCTCGGCACCATCGCGCTGACCATGACGTACTCGGCCTACGTCGCCGAGGTGCTCCGCGCCGGCATCGAGTCGATCCACCCCAGCCAGCGGGCCGCCGCGCGCTCGCTCGGCCTGTCGAACACGCAGACCATGCGCTTCGTCGTCCTGCCGCAGGCCGTGCGGCGCGTCGTCCCGCCCCTGCTCAACGACGTCGTGAGCCTCCAGAAGGACGCCGGCCTCATCTCCGTCGGCGGCACGATCCTCGACGCGATCCGGTACGCCCAGATCCAGACCTCCGAGACCGCGAGCTTCACCCCCTACGTCGTCGCCGGCGTCCTGTTCGTGCTCATCTCCATCCCCCTCACCCGGTTCACCGACCACATCGCGCGCCGCAACGGGTACACCTTCACGGGCGGCCGGGCATGACCGGCGAACCGCTTCTCCAGGTGCAGGCCCTGCGCAAGGTGTACGGCCGCACCGTCGTCCTCGACGGCCTCGACCTCGACGTCGACGCCCACGACGTCGTCGTCCTCATCGGCGCCTCCGGCTCCGGCAAGTCGACGCTGCTGCGGTGCATCGACCTGCTCGAGGACGTCGACGACGGCGCCGTCCTCCTCGAGGGCCGGGACGTCACCGACCCCCGCGTCGACGCGGACGCCGTCCGCGCCCGGATGGGCATCGTCTTCCAGTCGTTCAACCTCTTCCCGCACCTCACCGTGCTCGACAACGTCACCCTCGCGCCCCGCAAGGTGCACGGCATCGCCCGGGACGTCGCCGAGGACAAGGCCCTCGCGATGCTCGACCGGGTCGGCCTGCGCGACCGCGCGGGCGCGCACCCCGACCAGCTCTCCGGCGGCCAGCAGCAGCGCGTCGCCATCGCCCGGGCCCTCGTCAACGACCCGGTCCTCATGCTCTTCGACGAGGTCACCTCCGCCCTCGACCCCGAGCTCGTCGGCGAGGTCCTCGGCATGCTCAAGGAGCTGAAGACCGAGGGGATGACGATGCTGGTGGCGACGCACGAGATGGGTTTCGCGCGCCAGGTCGCCGACAGCGTCTGCTTCCTCGACGGCGGGCGGGTGCTCGAGTCCGGGCCGCCCGAGCAGGTGCTCGGTGACCCGGTCGAGGACCGGACCCGGCGGTTCCTGCGGCGGATCATCGAGGCCGGTCGGCTCTGAGTCCCCTCTTCCGCGGTCCTGGCGTCCGTCGGCGAGGAAGGTTCCGGACCAGCCCGCGCCTCGAGCTCGCGCCGGACGCTCTACCGGATCACGGGGAGATACCGTGCCCCCGTGCGCCTCCTCTTGGCCGTGGCGAGCTGCGTCCTCCTCGCCGCGTGCTCGTCTTCTGGCCCGCCCGCTGCCGGACAGGTGTCCACCGTCCGCGCCACCACGGCTGCGGGCGCTCAGGACGCGTGCAGGCTGCTGACCGAGACCGACCTCACCAACCTCGTCGGGTTCCACGCGCAGCCGGAGCACGGCCGTACCGGTGGTCTGCCGCACTGCCGCTGGTGGAACGGCAAGGGGGCATATGTCCAGGCAGCATCGGTCACGTCACCCGAGTGGGCGCAAGCATTGCCAGAGGTCGCCCGTGACCTCGAGCCTGCCGGCCTGGTGTCGAACCAGCAGAACCTCGAGAGTCTGCGCACGGCCGCCGCACGAGTGACCGCCGGCGAGGCGCTCGAGCCGGACGAGGCGTGCTCGTTGTTCTCCCAGATGCTCGAACTCCAAGGGCAGCCGGCAGGGTCGACCTCGGTCGTCACTGTGTTCCCCACTCAGGAGTCGCCTCAGGGAGTCACCGGCCAGGTCTGCACAGACGGCAGGTTCTCCACGATCCTCGTGTACGACGTGAAGGGACTGCGCCCGGACACCCTCACCCCAGCCGTGGCCGCTCTCCTGCCGACGGTCCACGAGCGGGCGAGAGCCATCTGAGGGCGTTCGCGCCCGCCGGCCCTACCCG
>NZ_MWLL01000214.1 GCF_002198675.1 Kineosporia sp. R_H_3 | reverse complement strand
GCGTGGGCTCGTGGCCTGGGTGTCCGCGGCCGCTGCCGTCGCCGTCCTCGCGGTCGTCGTCGGCGTGCTGCTCGGGCGGCCCGGCGGGGACGTCGTCGTCGGGGCGCCGAGCGCATCACCGGTCGGCGTCACGGCGAGCGGTGCCGCACCGGTGACCACCCCGGCGTCGGCGCCGTCCGGCACGCCGCTCCCGTCGTCCGGCCCGTCGTCCGGCGCCTCCTCGGGCCCGTCGCGTTCCGCCTCGAAGCGCTCGACCGCCACCGGCACGACGGGCTCGAAGAAGAAGATCGCGGTCTCGGCCCCCGAGCCGACCCTGTCCCGTGCCGGGCGGACCGTCGACGTCATGGTCACCGTCCGGGTGGACGCACCGGCGACGTTCACGATGCTGCGGCTCATCGTCAAGGACTCGGCCGGCAACAGCGTGGGTGCCGTCGAGAGCAGGGACGGCGCGCGCGTCACGTCGTCCGTCACGCTCGCCGGGACCAAGACGATCCAGAAACCGGGCCGCTACTACGCCCTCGTCCGTTACGTGGTGCCCGGCGGCCCGATGGTCGACGGCCCGACGAACGGCTTCACGATCAGGCCGTTCGACGCCGACGGGGTCTGGACCGACGAACCCCGGGTCGCGGTGGGCGCCGACGGCACGGTGACGCTCAACGGGCGGGTCGAGGTCACGCGCAAGGTCCACTTCCGGGAGCTGCAGATCGCCGTCCGCGGCGCCGGCGACAGCCAGGTGGACGCGGACGGCAACCCGCTCGACGTGGCGTTCCACCACGACAACACGACGGTGTCCGTCGACAAGTACTTCCAGGGCCGGCGCAGCTACGCACCCGGCACCTACCTGGCGAACGTCGCCTACATGCTCGCCGACGGCACGTGGCACAACGGGCCACGGGTGTCCTTCACCGTCGGCTGAGCACGCGCGGAGCTACTGGACGTAGGCCTCCACCTGGAGCGACGGGCGCTGCTCGACGGTGTCCGGGTCGAGCCCGGCCGCCCGCATCGCCCGGCGTCGCCGCAGGGTGTCCCACATCTGGTCGAGGTTCGTCTCGAGCTGAGCGAGGCGCTTGACCTCGACCTCCTCGCTGACCTCCCCGCTGTCCCGCAGGGCACGGAGCTTGCGCTCCTCGGCGACGAGTCCCTGGATGCAGTCCAGGATCTCCCGGTCTTCCATGGCGGCCTCCTCGAGGTGCTGCCCTCGGCCTCGGCCAGGCCTCCCGCGCAGCCCGGTCCGTCGCCTCGACGCTAGGTGCGCCGGCTGCTCCGAACGGGGGTACGAGGTCCCTACCCTGACCGCGTCGCCGCAGGTCAGCGCGGGGTTGGCACCGAGGGTGAGCCGCTCGTCACATGAGGCCCGGCGGCGCAGGTCAGCGGTCGAGGTAGGTCACGAGATCGGCTGCGATCCCGGTGTACGTGCCCGGGGTGAGGTCGAGCAGGCGCTGCTGGACGTCGTCCGGCAGGCCGAGCCCGAGCACGAACTCGCGCATCGCGGCGGCGTCGACCCGGCGACCCCGGGTGAGCTCCTTGAGCCGCTCGTAGGGCTGGTCGAGGCCGTGCACGCGCATGACGGACTGCACCGCCTCGCCGAGCACCTCCCACGTCGCGTCGAGGTCGCGCGCGAGGGCCGCGGCGTCGACGTCGAGGCCGGCCAGGCCCTTGCGGGCGTTGTCGATCGCGAGCAGCGAGTGGCCGAACGCCGTCCCGACGTTGCGCTGCATCGAGGAGTCGGTGAGGTCGCGCTGCATCCGCGACGTGACGAGGGTCGAGGCGAGGACGTCGAGCAGGGCGTTGCTCACCTCGAGGTTCGCCTCGGCGTTCTCGAAGCGGATCGGGTTGACCTTGTGCGGCATCGTGCTGGAGCCGACGGTGCCCTGGCCGCGCACCTGGGCGAAGTAGCCGAGCGAGATGTACGTCCAGACGTCGGTCGCGAGGTTGTGCAGGATCCGGTTGAACCGCGCGACGTCGGCGTAGAGCTCGGCCTGCCAGTCGTGCGACTCGATCTGCGTCGTCAGCGGGTTCCACGTGAGGCCGAGCTGCTCGACGAAGGTCCTCGAGACCTGCGGCCAGTCGGTCGCGGGGGCGCCGGCGACGTGCGCGGAGAAGGTGCCCGTCGCGCCGTTGATCTTGCCGAGGTACTCGGCCCGCCCGATGCGGCGCAGCTGGCGGCGCAGCCGGTGCGCGAGGACGGCGAGCTCCTTGCCCAGCGTCGTCGGCGTCGCCGGCTGGCCGTGGGTG
Organism: Kineosporia sp. R_H_3; assembly: GCF_002198675.1. Lineage (GTDB taxonomy): Bacteria > Actinomycetota > Actinomycetes > Actinomycetales > Kineosporiaceae > R-H-3. Next base: position 32,063 of record NZ_MWLL01000214.1, on the reverse strand, counting down.
CGGGCGAGCATCGCGGCGCCGGCGTGCTCGCGGGCCATCGCCGCGACGTCGTCGACGAGGGCGGACGCCGCGGGCAGCCAGACCTGCTCGACGGCCCCCTTGACCATGAGCGCGTACGCGAGGTTGTTGACGTCCTCGCTCGTGCAGAACAGGTGGACGATCTCGCCGAGGTCGGCGAGAGACGTCCCCTCCATCCGCTTCTTGACGAAGTACTCGACGGCCTTGACGTCGTGCAGCGTGACGCGCTCGGTGGCCGCGATCTCGGCGACGGACGACGCGTCGAACGTCGCGACGACGGCGCGCAGCCGCGCCGTCTCGTCGTCCGTGAGCCGGCGCAGCCCCGGGACCGCACCCGTCTGCGTGAGGTGGATCAGCCACTCGACCTCGACCCGGACCCGCTCCCGGTTGAGCGCCGCCTCGGACAGGTGCTCCGCCAGCGGCGCGACCGCCGCCCGGTACCGGCCGTCGAGCGGGCCGAGCGGGGCGTCGAGGAGCGCGGGGGCGTCAGTCGGTCGGGCGTCCGTGGGTGTCGCAGTCACGTACTCCATGGTCCCACGGGTGAGGGGCGCGTCCGGACGCCGCCGCCAGCACGTCCTCTGGCGGATTCCGCACCCCAAGGCGCGCGTTTGGGGTCGTTGACCCGCCAGAGGACGGTGACGCGCGAGCTGATGACGCGCACCTGGTCTGTCAGCCGAAGGCCTCCGCCAGCGCCGGGAGGATCTCCTTGGTCGCGGCCTCGAGGAACGGGCCCTGGGCGTCGCCGCCGATCTGGACGAGCGCGACGTCCGTGTAACCGGCCTCGACGAACGGGCGGACGCCCTCGACGATCTTCTCGACGTCGTCGCCGCACGGGATCTGCTGCGCGACGTCCTCGGGGCGGACGAACTGCGAGGCGCCGGCGAACGCCGCCGTCCCGGGGAGCTCGGCGTTGACCTTCCAGCCGCCGGCGAACCAGCGGAACTGGTCGTGGGCGCGGGCCACGGCGGCGTCCGCGTCCGCGTCCCAGGAGACCGGCAGCTGGCCGACCTTGCGGGCGGTCCCGGAGCCGCGCGACTCGGCGTCCCACTGCGGGCCGAGCTCGGGGTCGGGCTCGGTCGAGATCATGACGTCGGCCTTCGGGGCGAAGGCGCGGACCGACTGCGGGCCGGAGACTGCGACGCCGATCGGCACGCGGTGCTCGGGGAGGTCCCAGAGCTTCGCGGAGTCCACGTGGAAGTGCTTGCCCTGGTACGTGACGTAGCCGCCGTCGAACAGCGCGTCGATGATGTCGAGCGCCTCGCCGAGCATGTCGTGCCGGACGTTGACCGGCGGCCAGCCGCCGCCGACGACGTGCTCGTTGAGGTTCTCGCCCGCGCCGAGCCCGAGCGTGAACCGCCCGTCGGAGAGCAGCCCGACCGTCGCGGCCTTCTGCGCGACGACCGCCGGGTGGTACCGGACCGTCGGGCAGGTCACGTACGTCATGAGCTCGAGCCGTTGCGTGGCCTGGGCGACCGCACCGAGGACGCTCCACGCGTACGGGGAGTGGCCCTGGCTGTCGAGCCACGGGAAGTAGTGGTCGCTCATGACGGCGAAGGGGAAGCCCGCCTCCTCGGCCTCCGCGGCGAAGCGGACGAGCTCGCGGGGTCCGGCCTGCTCGCACATGAGCGTGTATCCGATCTGCACCATATGCGCAGTGTCGGGCCGTGCCCTCGACCGAGCATCCGCGGATGGCCCGGGCGGTCGTGCACCGGTCAGGCCGCCAGCCCCTCCGCAGGCAGCGCCTGCGTCGGCTGCGGCGCCCGCGCCGACTCCGCGAGCACGATCCCGGCGAGGACGACGGCACCGCCGACGATCTGGACGGTGGTCAGGGTCTCGCCGATCGCGGCCCAGGCGACGAGGCCGGCGAGCGGCGGCTCGGCGGTCCCGACGAGACCGACCCGGGTGGCGCCGATCCGGGTCAGGGCGGTGAGCACGAGGGCGAACGGCGCGAGGGTGCCGAGGACGACGACCCAGCCGACGAGCATCCACGTCGGCACGAGGGGGCCGGTGCCGTTGCCCCGTAGCCCGACATCGACGCCGAGCTGGGCGAAGGGGTAGGTCCACCACGGCTGGAGCAGGGCCCAGAAGACGGCCGCCGCGGCGAAGCTCCAGGCCGCGAGCGACCAGGGGTCGCGCCGGGCGAGGCCGCGCTCCCCGAGCAGGTAGTACGCCGCCAGTGCCACCGCCGCGAGGCTCGCGGCGACGACGCCGACGGCGTCGAGCGTCAGCCCGGCCCACACCTGGGCGACGAGGGCGAGCCCGGCGAGGGTCAGCACCAGCGCCACCCAGATCCGGCCGCGGACCGGCTCCTTGCGGACGTAGCGCACCCACAGCGCGATGAGCAGGGGAGCCGTGAACTCGATGAGCAGGCTGATGCTCACCGGCATCCGGGTCATCGCCACGAGGTACAGCCACTGCACGAGGGCGAGCCCGACGACGCCGTAGACGCAGACGAAGCCGAGCTCGCGCCGTCCGATCCGCAGTGACCCGGGGCGCCGCCAGGAGGCGATGACCGCGAAGAGCAGTGCCGCGCCGAGGCAGCGGATCTCGACGAGCCGCAGCGACGAGAGCCCGGCGGCCATGACGAGCTTGCTCACGGTGCCGTTGACCGAGAACAGCGTCGCGGCGAGCAGGACGTACCCGACTCCGACCCACGAACGCGCCCGGTCATGGGACGAATTCACGGTCGGAGCGTAGGGCCTGGACATGCCGCAGGTCGCCGTCCGACCACGTGTCGGACGACGACCTGCGGTGCCGACCTACGGCTGCTGCGGCGGCGGGGGCGGGGGCATCGCGTCGTCGTCCGTGGGCGGCGGCGCGGTCTGCCAGGCCGGCGGCGCAGGAGGCTGCGGCTCCGCCGGCGCCGGTGGTGCCGCGTGCGGGACCACCGGGGGAGCCCACTGCCCGGGCGGCGTGCTGCCGTCCTGCGGCGGCGGCACCGGCGCGCCCTGCGGTGCGGCCTGCGGGGCGCCCTGCGGTGCCGGGTAGCCCGGCTGCGCCTGCGGGTAGCCCTGCTGCGGGTACCCCTGCTGCGGGTAGCCGGGCTGGCCGTAGCCCTGCTGCGGGTAGCCGCCCGGCTGCTGCGGCGCCCCCGGGTAGCCGGGCTGCTGGGGGTACCCCTGCTGCGGGTAGCCCTGCTGCGGGTACCCGGGCTGCTGGGGGTAGCCCTGCTGGTCCGGTGCGGGGTACCCGCCGGCCCCGGCGAACTGGTACTGCGGGACGGCGGCCGGGGCCGCCGCCTTCTTGCGCCCGCGGCGGCGCAGGAGCAGCAGGAGCAGGACGATGCCGAGGACGACGGCCAGCACGACGCCCGCGAGGAGCACCCAGATCCAGACGGGCTTCGGGGTCTCGTCCTTGCCCTGGTCGATCGCCGTCTGGCTGTCGGCGATGTACTGGTCGACGTAGGGGTGGCCGCCGTACAGGTTCTTGACCCGCTGGAAGAGCGGCATGGCGTTCTTGTAGTGCTTGTCGTAGAACTCGTCGAGCGCCTCGTCGTACGTCGCCGTCGACTGGCTCTCCTTGGGCGTGATGTTCTTCTGCTGCAGGGCCTCACGGACGACGGAGACCGGGATGACGAACTCCTGGTTCTCCAGTGCGACGCCCTTGCTGTCGACCGCCGAGGCGACGAGCACGCCGACGACGTGGCCCTGGTCGTCGAGCACCGGGCCGCCGGAGTTGCCCGGGCTCGCCGGCGCCTGGGTCTGGAAGACCGGCATCCCGGACTCGGCGCTCTTGATCGCCGTCAGCGGGCCGGTCGTCACCGTGGGCTGGACCTCGGAGTCCTTCGACAGCCCGCTGAGGAACGTCGAGGCCGCCGGGTAGCCCGCCACGTAGAGCGACTCGCCCTGCTGGACGTCGGTGTTCTGCCCGAGCGGCAGCGTCGGGAAGTTCGACTCGCCCTCGAGCTTGAGGATCGCGACGTCCTTGCCCGGGTACGGCTTGCCGACGCTGACGACCTCGGCGGGCTTGCCCTTGCGGCCCTTGCCGAAGCCCGCGACGGCGACACCGATCTCCGCGGAGACGCTCTTGGTGATCTTGCCGACCTTGAGGTACTTGGCGTTGAAGACCGCGACGGCCTTCGTGAGCTGCCGGATCTCGCTCGCCGTGAACTTCACCTCGTTGGTCTGGTTGCTCGCCGCGAGGTCCGCGCGGCGCGGGTGTTGAACTCGTCGAGGCCGGTGGCGGCGAACTCCGCGCGCAGCTCGGCGGCGTCGGGGGAGACGACGTGGGCGGCCGTCACGACGTAGCCGTCCGGCGTGACGACCCAGCCGGTGCCGACACCGGTGAGCTTGCCGTCCGCGCGGCTCAGCGCCTTCGTCGGCTTGAGGTACGTGAGCGGCGCCTTCTCGATCTCGTCGACCATCGCCTGGAGAAGGGCCTTCTCCGTGTAGTCGACGGTGCCGGTGAGGATCTGCCGCGTCAGCCGGTCGAGGAGCCGGTTGAAGGCCTTCTGGTCGAGCACCGGCTCGGGCACCGTCAGCTGCGCCTCGAAGTCGACCTGGATCAGCTGGACGCCCGGGTAGACCCGCGCGTTGAGCTCGGTGGGCGTCGGCTTCGCCTCGTCGGCGGCCCGTGCCGGTGCCACGGCGAGGGTCGCCGTGACCGTGCTGACGGCCAGTGCTGCGACCGCCGTCCTGAGTACCCGCCGTGCGGCGCCCGTGCGCCGTCCGACGTGCGACACGTGCCCCGTTCTGGACACGCGCCCTTCCTGGCCCGCAGACATCAGTCCTCCCCGAAGGATCATGTGAGCTCCGGAGCCTAGCGAGGTCCGGTGACAGGTTGTCCATGCTTGCCTGACGTGACGTCGGACGTCGCATTGCTCCCGATGGCTCCGGGCTCGTTCCCCGGCCCGGCCGCCCGTGAGGGCGTGAAGTCGTCGGATGACGTTACGACCAGGTATCTCTTCCCAGGAGTCCTTGTGCCGGGGGCAGCCGTGCCGCGACGCTACGACAGCGCTGTCGCCCCCATCGCGCCAAGCCTCCTGGAGCACCCATGCGCCTGTCCCGTCAGTCAGCAGCCCTCGCCGGATCGGTGGCCGCCGTCGCGCTCCTCGCGGCCTGCAGCGGTGGGTCGTCGACCCCCACCGCCTCCGGCACCGGTACCGGCAGCGGCACCTCCGCCGCGAGCGCTGGCACGGTCCGCCCGTTCGACCCCGCGCACAAGGGCGGCACGTTCCTCGCCCTCGCCAAGGCCGCCGGCGGCACCCTCGACCCGCAGGTGAACTACACCCTGCAGTACTGGCAGCTCTACCAGGCCACGTACGACGGGCTCGTCGCCTTCACGAAGGCGGACGGCGAGGCGTCCTTCACCGTCGTCCCGGACCTCGCCGAGTCGATCCCGACGCCGACGAACGACGGGAAGACGTACGTCTTCACGCTCCGCAAGGGGATCAAGTTCTCCGACGGCAAGGAGGTGACCGTCGACGACGTCGTCGCCTCCTTCCAGCGACTCTACAAGGTGAGCAGCCCGACGGCCGGCTCCTTCTACAGCGGCATCGTCGGCGCCGACGCGTGCATCAAGACACCGAAGACCTGCACCCTCGAGGGCGGTGTCGTCGGGGACGCCGCGGCCGGCACGGTGACGATCAACCTCAAGGCGCCGGACGCCGAGATCCTCTACAAGCTCGCCGTCCCGCACGCGTCCGTGCTGCCGAAGGACGCCCCCGCCGAGGACGCCGGCACCAAGCCGATCGCCGGCACCGGCGCCTACATGTTCGAGTCGTACGACCCGAACAAGGCGCTCGTCCTCAAGCGGAACCCGAACTTCACCGAGTGGAACCGCGCCGCGCAGCCGGAGGGCTACCCGGACCAGATCACCATGCAGTTCGGCCAGACCGTCGAGGCCGCCGTCACCGCCGTCCAGAACGGGCAGGCGGACTGGGTCTTCGACGACATCCCGGCCGACCGGCTCGGCGAGATCGGCACCACCTACGCCGACCAGGCGCACGTCAACGCGCTGACCGCCTACTGGTACCTGCCGATGAACGTCAACATCCCGCCGTTCGACAACCTCAAGGCGCGCCAGGCCGTCAACTACGCGGTCGACCGCGCGGCGATCGTCAAGCTCTTCGGCGGATCGAACCTCGCCGCACCGGTCTGCACGATCCTGCCGCCGGGCTTCCCGGGGCACGTCGACGACTGCCAGTACTCCAAGCCGGCCGGCGCCACGTGGACCGCGCCCGACCTGGAGAAGGCGAAGCAGCTCGTCCAGGAGTCCGGGACGGCGGGCCAGGAGGTCCAGGTCATCGTCCAGGACGACGAGGTGAACAAGGCGATCGGCGAGAACGTCGCGAGCACGCTGACCCAGATCGGCTACAAGGCGACCGCCAAGCCGATCTCGGGGAACATCCAGTTCACCTACATCCAGAACACGAAGAACAAGGTCCAGATCAGCCTGTCGCAGTGGTACCAGGACTACCCGGCGGCCTCGGACTTCCTCAACGTGCTCCTCGGCTGCGCGTCGTTCGTGCCGGAGTCGGACTCCTCCATCAACATCGCGGGCTACTGCAACAAGGACGTCCAGGCGCAGATGGACAAGGCACTCGCGCTCGGCGTCACCGACCAGAAGGCGGCCGACGAGATCTGGGCGCAGGTCGACAAGGCCGTCATGACCGACTCGCCGCAGGCCCCGCTCATCACTCCGAAGAAGATCGACTTCCTCGGCAAGCGGGTCGGCAACTACCAGTTCAGCAAGCAGTTCTACATGCTGGTCAGCCAGCTGTGGGTCCAGTGACCGACGGCCCCACGCACGCACCCGTTGCCCGGCCGGAGGCGCCCTCGGCGTCCCCGGCCGGGCAACCGGCGTCCGGGCCCGTGCCGGCGACGGGCCCCTGGCGGACGGCGCTGCGGCACCTGCGGCGCGACCGCGTCGCCATGGGCTCGGCCGTCGTCCTGCTCCTCGTCGTCGCCGCCTGCCTGCTCGCCCCGGTCTACGAGAAGAGCATCGCGGGCACCGACGCCTTCACGAGCAACGTCAACGGCACGACGGTCGTCGACGGGCAGGAGGTGCCCGTCATGCAGGCCGAGGCCGGCGGCCTCGGGCTCGGCGTCACCCCGATCGGCCCGACCGGCGACCCGGCGCACTACCTGCTCGGCGCGGACCCGCAGGGCCGGGACGTCGCCGCCCGGCTGCTCTACGGCGGCCGCAACTCCCTGTTCATCGGCGCCGTCTCGGCGCTGCTGTGCTGCGCCCTCGCCGTGCTCGTCGGGGTGTCCGCGGGCTACTTCGGCGGGGTCGTCGACGGGGTGCTCTCGCGCGTGCTCGACGTGCTGTGGGCGTTCCCGGTGTACCTGCTCGCGATCTGCCTCTCGGTGGTGCTGCTGACGAGCGGTGTGACGCTCGGGCCGGTGACGATCGACGCGGGCAGCCTCGCGCTGCCGGTCTTCATCATCGGGCTGATCTACGTGCCGTACGTCGCCCGGCCGCTGCGCGGGCAGGTGATGTCGTTGCGGGAGAAGGAGTTCATCCAGTCCTCGGTGGGTGCGGGCGCGTCGGACCTGCGGATCCTCGTGCGCGAGGTGCTGCCCAACGTGCTCCCGACCGTCATCGTCTTCCTGCCGCTCATGACGAGCATCAACATGCTCACCGAGTCGGCGCTGTCGTTCCTGTCCATCGGTGTCCAGCCGCCGGACGCGTCCTGGGGCACGATCATCAACGACGGCCTCGGGCTGCTCTACACCCGGCCGGCCGTCGCCATCGCGCCGGGCGCGGCCATCGCGGTCACCGCGGTCGCGCTCAACCTGCTCGGCGACGGCGTCCGGGACGCGCTCGACCCGAAGGCCAAGCTGCGGGGGGCCGTCTAGATGGGCCGGTTCGCGCTGCGCCGCCTGGCGTCCATGGTGTTCGTGCTGTTCTCGATCAGCGTCCTGGTGTTCCTCATCTTCTTCGCGACCCCGGGTGCGGACCCGGCCGCACGGATCGCCGGCCGCAACGCGAGCCAGGAGACGCTCGCCCAGGTGCGGGCGTCCTTCGGTCTCGACCGGCCGATCTGGGTGCAGTACGTCCTCATGATGAAGCGGCTGTTCGTCGACCGGGACCTCACGTCGTTCGTCAACCGCGGCGCCGAGGTGCTCCCGCAGGTGACGCAGGCGATCCCCGTGACGCTGTCGCTCGTCATCGGCTCGGCGGTCATCTGGATGACCGTCGGCATCCTCATGGGTGCGCTGTCCGCGCGCTACCGGGGCACCTGGGTCGACCCGGTCATCATGCTGCTCGGCGTCGTCGGGGTCTCGCTGCCGGTGTACTGGGTCGGCGAGGTGGTCAACCTCGTGACCCAGAACCGGTTGCACGAGAGCGTGTTCAGCTGGGTCCCGCCGCTCGGGTACGCGCCGCTCTCGGACGGCGTCGGGCAGTGGGCGCTGCACCTGCTCTTCCCGTGGCTCACCCTCGCCGTGCTCTACGCCGGCATCTACGCCCGCGTGCTCCGCGGCGAGATGGTCACCGCACTCGGCGAGGACTTCGTCCGGACGGCGCGTGCCAAGGGGGTCAGCGAGCGGCGGATCCTCGTCCGGCACGCGCTGCGCACGAGCCTCATCCCGGTCGTCAGCCTCTTCGGGCTCGACTTCGGCGCCCTCGTCGGCGGCTCCGCACTGCTCACCGAGGTCGTCTTCGGGCTGCAGGGCGTCGGCAAGCTCACCTACAACGCCCTGCAGAACTTCGACCTCCCGGTCATCCTGGCCACCGTCATCTACGCCGCGTTCTTCGTCGTCCTCGCCAACGCGATCGTCGACCTCCTCTACGCGTGGCTCGACCCGAGGGTGCGTCATGCCTGAGCCGCTGCTCGAGGTCCGCGACCTGCGCGTGCGGTTCCGCACCCGGCAGGGGCTCGTCACCGCCGTCGACGGCGTCTCGTTCTCCGTCGGGCCCGGTCAGGTGCTCGGCATCGTCGGGGAGTCCGGGTCGGGCAAGTCCGTGACGTGCCTGGCGGTCATGCGGCTGCTCACCGACCCGAACGTGACGATCGAGGGCGAGGTCGCCTTCCGCGGCCGCGACCTGCTCGGTCTGTCGGACGGCGAGATGCGCGCCGTCCGCGGCCGGGAGATCGCGATGATCTTCCAGGACCCGATGACCGCCCTCACGCCGGTCTACACCGCGGGCTGGCACATCGCCGAGGCGATCCAGGCCCACGAGAAGGTGTCGAAGAAGGCGGCCCGGGCCCGGGCCGTCGACCTGCTCCGCGAGGTGGGCATCCCCAACCCCGAGTCGCGCGTCGACGCCTACCCGCACCAGTTCTCCGGCGGCATGCGGCAGCGCGTCGTCATCGCGATGGCGCTGGCGTGCAACCCGGCGCTGCTCATCGCCGACGAGCCGACGACGGCGCTCGACGTGACGATCCAGGCCCAGATCCTCCAGCTCATGGAGCGGCTGCGCCGTGACCACGGGTCGTCCGTCGTGCTCATCACCCACGACATGGGCGTCGTCTCGCAGGTCTCCGACCGGGTGCTCGTGCTCTACGGCGGCCGGGTCGCCGAGGTCGGCGCCCGGTCCGACGTCTTCGGCCGCCCGCAGCACCCGTACACGTGGGGGCTGCTCGGCTCGATCCCGCGCACCGACCGGCCGCGGACCAGACGTCTCGCAGCGATCCCGGGGGCGCCGATCTCGCCGCTCGCGGCGCCGCCCGGGTGCCGCTTCTCGCCGCGCTGCCGGTTCGCGCATGCCGCGTGCGGCGAGCAGCCGCCGCTCGTGCCGCGGGCCGGGTCCGACCACGCCGACGCCTGCTGGCTCGACCCGGAAGGGCGCGCCGACCTGCGGTCCTCCGCCGACACCGCCGCCGAGGAGGCCCGCTCGTGAGCGACGTGCTGCTCTCGGCCAAGGACGTCGTCAAGCACTTCCCGGTGCGGACCGGGATCGGCGCCGCGCGCCAGGTCGTCACGGCGGTGGACGGCGTCTCGCTCGACGTCCGCACGGGCGAGACGCTCGGGCTGGTCGGGGAGTCCGGCTGCGGCAAGTCCACGCTCGGCCGCTGCCTCGTCCGGCTCACCGACCTCACGTCGGGCAGCGTCGAGTTCGACGGCACCGACATCACGCACCTGTCCCGGCGCCGGCTGCGGCCGTACCGCAAGGGCCTGCAGATGGTCTTCCAGGACCCGTACGCCTCGCTCAACCCGCGCCGGCGCGCCGCCGCGATCGTCGAGGAGCCGATGCGGATCCACCGGACCGGCGACGACGCGACGATCCGGCGCCGGGCCCGCGAGCTGCTCGAGGTCGTCGGCTTCGACAGCGCGCTCTTCGAGCGCTACCCGCACGAGTTCTCCGGCGGCCAGCGGCAGCGGATCGGGATCGCCCGGGCGCTCGCCCTCGACCCGAAGATCATCGTCGCCGACGAGCCGGTCTCGGCGCTCGACGTCTCGATCCAGGCCCAGGTGCTCAACCTCCTCGAGGACCTCCAGGAGGAGTTCGGGCTCACGTACGTCTTCATCGCGCACGACCTCGGCGTCGTCCGGCACGTCTCGGACCGGATCGGCGTCATGTACCTCGGCGAGCTCGTCGAGCTCGGCGGGGCCGAGGCGGTCTTCGCGGCACCGCTGCACCCGTACACGCAGGCGCTGCTGTCCGCCGTCCCGGAGATCGACGACGGCTCCGGCCGGGCGCAGCGGGAGCGGATCGTGCTCTCCGGCGACGTCCCGAGCCCGATCGACAAGCCGCCGGGCTGCCCGTTCGCGCCGCGCTGCACCTTCGCGACCGACGTCTGCCGCACCGAGCGCCCGCCGCTCGTCGAGCTGGCGCCCGGCCGCAACGTCGCCTGCCACCACCCGTTGGCCGTCGCCTGAGGAGGTCTAGGCGGCGCCCGTGCGGTGCAGCGACTGCCGCCACGCGTGGTGCAGCCGCGCGTAGGGGCCGGTGCCGGCAGCGAGCTCGTGCGGCGGGCCGTCCTCGACGACGCGGCCGTCGGAGAGCACGAGCACCCGGTCGGCGATCTCCACGGTCGAGAGCCGGTGGGCGATGATGAGCGCCGTCCGGTCGGCGAGGATCGTCCGCAGCGCCGACTGCACGAGCCGCTCGTGCGGGATGTCGAGGGACGACGTCGCCTCGTCGAGCACGAGCACCGCCGGGTCGGCGAGGAACGCCCGGGCGAACGACACGAGCTGGCGCTGGCCCGCGGAGAGGCGCCCGCCGCGCTTGCGGACGTCGGTGTCGTAGCCCTCGGGCAGCGCCGCGATGAACTCGTGGGCCCCGATCCGGCGGGCCGCCTCCTCGATGTCGCCGCGGCTCGCACCAGGCCGGCCGAACGCGATGTTGTCCGCGACGGAGCCGGAGAACAGGAAGCTCTCCTGCGTCACCGTGACGACGGCCCGGTGCAGGTCGTGCTCCTCGACCTCGCGCAGGTCGACGCCGTCGAGGAGCACCCGGCCCTCGACCGGGTCGTAGAACCGGCCGAGCAGCCGGGCGATCGTCGTCTTGCCCGCGCCGGTCGCCCCGACGAGCGCGACGGTCTGCCCCGCCGGCACGTGGAGGTCGAGGCCGGGGAGCACGACCTTCTCCTTGTAGCCGAAGCTCACGGCGTCGAACCGGACGGCGCCCCGCGGCGCGGGCAGCGCGCGCGGCCGCTCGGCGTCCGGCACCGAGGGGGCCTCCTCGAGGACGCCGCTCAGCTTCTCGAGCGCCGCCGTCGCCGACTGCAGCGCGTTGAAGAACTGGGCGAGGTCCTGGAGCGGGTCGAAGAAGCGGCGCAGGTAGAGCAGGAACGCCGTGAGGACGCCGACCCCGAGCTCGCCGTCGAGCACCCGGGTGCCGCCGTAGAAGAGGATGAGCGCGATCGTCACGTTGGAGATGAGCTTCATCCCGGGGCCGTAGACCGCCATGAGCGAGAACGACTTCTGGCTCGCGGCCCGGTACCGCTCGTTGAGCGCCGCGAAGATCTCCTCGTTGCGCGGCTCGCGGCGGAACGCCTGGACGGCCCGGATCCCGGTGAGGGTCTCGACGATCTGGACGATGACCATCGCGACCGCCTCGCGGGTCGTGCGGTACGCCGTCGCCGACTCCCGACGGAACCACAGGGTGAGCGCGAAGAGCGGCACGAACGACGCGAGCCCGACGATGGCGAGCGGCACGTCGAGCAGCAGCATCGTCACGCCGATCCCGACGATCGACAGCAGCGCCCGGACGACGGCGTCCACGCCGCCGTCGAGGAACTCCGAGATCGCGTCGACGTCGGAGGTCTGCCGCGAGATGACCCGCCCCGAGGTGTAGTCCTCGTGGAACGCCATCGACAGCCGCTGGAAGTGCTCGAAGACCCGGGTCCGCAGGTCGAGGACGACGTCCTGCCCGATCCGCCCGGTGAGGAGCATGAAGGTGCGCTGGGTGAGCACCTGCAGGCCGGTCGCGACGGCGAACGCGACACCGACGACCGCCAGCGTGCCGCCGCCCTCGCCGCGCAGCAGCGGCGGGATGCCCCGGTCGATGCCGGCCCCGATGAGGTACGGGCCCGCGAGCGAGGCGAGGTTCTGCACGACGACGAGCCCGAGGACGACCCAGAGCGTGCGCCGGTGCGGGGCGAGCAGGCTGCCGAGGAGCCGGCGGCTGCGGCCGCGGAGCAGGCCGGCGACCGTCGAGGAGACGTTCTCGGTGTGCTCGGCGGCGACGCCGCGCCAGTCGGCTCCGCTCGGTGCCTTCGTGGGGGCGCTCATCGCCGCACCTCCTCGCGCCGGGACTGACCGGGGACGACGACCGTCGCCGGGTCGCCCATGACCTCGGCGTAGGCGTGGTTCGTCGCCATGAGGTCGGCGTGCGTGCCGACCGCCTCGACGGTGCCGTCGCGCAGGAACGCGACCCGGTCGGCGAGCGCGACCGTCGAGGGCCGGTGGACGACGACGACCGCGGTCGTCGCGGCGAGCACCCGGCGCAGCGCCTCCTCGACGAGCGCCTCGGTCTCGACGTCGAGCGCCGAGAGCGGGTCGTCGAGCACGAGGACGCGCGGGCGGCCGAGCACGGCGCGGGCCAGCGCGAGCCGCTGCCGCTGCCCGCCGGACAGCGACATCCCCTGCTCGCCGACCCGGGTGTCGAGCCCCCAGGGCAGGTCGTGGGCGAAGCGCGCCTGGGCGAGGTCGAGGGCGGCCTCGACGTCGGCGTCGGTGGCGTCCGGGCGGCCGAGGGTGACGTTCTCCCGGACGCTCGCGGAGAACAGGATCGGCTCCTCGAACGCGGTCGCGACGACGGTGCGCAGGTCGGGCAGGGCGACGTCGCGGACGTCGTGCCCGTCGATCGTCACCCGGCCGCGCGTCGCGTCCGCGAGCCGGGGCAGGAGCATCGCGAGCGTCGTCTTGCCCGAACCGCTCGTGCCGACGAGGGCGAGGGTCTCACCGGGCTCGAGCTCGAGGTCGATGTCGTGCAGGACGTCGCGGTCGGACCCGGGGAACCGGTAGCCGACGCCCTCGAAGCGCACCCGCCCGACCGGCGGGCCGCCGTCCGGGCCGGTGAGCGGGACCGGCACCGCCGGGCTCGCGATCTCGGGCTCGGTGTCGAGCACCTCGAAGACCCGCTGGGCCGCCGTCCCGGCCTCCTGGGCCGAGGCGAGGATGAAGCCCAGGGCCTCGACCGGCCAGACGAGCTGCAGCGCGAGGGTGATGAAGGCGACGAGGTCGCCGAGGCTGATCCGGCCGCTCCCGACGGCCAGCGCCCCGAGCACGAGGACGACGCCGAGGGTCGCGTTCGGGATGACGTCGAGCACCGAGGCGAAGCCGGCCCGGATCCGGACCTTCTCCAGCTGGGTGCCACGGACCTCGGTGCTGTCCGCCGTGTACTGGTCCACGATGTGCCGGCGGCGGCCGAATGCCTTGACGACGCGGATCCCCTGGGCGGCCTCCTCGACCCGCGAGGCGAGGTCGCCGGTCTGGTCCTGCACCCGGCGGGACACCCCGGAGAACTGGTGGTGGAAGCGCGCGCAGAGGAACCCGATCGGCACGAGCGAGGCGGTGACGACGAGCCCCAGGAACACGTCGATCCGCACGAGCAGCGTGCAGATCGCGGCGAAGGTCGCGACGTTCGCGACGAGGAAGATCAGCCCGAAGCCGAAGAACCGGCGGACGGCGGACAGGTCGCTCGTGAGCCGGGACAGCAGCTGGCCGGAGAGCCACCGGTCGTGGAACGCGGGTGGCAGCGACTGCAGGTGCCGGTAGAGCACGTCCCGGATGTCGCGCTCCATGCCGAGCGTCGACGTGCCCTGGATCCAGCGGCGGGTGAAGTTCAGCGACGCCTCGACGACGCCGAGGACGAGCGCGAGCGCGGCCAGCGGCAGCAGCGCGGAGCGGTCGCCGTGGGTCACGGGCCCGTCGACGATGCGACGGATGACGAGCGGGATCGAGATGGCGGCGGCGACGGCGAGCAGGGCGGTCGCGAGCATGACGAGCATCTGACCGGCGTAAGGGCGGGCGTACAGGCGCATACGCCACAGCGAGGCGAGAGGCCCGGCTGCGGCGGGAGATGAAGGAGGCATCTCTTCGACCGTAACCCGGGACACCGACGGTTCAAACCGGAAATTTGTCGTCTGCGTACGAATGACACCCGCCACGCGTGCCTGCGCGCGATGCCCACGGGTCGAGTCGTCCGGACGACGTCCTGCGCCCGGGTGGTCCGCGGCCCCCGGGTCAGTCGCGCGCGAGCAGCGCCTGCGCCGCGGTGTACGTGCCCATCACCCAGGCGTCCTGGGCGGGCAGCCGGACGCCGCCGAACCGGTCGAGCGCGATGAGCCCGTCGGAGGCCATGAAGAGCGCGCCGCCGGCGGCGGTGAGCGGGTCGCCGGTGTCGGCGGCGGCGAGCGCCATCGAGGTGAGCGCGGCGCTGTAGGCGGCGAGCGGGAGCCGGTCCTTGCCGGCGCGGCGCCAGAGGTAGGCGTTGAGGCCGACGGCTGCGACGACGTACGGGACGGCGACCGCCGGGCGCCGGGCGAGCAGGCCGCCGCCGCGCCCGTGCAGGGCACGGACCCAGGCGACCTGGCCGGCGAGGAAGGCGCCGAGCCCGGCGGTGAACGCGGCGTCCGACGAGCCGAGGAGGGCGACGTCACCGGCACCGGACAGCGCGAGTGCCCGTCGCGTGGGGGCGCTGCGGCCGACCATGAGCGCCGGCATGAGCAGCGGCTTGGTCACCTTCCGGGCGCGGGCCGCGCCCGGCGACGCGGACGCGGACAGCAGGACGTCCGCGACGGCGAGGGCGCCGTAGGCGAGCCGGGCGGCCCGGACCAGGCTCCGACGACGACCGGGGTGCGCGGACGGGGAGGACACCCGGCCGACCCTAGCGGCGCCCGGTGGGGCTGGTCGCACGCGGCGCCGGCGGCCTATCGTGATCACGTGGACGCTCCGGGGGCGGCGCCGGGCCGGCGGCCCCTGCGGGTGCGGTTCTGGCTCGTCCTGCTCGTGCTCCTCGCGGTGCTCTCGGCCCCGATCTGGCTGCCCGGTGCGGCCGGGGCAGCGACCTGGCTCGTCGTCCTGCTCTTCTGCGCGGCGGCCGCGTACGTCCTGCGGCAGGTGATCGTGGCGGCGCTGGGCGGGGCGCGCGACGAGCTGATCCTCACGGCGAGGGGCCGGACCACGACCGGGGCCCTGAGCCGCCTCGTCCGGGTCGAGGACGAGCACGACGGGGGCGTCCAGCGCTGGGAGGCCACCTTCCGCGACCACACCGGCCGGCAGCACGTCGTGAGGCTGCTGCGCTTCGGCCGCGCGGCTCAGGCGTCGCCGGTCGGCACGCCCGTCCGCGTCCGCTTCGACCCGCAGCACCCGGAGCGGGCCGACGCGGACGTGTCCCCGGTGTGGCGCATCACGAACGTCCTCGTGGGTCTCGCGACGGCGGCCGGGCTTCTGGGTCTCGTCGGCCGGGCCGTCGTCACCGGCGTCCGGGCACTGCTCGACGGCTGAGGAGCCGCGCGAGGGCGCGGCTCAGAGCCGGTCGTGCTCGCCGAGGAAGCGGCTCACGACCTCCTTGAACTTCGCGGGCTCCTCGACGTGCGGCATGTGGCTGGAGTACGCGAAGAGCTCCCAGCGCGAGCCGGGGATCCGGTCGTGGATCTCGCCGACGATCCGTGGGGTGGCCTCGTCGTGGGCGCCGGAGACGAGCAGCGTGGGGACGTCGACCTCGGTGAGCCGCTCGGTGATGTCCCAGGTCTTCAGGGTGCCGATGCAGTGGAACTCGCTCGGGCCGTTCATCGTGAAGTAGACCGTCGGGTCGTCGCCGATCTGGGCGAAGGAGTCCTTGACGCACTGCGGCTGCGGCACCCGGCAGACGTGCTTGTCGTAGAAGACGTTCATCGCCTCCTCGTACTCGGCGGTGTCCGTCGTGCCGGCGTCCTCGTGCTTCTTGAGCGTCTCGTCGACGCCCGGCGGCAGGGCCGCGCGAAGGGTGTTCGCCTCCTCGACCCACAGCCGCATGGACGACGGAGAGTCGGCGACGACGAGCGCCCGCAGCCCGGCGGGGTGGTCGAGGGCGTGCTCCATGCCGAGCATGCCGCCCCACGACTGGCCGATGACCATGTAGCGGTCGGCGATGCCGAGGTGCGTGGTGATCGCGGCGATCTCGTCCTTGAAGAGCTGCGGCGTCCAGAACCCGACCGGGGCGTCGGGGAGGTGCTGCGACTTCCCGCAGCCGACCTGGTCGTAGAGCACGCACGCGCGGCCGGTCTGGGCGACGAGGTCGGCGATCGGCTCGACGTAGTTCGACGCCGCCCCCGGTCCGCCGTGGAGGATGACGAGCGGGGTCAGGGCGGCGGCCGGGTCGAGGTCGCCGTACACGCGGTACCAGGTCTCGACGTCCCGGTCGTCGGTCGTCCAGGTGAGGCGGCCCTCGGTGGTGGTCGTCATCGTGGCGTCGATCTCCTGTCGGGAGGCGTTGCGGGGGCAGAGACTTTCGTCAGCAGGTCAGCGCGGGCGGAACGGCAGCGGGCAGGCGTCGACGCGGGGCACCTTGACCTTGGCGATGACCGTGCCGGGGCACGGGTGCACGGCCTGCGCGATGCCCGCGTCGCACGCGACGGAGAGGAACACGAACGCGTCCTCGACGCTGAAGCCCCACTCGTCGACGAGCAGCCGCCCGGCCTCCTGGCAGGCCGCGTCGACGGCAGCGGTGAGGTCCTCGACCGCGGTGCCGTGGGTGACCCAGTGCGTCGGGGTCACCGTGACCGGCCAGTGCGCCTGCACGCCGCGGAGCACGTCGACGCGCACGAGCACCGTGCCGTCGATCTCGACGCCGGTGCCGCTCACCTCGCCGTCGCCCATCGCGGCGTGCATGTCGCCGATCGCGAGCATCGCCCCCGGCTGCCGGACGGGCAGCAGCACGCTCGACCCGGCGGCGTTGAGGTTGTCGTCGAGGTTGCCGCCGTGCGGGCCGGCGTCGAGGGTCGGGGCGACCTCGCCACCGGTCGCGACCCCGATGACGCCGACCATCGGCCGGGCCGGGAACGTCACGTGGTCGCCCAGCCGCACGGTGCCGCCCTCGACCGTGAGGATCCGGGTCGTCGGCTTCTCGAGGAGGTGCCCGAGCTGGCCGCGGCCCGGCATGAGTGTCGCGGCCCCCTGCGGACCGGTCGTGATCTCGAGCAGGTCGACGACGAGGGTGTCACCGGGCATCGCCCCGCGGACCGCGACCGGCCCGGTCGCGGCGTTGATCAGCGCGTCGTCGAGGGTGTCGGGGGTGTCGGCCTCGCTGCGGACCTGACCGAAGTAGCAGTCGTTGAGGTCGAGCCGGACGACGGACCCGGGGTCGACCTCGAGCACCGGCCGCAGGTCCGGCCCGAAGGCGAAGACGTGCTGCTCGCGCCCGACCCGGGCGACGGTCTCGTTCGTCACGGCGCTCATCCTGACGCACGGGTCAGCCGGCGGGAAGTGGTGCGCGGGCGGCTGCCGGGTGACACCCGTCGCAGGACGACCGCGCCGGCCGGCCGGAGGATCCCGGCCGACCGGCGCGGTCGTCGTGGCGGTGCGCGGTCCGGGTCAGCCGGCGGTCGCCGTCAGCCCGTAGCCCGACAGGGACGCCGTCTTCACCACACCGGCCGAGGTCACCGTGGTGCCGGGGTCGGCCATGACGTTGCCGCCGCCGTCGGCGAGGCCCTTGGTCGGCTCGAGGACGCCGTCCGAGTGCCAGCCGACGTTGTCCTTGGCGACGTTGCCGCTGCCGGACAGGTTGTACGTCGTGATGTTCGGCTTGCCCTTGCCGGACGTGTCGAAGACGTTCCGGTAGATCGAGACGCTGCTCGCGCCGTACGACAGCTGCAGGTTCGACGGGCCGGTGTTGTCGTAGAACGTGTTGTACCGGACGACGACGTTGCCGATCGGGGCGCTGCTGCCGGACGGCGGACCGATCTTCAGCCCGCGGCCGTTCGCGCTGCGCGCCAGCAGGTTCCGCTCGATGATCCCGCCGCCCATGCTGCCGTTGACGTAGATCAGGTGGTCCTGGTTGGTGCCGTTGCTCTTGTACGTGTCGTGGATGTAGTTGTGGTCGACCATCCACTTGCTCGGGGTCCCGGCGACGAGCAGACCGGCGTAGGAGCGGGCGCCCCAGATCTCGGCGTTCGTGATCCGCCAGCCGACGCCGCCGGTCATCTTCACCATGTGCTGGCTGCTCGTGTTCTTCGGGCCCCAGGTGACGTTGATCCCGTCGAGGGTCCAGTAGTCGGCGCCCTTGAGCCAGAGCAGGCCCTGGACGACGGGCCGCTCACCGGGGGCCGCGACGACCGTGATCGGCTCGGACGCGGTGCCCTTGACCGGGGTGACCTTCACCTGCTCGGCGTAGGTGCCCCCCTTGACGACGAGCCGGTCGCCCGGCCGCAGCTTCTTGAAGGAGGCCCCGAGGGTGCGCCACGGCGCGCCCTCCGAGCCGCTCGCCGCGTCGCTGCCGCCCGGGGACACGACGTACGTGACCGCGGCGCTCGCGGGGTGGAGGTCGGCGGCGATCAGCCCGCCCGAGATCGTTGCTCCGACAGCCATGACGACTGCCGTGCGGCGGAGCCTGCCTGCAGGCCGGACACGATGACGCGGACGCACGAAGATCACCTCGAATAACGCGAAGGGAGCACGCTGGCCGGTGTTTCGACGGCCGGGTCGGCGTCTTGAGGAGTCCTGCCGGGAAGCGTTCGCAGATGACCCCTTCGGGCTACCGGAGCGCTGCACCGGGCTCCTGCGTGCGGCCGATCGGGGGTTCCCCGAACGGCGGCTTGCGCTCTGCGCCCGGAGGGTCCGGGGGGCGCTCGTGCTCATGATCGTGCTTGTGTCGCAGTCGTTCCGGGCGGCACCGGCGCTGTCGGCGGTCGGGCCGGCAGCGGTCGTGGCGGACAGATGGCGAGCTTCCCCGTGCATCTCGCTCCGAGCGTCTGGCACCCGGCAGGTCGCCGGGTACGTCGGTGGGCGGGACCTTGATCCGCGCCTCCTGGGCGGGCCCGAACCTAGGGGGGTGCATTAGCGGATGGGAACCCCTGAACAGGGGTGAACGGCAGAATTAACAAGGGCTTTATGGCTGCCTGCTGCACCAGTTCTGTCGGCTTGAGGTCCCCTTAAGGCACTTGTCCCACTGCGTGGACGGCCCCGGACGGCCGGACGCCGGCCCGAGGCGGTGCCTCGGACCGGCGTCCGATGGTGCGGTCGTGCCGGGTGCGACGGCGCCCTGCGGCGGTCAGGCCCAGCGCAGCGACAGGGTGTGGCCGATGCTCACGGCAGCACCGGTCGACGTCGTCGCCGTGAACGGCCCGACGCCTCCCGTCGTCGCGATCTGCTTGTCGGAGGTCTCGGCCGTGAGCGTCGTCCCGGTCGGGACGGTCGCCTCGGTCCGCTCGGTGAGCCCGGCCATCGGCGTGATCGCCCCCGTGCGGGCGGTCCCGAAGACCGTGAGCACCCGGTCACCGGCGGCCGACGCCACGGCGGGCGCGGTGCTCGTCGCCGAGGAGGCGTTCGCCTTGCCGGCGGCCGCACGCACGGGGGCCGTCGTGCTGAGCCCCTTGTAGGCGACGAGCTGGACGGTGCCGGCCCGCGAGGCCGAGAACGTCCACCGGTAGGACGCGGGCTCGGAGGCGCCCGCCTTCTTCCAGTACACCGCCTGCCGCAGCGCCGTCCCGTTGTCGGTCTGGACGACGCGGGTCCACCCCGAGGGGGCGGTGAGCGTCGGCAGGGTCCGCACCGTCACGGCGACGACCATGATGTCGTTCGCCACGACGGTGGTCGGGCGGATGACCGTGATGCCGGTCGCACCGGCGGTGGCCGCCTTGGCGGTGCCGTGCACGACGACCGAGCCGCCCACCTTGGGCGTCGTCACGGGGGCGCCCTGCCGCAGGGACGACACGTTGCCCGCCGCGTCGACCGACCGGACGCCGTACCGGTACGTCGTCCCGCCGACGGCGGTGGTGTCGGTGTAGCTCAGGCTCGTCGTGGTGCCGATGGGGTCGCCGTCCCGGTAGACGTCGTACGAGACGACCTTGACGTCGTCCGTGCCGGCCGGCCAGGACGACTGCACCGAGGTCGCCGACATGACGGTCGACGTCACCGAGGCGGGGTTCGTCGGCGGCTGGTGGTCGCCGGCCGGGGCGAGCGGCATCTCGGCGTGGTAGTAACGGTGCGCGGTGTCGTCCGCGGCGATCGCGACGAGCCCGCTCGGCGAGGCCACCGGGTCCTTGGTCGTGCTGATGTTGTTGAGCTTGGCGCCCGAGGCCTTCATGAACACCGCGCCCCGGCCGCCGCCGAACGTCAGCGAGGCCAGCGGCGAGGTCTTGTAGTAGATCGCCCCGCCCGAGACCGGCGCCGTCATGAGCAGGTAGAGCAGGGAGTGCTCGGAGTCGATGACGACCTGCGGCCGGGTCGCGCCGTCGGCGACGGTCGCCCCGGTCGCGGTCTGCCACGTCCCGTTGCTCTCGCGCTTGAGGACGACGACGAGCGGGTCGGTCGGCACCTTGGTGACGACGTCGTTGCTCGTCTTCAGCGCGACGAAGACCCGGCCGAGGGAGTCGTTCGTCACCGCCTTGAGGCTGATGTGGTCGTCGGCGATGCCGGTGCCCGACAGCGGGGTCTCGGTGGCCCACGTCCCCGCGGCCTGGCCGTCGGTGTGGACGGCGAAGCGGAACGCCGAGCTCTGCTGGTCGGACCACATGATCCCGACATGGCCGTTGAACGCGACGATGCCGGAGACGTCGTCGGCGGCGACCGTCGTGTCGGTCGACGGCACGAAGTCCGGGACCGACCAGGCGGCGTCGGAGGAGGTCGTGTAGGCGTAGAGGACCCGAGAGCTCTTCGTCCACGTCGCCCACATCGTCCCGGCGGAGTCGCGGGCGATGGACAGCGACTCGGTGCCGCCGCTCGCGATCGTCACCGGGTAGCCGGAGTCCTTGACGTACGTCCGGCTGCCGGCGCTGTACGTGAAGCGGCTGAAGAGCAGGTCGCCGGTCGCCGTCCGGCTCGCGGCGTAGAGCGTCGTGCCGATCGTCTCGACGTCCGCGGTGCTGTTCGCGCGGGTGTCGATCGCGATCCCGGTGTCGCGCCAGGTGTGGTCGCCGAGCAGCTCGTGGATCGTCGGCGTGCCGGTCGCGGTGTCG
The DNA here is from genome assembly GCF_002198675.1 of Kineosporia sp. R_H_3. Classification (GTDB taxonomy): domain Bacteria; phylum Actinomycetota; class Actinomycetes; order Actinomycetales; family Kineosporiaceae; genus R-H-3. The sequence goes on along the minus strand of NZ_MWLL01000214.1, from coordinate 10,552 downwards.
GCCATGACGGCCCACCAGGCACCGTCGGCGCGCCAGACCTTGCTCTGCTGCTTGTCGGCGGACGGCGCGACGACGGTCGCGGGGAACGTCGGGCCGGCGTAGGTGGTCGGCAGGCCGGCGGCCGCGGCGGGCGCCGCCGCCCAGCCGGCGCCGGCGGACGCGATCGCGACGGCGGTGACCGTCCCGAGGATCGTGCGTGTGACGGGATGCATGAACAGCCTTCGGTCGTGGCGCCCGGGCCCCGGGCGCACCTCGTTACCGAAGGTAGATGTGTTGTCTACGTATTGTTACTAACTTGGGTCGATACCGTCCGATCTACGGATGCCCCGTGGCGATCGCCACGGGGCATCCGTCGACCGGTGCGTACGGCTCAGGCCGCCCGGAGGACGACGGTCTGCCCGACGTTCGCGGCCGACCCCGTCGGGGTCGTCGCCGTGAACGGGCCGACCGTGCCGGTCGTCGTGACCGCGCGGTCGGCGGCGGCGCCGGAGACCTTCGTCGACCCGGTCGAGCTGATCACCTCGGTGCGCTCCACGAGCCCGGCCTGCGGCGTGATCGCCGACGCCCGGCCGGTGCCGAAGAGCGCCACGGCGAGGTCGCCCGCGGTCGCGGCCGCGGCCGGCGTCGTGATCGTGGCCCCGCTCGCGTTGGCCTGGCCGGCGAACGACCGGACCGGGGTCGTCGTGCTGACGCCCGAGTACGCGTCGAGCTGGACGACGGCGACCTGCGTCTTCGACAGCGTCCACGTCCACGACGCCGGCTCCGACGCGCCTGCGACGTGGCTGTAGACCGCCTGGACCATCGTCGTCGAGTTCGGCGTGCTGCCCACGAGCGTCCAGCCCGCCGGTGCGGTGATCTTCGGTGCGCCGCGCGACGAGACCGTCGCGAGGACGACATCACCCGCGGCGAGACCGGCCGGCTTCGCGACGGTCAGCGCGGTCGCGCCCGCGGTGGAGAACGTCGAGCCCGAGCGGAAGGCCACGCTGCCCGTGGGCGGCGGGTTCGGGTCGGCCGGGGTCGTCACGGGCGCGGCCGAAGTGGCCGTGGAGACGTTGCCCGCGGCGTCACGGGCCCGGACGCCGTACGTGTACGTCGTCGACGGCGCGGCGGTCGTGTCGGTGTACGCGAGCGTCGTCGTCGTGCCGATCTGGGTGCCGTTGCGCAGCACCTCGTACCGGGAGACGCCGACCGCGTCGGTCGAGGCGGTCCATGTGACGTCGACCGCCGTCGGGGCCGAGGCGCTCGCCGCGACGTCGCCCGGCGCCGTCGGCGGCGTCGTGTCGCCGCCCCCGCCGCCGTCCGCCAGCGACATCTCGGTGTGGTAGTACCGCTTGTTCGCGTCGTCCGAGGCGATGGCGACGAGCCCGGTCGCGCTCGTCACCGGGTCACGCGTCGTGCTGACGTTGTTGAGCTTGGCGCCCGAGGCCTGCATGAAGACGCTGCCCCGGCCCGACGCGAACGACAGCGACGACAGCGGCGAGGACTTGTAGTAGATCGTGCCGCCGGCCTCGGGGGCGGTCATGAGCAGGTAGAGCACGCTGTGCTCGGAGTCGAGGACGATCTGCGGCCGGGTGGCGCCGGTCGCCTTGGTGGCGCCGGTCGTCGACGTCCAGGTGCCGCTGCTCGTCCGCTTGAGCACGAGGATGATCGCGTCCCCGCTCGCCGTCTTCGAGGTCTTCACCGCGGCGAAGACCCGGCCCTGGACGTCGTCCACGAGCGACTTGAGGTTGATGTGGTCGTCGGCGAGGAGGCCGCCGGACAGCGGCGTCTCGACGCGCCAGGCGGTGTCGGGGTCGCCGTCGTCGTGGATGGCGAACCGGACCGCGACGCTCTGCTGGTCGGACCACATGATCCCGACCGACCGGTTGAAGGACACGATGCCGGAGATGTCGTCCGAGGACAGCGTCGTGTCCGGGACCGGGACGGTCGTGCCCGCGGTCCACGCCGTGTCGGACGTCGTCGTGTGCGCGAGGTAGACGCGGGAGCCGCGGGTCCACGTCGCCCAGACGGTGCCGACCGTGTCCCGGGCGATCGTCAGCGACTCCGAGCCGCCGGTCGCGATGGTCACCGGGAAACCGCTGTCGCGGGCGTAGGTCCGCGAGCCCGGCACGTACGTGAACCGGGAGAAGAGCAGGTTCGAGCCGGACGCCCGGCTCGCGACGTAGAGCTGGCTGCCGAACGACTCGGTGTCGGCGGTGCTGCTCGCGCGGGTGTCGATCGCGACGCCGGTGTCCCGCCACGTGTGGTCGCTGCGCAGCTCGTGGATCGTCGGGATGCCCGCGGACGCCGAGATGAGCACCGACCACCAGGCGTTGTCGTTGCGCCAGACCTTGCTCTGCGGCTTGTCCGCCGTCGGTGCGGTCACCGTCGACGGGTAGGTGTGGTCGGCGTACGTGACGGGGGTGCCGGCCGCCGCCGCCGGCAGGGCGGCCCAGCCGGCCCCGCCCACCGTGAGCGCGACGGCGGTCACCGCGACCGCCGCCGTCCGGCGCATCCGCGGCAGCCGCAGCAGCGCCCGCCTGACGTCCGTCGCTCCGGTCCTCGTGCCGGTGGTCGTTCCGTCCTTCACCGCTGGCCCCTGTCCCGCGCCCGCCCCCGGGCGCTCAGGGGGACGAGCGTAGGGACAGGTCGGGACGCAGGGGACAGGTTCCCCCGAGACCCTCGGTCGAACACCCGACCCGGACCTCGGCCGAACGGGGGTGCTGGCGCCGACGGTCAGGGGACGACGACGACCTGCTTGGCCGTGCGCCGGGGAGCGGTGTTGCCGGCGGCGTCCCTGGCCTCGATCGCGAACTGGTAGGTGCCGGGTGTGAGGGTGGGCGACGTGAACGACCACTGCCGGGTGTTCTCGTTCTGCGCCGTGACGTCGATCGTCTCGACGACGACGCCGTTCATGTAGACGTCGTAGGCGACGACGCCGCGGTCGTCGGTCGCCGGCAGCCACGTGGTCGTGATCGCCCCCTCGGCCGTCGGCGAGGAGGTGATCTGCGTCTGCGCGAGCGGCGGCTGGATGTCGTCCGCGGTGATCGGCAGCTCGCCGTGGAAGTAGCGGTGCCCGGTCGTGTCGACCGCGATCGCGACCGCGCCCACCGCGGGGGTCGTCGAACCCTTCGTCGTGCTCACGTCGTTGATCGCCGCCCCGGCCGGGGCCTTGATGAAGGGTGCCCCGCGACCGGTGGCGAACTTCAGGCCGTCGAACGGCGACGACTTGTAGTAGATGGTGCCGCCGGTGGTCGGTGCACCCTCGAACAGGTACACCCGGGAGCTCTCCCGGTCGAGGAGGAGCTGGGGGCGGGTCAGCCGGTCGCCGACGAGGCCGACGACGGCCTTCTCCCACGTGCCGTCGGGGTCCCGGCGCAGCACGTACATCCCCGGCGCCTCGTCGCCGGCGCCGACGAGGTCCTGCGAGGTCTTCACCGCGGCGAACACGCGGCCGTCGCCGGCGACGGCCTTGAGGTTGATGTGGTCGTCGACCATGCCCTCGCCCGACAGCGGCGTCTCGACCTTCCACGTGCCGGGGGCGTCGCCGTCGACGTGGACGGCGAACCGGAACGCCCAGTCGCCCTGGTCCGACCACGCGATGCCGACCTTGCCGTCGAAGGCCACGATCGCCGACACGTCGTCCGCGCCGACGGTGTTGTCGGGCACCCGGAGCAGCGCCCGGGACCACGCGGTGTCGTCCTCGGGGCCGGCCCGCGCGAACCAGACCCGCCCGCCCTGGGTGTACGTCGCCCAGACGGTCCCCGTCGTGTCCCGCGCGAGGGACGCCGACTCGGCGCCGCCGGTCGCCACCGTCGCGGGGAAGCCGTCGGCCCTGACGTAGGAGCGCTTCGCCGGGGTGTACCGGAAGCGGGCGTACGTGATGGCGCCGGTGAGGGTCCGGCTCACGACGTAGAGCGCGTTCTTCTCGAAGAGCACGTCGGCGGTGGAGTCCGCCCGGGCGTCGACGACCGTGCCGGTGTCGCGCCAGGTGTGGTCGTCACGCAGCTCGTGGACGGTCGGCACCTTCTTCTTCGCCGAGACCAGCACCGCCCACCAGGCGCCGTCCGCCCGCCACACCTTGCTCTGCGGCTTGTCACCGCTCGGGGCGGGCAGCCGCGCCGCGTAGCGCTGGCCGGCGAAGGACGCCGGCGCCTGCGTCGCGGGGACCAGCGGAGCCACGGACGGCGCCGGTCCGCCGGCCGTCGCCGGGGCCGTGGCCGCCGGGAAGACCCTGCGCTCCTGCAGCGCCCGCAGCGACGGCAGCCCCAGGTACACGGCGGCCCCCGCGGCGACGACGAGCGCGACGACCGCGGCCGCGATCGCGACGCCGCGGCCCCGCGGGGCGCTTCGGGAGTGCTGGGGCATGGTCAGGAGGTCCTTGGCGGGCGCTGTCCGGCGGAAGGGATCATGCTGCCACCGGGCGGCATCCGGCGCTCGTCGAGCAGGTCGGGCCCGGGGCGGGGCACAGAGGTGCTGTGCTCGCCCCGGGCCCGGCTGTCAGGCGGCCCCGGTCAGGGGAGGACGACCGCGCTCGCCGTCCGCTTGATCCCGGAGTTGCCCGCGGCGTCCTTGGCGACGACCGCGAAGCGGTACGTGCCCGCCGCGAGGCCGGTCTTGGTGAACGTGAAGGTGCGCAGGTTCTCGTTCGCCGCGGTGATCGTGATCGTGCTGATCTTCGCGTTGTTCATGTAGACGTCGTACGCGGTGATCCCGCGGTCGTCCGTGGCGAGCGGCCACGTCGTGGTGATCTCACCGGCGCCGGTCGCGGCCGAGTTGATCGCCGTCTGCGAGATCGGCGCCTGCTCGTCGGCCGCCTGGACCGGGATCTCCGCGTGGTAGTAGCGGTGGTTCGCCGTGTCCGAGGCGATCGCGGCCATGTCCGAGGCACCCGTCGTCGAGCCCTTGGCGACGCTCACGTCGTTGAGCACCGACCCGGCGGCGGTGATGAGGGGGGCGCCCCGGCCGCGGGCCCACTTCATGCCGACGAACGGCGCCGTCTTGTAGTAGATCGTCCCGCCGGTGGCCGGGCCGGAGGTGAGCAGGTAGGCCCGCGAGTTCTCCCGGTCGAGGAAGAGCTGGGCCCGGGTCGCCTTGTCGCCGACGCTCGCACCGCGGGTCTTCGTCCAGGTGCCGTCCGCGTTGCGGCGCAGCACGTAGATGAGGGTCGCGTCGTCCGCGGCACCGGCGGCGTCGAGCGAGGTCTTCACCGCGGCGAAGACGCGCGCGTCGCCGCCGACCGCCTTGAGGCTGATGTGGTCGTCGACGAGGTCGGCGCCGGCCAGCGGGGTCTCGAGCTTCCAGGTGCCGGCGGCCGCGCCGTCGGTGTGGATCGCGAAGTGGAAGGCGTCGCTCTGCTGGTCCGAGTAGCCGATGCCGATCTTGCCGTTGAAGGCGAGGATCGCGGAGACGTCGTCGGCCGCGACGGTGTTGTCCGATACCGGCAGCAGCGCCTTGGTCCAGGTCTTGTCGTTGGTGCCGGCCGACTTGGCGTACCAGACCCGCGCGCCCTGGGTCCACGTCGCCCAGATCGTGCCGCCCGAGTCACGGGCCAGCGACGCCGACTCGGTGCCGCCGGCCGCGACCGTCACGGGGAAGCCGGTGACCTTGCTCCACACCCGGCTCGCGCTGAGCGTGAACCGCGAGTACTGGATGTTGCCGGTCGCCGTGCGGCTGACCGTGTACAGCGTGTTGGCCGCGTACCAGACGTCCGCGGTGGAGTCGGCGCGGGTGTCGACGACGACACCGGTGTCGCGCCACGTGTGGTTGGCGAGCAGCTCCTGGATCGTCGGGACGCCCTTGGCGGGCGAGATGAGGACGCCCCACCACGCGTTCGAGGCGCGCCAGACCTTGCTCTGCTGCTTGTCGCCGGACGGCGCGGCGAGGGTCGCCGGGTACGCGTTGCCCGCGTACGACGTCGGCAGGGCCGCGCCGGCCGGCAGGGCGACGAAGGTCGCTGCACCGCCGGCGAGCGCCAGCGCGGAGGCGGCGGCGATCGCCGCGCGACGACCGCGGGCTGCACCGAGGGAGGGGAGCTGCATCAGTGACGGATCCTTTTCAGCACGCGACAAGGGCTGCCCCCGCCGCTCTTCGGGGGCGACGGTATTGCCCAGGTGTCGCGCTCCGTGGCGGTTTTGACGAGCCCTTAGGCTTCGCGCGCCGACCGGTGAGCCCCGTCCCGGGACCAAAGCCCTGAAATCGGACCATCGGTCCTCGCGTCGTGGTGGCGTGGCTCACCTCTGCGTGACCCCGCTCACCGATAGGTTCGCAGCGTGAAGGTCGTCGTTCCCGCAGAGATCATCCCGGGCGAGCGACGGGTGGCCACGCTGCCCGACGTCGTCCCGCTGCTCACGCGTGCCGGGCTCGAGGTCGCCGTCCAGACCGGGGCCGGCGAGCACGCGCTCGCCACGGACGCCGCGTACGCCGCGGCCGGGGCCTCCGTCGTCCAGGCCCTCGAGGGCGCCAGCGTCGACGTGCTGCTCCACGTGCGCCCGCTCCATCCGGCGCTCGTCGAGAAGCTGCGGCCGGGCGCGATCACGATCGGGCTGTGCTCGCCCGCCTCCGAGGCCGACACCGTGAAGCTGCTCCGTGACGGGCGGATCACCTCGTTCGCCATGGAGCTCGTCCCGCGGATCTCGCGCGCCCAGTCGATGGACGCGCTGACCTCCCAGGCGCTCGTCGCCGGCTACCGCTGCGTGCTCGAGGCCGCGATGCGGCTGCCGCGCTTCTTCCCCCTTTTCATGACCGCCGCCGGCACCGTGCCGCCGGCCAAGGTGCTCGTCCTCGGTGCCGGCGTCGCCGGCCTGCAGGCCATCGCGACGGCGAAGCGGCTCGGCGGCATCGTCTCCGCGTACGACGTCCGCGCCGCCTCGGCCGACGAGGTGAAGTCGATGGGCGGCTCCTTCATCGACCTGGGCCTCGACGTCGTCGAGGGCACCGGCGGCTACGCCCGCGAGATGACGCAGGACCGCGCGAAGCGCCAGCAGGACGCGCTCGCGCCGTACCTGCACGAGGCGGACGTCGTCATCACCACCGCGGCGATCCCGGGCCGGCCGGCGCCGCGCCTGGTCACCTCGGCGATGCTCGCCGGGATGAAGCCCGGCAGCGTCGTCGTCGACCTCGCGGCCGAGACCGGCGGCAACGTCGAGGGCTCGCTGCCCGGGGTCGACGTCGTCGTCCCCGTCGGCGACGGCGGTGCGGCGAGCGGCACGGTCGGGGTCACGCTCGTCGGCATGAAGGACGCCGCGAGCACGATGCCCGTCGACGCCTCGCGGCTCTACGCGCGCAACGTCGCGAACCTCCTGCTGCTCATGACCAAGGAGGGCGAGGTCGTCCCCGACTTCGACGACGAGGTCGTCGCGGGCACCTGCCTCACCCACGCGGGCGTCGTCCGGCACGCGCCGACCGCCGAGGCGATCGGCGACCCGGCGCCCGGCCCCGTCAGCCCTGCCGCGCCGTCCGAGCCCGACGGCACCGCGTCGTCCGGCGATACCGGCACCCCGACCCCGGGAGGTGGTGCCGCGTGAGCGGTGTCGCGCTGCTGGCCATCTTCGTGCTCGCCGTCTTCGTCGGCTTCGAGGTCGTCTCCAAGGTCTCCTCGACCCTGCACACCCCGCTCATGTCGGGGGCGAACGCGATCCACGGGATCATCCTCGTCGGCGCCGTCATCGTCGCCGGCGAGGCCGAGAACGGCCTCGAGCTCGCCGTCGGCCTCTTCGCGACGGTCCTCGCGACCGTCAACCTCGTCGGTGGCTTCGTCGTCACCGACCGGATGCTCGAGATGTTCAAGGGCCGCCGTCCGGCGGCCGGTGACCCGAAGGGCGGGGCGAGGTGAACGTCCTCTCCGGCAGCTGGACCGAGGTCCTCTACCTCGTCGCCGCGGTCTGCTTCATCCTCGCGCTCAAGGGCCTGTCCGGCCCGAAGACCGCGCGGCGCGGCAACCTCATCGGTGCGGGCGGTGCGGTCGTCGCGCTGCTCGTCACGTTCCTCGCGTTCGACCTCGACCACATCCCGCTCATCCTGCTGGCGATCGTCGTCGGCTCCGCGCTCGCCGTGCCCGCGGCGCGCAAGGTCCAGATGACGCAGATGCCGCAGCTCGTCGCGCTCTTCAACGGTGTCGGCGGCGGCGCGGCGGCCGTCGTCGCGATCCTCGAGCTCGCCGCGATCGGCGCCGGCGGCGACGCGACGTCCGACCGCGGCAACCTCGCGGCCGTCGCGTTCACGGTGCTCGTCGGGTCGATCTCCTTCTCCGGCTCGTGCGTCACCTTCGCCAAGCTCCAGGAGCTCATGACGACCCGGCCGGTCGTCATCCCCGGTGCGGCCCCGCTGCTCGTCGGCGGGCTCGTCTTCTCGGTCGGCATCGCGGTGTGGCTCTTCGCGGTCGGCCAGCTCTGGCTCGGGCTGCTCCTGCTCGTGCTCGGTCTCGCGGTCGGCGTCATGGTCGTGCTGCCCGTCGGCGGCGCGGACGTGCCGATCGTCATCTCGCTGCTCAACGCGTTCACCGGTCTCACGGTCGCCGCGGGCGGCTTCGTCCTGCACAACACGCTGCTGCTCGTCGCGGGCACGCTCGTCGGGGCGTCCGGCACGATCCTCACCCGCGAGATGGCGGCCGCCATGGGCCGCTCGGTCGGCGGCGTCATGTTCGGCGCGCTGCGCGGCGGCTCGACCGCGGGGTCCACCGCGATCTCGGACCGGCCGGTCAAGAGCGTCACTCCGGACGACGTCGCGATCCTGCTCGGCTACGCCCGCAAGGTCATCGTCGTGCCCGGGTACGGTCTCGCGGTCGCCCAGGCGCAGCACACGATCCGTGAGCTCGCCGAGCAGCTCGAGGCCAAGGGCATCGAGGTCGCCTACGGCATCCACCCGGTCGCGGGCCGGATGCCCGGGCACATGAACGTCCTGCTCGCCGAGGCGAACGTGCCGTACGAGGCGCTCAAGGAGATGGACGAGATCAACCCCGAGTTCAAGACGGCGGACGTCGTCCTCGTCGTCGGGGCCAACGACGTCGTCAACCCGGCCGCCAAGACGACGCCGAGCGCGCCGATCTACGGCATGCCGATCCTCGAGGTCTCCGACGCCCAGCAGGTCATCTTCCTCAAGCGGTCGATGCGCCCGGGCTTCGCCGGTATCGAGAACGAGCTGCTCTACGACCCGAAGACGAGCCTGCTCTTCGGTGACGCGAAGGACTCGCTGACGAAGGTGCTGGGCGCGGTCAAGGCTCTCTAGGGACCAGGCGGGCGCGACCGCTCGGGGGGAGCAGGGTGTCGCTGGAGCTGGCCGGCCTGCTCGTCGGCCTGGCCCTCGTCGACAGCACGAGCTTCGGCACGCTGCTCGTGCCGGTGTGGCTGCTGCTCGCGCCGGGGCGTGTGCGCATCGCGCGGGTGCTGGTCTACCTCGCGGCGGTGGCCGGGTTCTACCTGGCGCTCGGGCTCGTGCTGCTGGCGGGCGCCGCAGTGGTCGGCGAGCCGGTGCGCCGGTTCGCGTCGAGCCCGCCGGGGTACGCCGCGGCCCTCGCCGTCGGGCTGCTGCTCGTGGCGCTCGGCCTGTGGCTGGAGCCGCTCACCGACGCCGGCAAGCGACGCCGCGCGGCCCGGCGCGGTGACGGCCCGTCGGGTCCGCAGCGGCTCCTGCGCTGGCGGGACCGGGTCGTGGCCGCCGACGCGTCACCGCGGGCGCTGCTCTGGCTCGCCGTCGCGGCCGGGGCGGTCGAGGCGGTGTCGATGGTGCCCTACCTCGGGGCGCTCGCCGCGCTCGGGGCGAGCAGCGCCGACACCCTCGTCCGCGTGGCGGCCCTCGCCGCGTACTGCGGCGTCATGGTGCTCCCGGCTCTCCTCCTGCTGCTGGCCCGGGTCACGCTGCACGGGCTGGTCGCCGGCCTCCTCGGCCGCGTCGACCGCTGGTTGACGCGCACGGCGGGGGAGCTCACCGCGACGGTTCTCTTCCTGCTCGGGGCGTACCTCGCGGCCTACGGGGTCGACGGGCTCGGCTGGGCCGACGTCCTGTGACGTGCGTGAGAGCCGCACGACCGGGACGCCGGCACCAGCCTCGCCGTTCATGAGCCACGACAGGCGAACCGTTCGTCAGACCGTGCCGACGCTCGTGAGGGTCCACTGCTGGTTGGGCCCGCCCCAGTACGGGTACTGGTCGACCGGGGAGCCGTCCGTGAACACCTGGTAACCGGTCTCGAGGGCCTTGCCGCTGGCCCGGTTGACGAGGTGCACGACGCCGGCGGCGTCGGCGACGACCTGCCACTGCTGGCTCGTGCGCCCGGCGTCGGCGGTCTGCACGATCCGGGCGCCGTCGGCCGTCGAGCCGCCGGCCACCTCGAGCACGCGGCCGGACTGGCGCGACCGCACCGTGTAGTAGCCGCCGGTGACGGGCACGAAGCGCCACTGCTGGGCGGTGCCGTTGTTGACCGGCCACTGGACGACGGGCGCCCCCTCGGCGGTCGACCTCTGGTAGTCGTCGGCGGCCTTGCCGGTGCTGCGGTTCGTCAGCACGTACCAGCGGGTCGGGTCGACCACGCCGGTGCTCCCGGTGGGGGTCGGCGTGGTCGACCCGACCCGCTGGTACG
>NZ_MWLL01000213.1 GCF_002198675.1 Kineosporia sp. R_H_3 | reverse complement strand
TGCCGCAGGGCCGGGCGATGCCGTAGCTCGTGCCGGGGTAGGGCGCGCCCGCCGGCCCGCACCCGCTCGCGCTCGCGGCGGCGCCCGCGACGATCGCGCCGCAGCCGGCCCCGGCGGTCCCGGCGGGGCTCCCCGCGGTCGCGGAGCCGTTGCAGCCGTATGTCTCCGCGGTCTCCTGCGACCCGCGGGACAAGACCGGGACGACGGCCCTCGGCGACCTCCTGCGCGCGACCTACCCCGGCACGAGCTACGGCATCGCCCGGCCCTGCGGCACCGACCCGCTGCGGACCAGCGAGCACTACGAGGGCCGCGCCGTGGACTGGATGGTCGACGGCCGCGACCCGGTGGGGGCGGCCCGGGCGCGGGCGGTGCTCACGTGGCTGCTCGCCACGGACGCCCACGGCAACCGGTTCGCGAACGCCCGCCGGCTCGGCGTCATGTACGTCATCTGGGACGGCACGATCTGGGGCTCCTACGCGGCGACGTCCGGCTGGCGGCCGTACTCGACGTGCGCGGTGCACCCGGAGCGGGCCTGGGACACGACGTGCCACCGCGACCACGTCCACATCTCGCTCGGTTGGGCCGGCGCCCAGAAGCGGACCTCGTTCTGGACCGGCGCCGTCGCCCCGGCCGACTACGGGCCCTGCCGGCCCGCCGACCTCAACTGGGCCGCGCCGTGGGCGGCGCCGCGGACGGCCGTCTGCGCGCGCTACCCGTTCGTCACCGCCCCGGCCGGCGCCTCCGCCCAGCTGGCCCGGCTGGTCCGGTACAGCGGGATGCAGCTGAGCCGGCCGATGACCGGACCCGTCGTCGCCGCCGTCCAGACCGTCGTCGGTGCGGACGCCGACGGCAGCTTCGGGCCGATGACCGAGAGCGCGGTCAGGGCCTTCCAGACCGCGCACGGGCTGCCCCCGACCGGCGTCGTCGGGGCCGCGACGTGGCGGGAGATCCTCGCCGTCGCCCGCGGCGCGGGCGGCACCCCGACGCCGCGCCCGAGCCCGACGCCGACTCCGACGCCCAAGGTCACCCCGACCCCGAAGCCGAGGCCCACCGCGCACCCGGTGCTGCGGCCGGGGTCCCGCGGCCCGCAGGTGCGGATCGTCCAGAAGGCGCTCAAGGTGCGCGTGGACGGCGTGTTCGGCCCGCGGACGAAGCAGGCGGTCATGGCCTTCCAGCGCCGGCACCGGCTGCCCGTCACGGGCAACGTCGGACCGCTCACGTGGAAGGCGCTCAAGCTCTGACCCGGCGCGAGTGCCGGTGGCGCGTACCACCGGGGGTACCTGCATCATGGAGGGGTACGCCGGGACCGCCGGCCGCGCAGACAGGGGACCGGACCATGCAGCTCGAGGAGCAGGCCGCCAAGGACGTCGTCCACCGGCTGCGCCGCGCCCGTGGCCAGATCGACGGCATCGTGACGATGATCGAGGAGGGCCGCAGCTGCAAGGACATCGTCACCCAGCTCGCGGCGGCGTCCCGGGCGCTCGACCGGGCCGGGTTCAAGCTCGTGGCGAGCGGGCTCAAGCAGTGCATGCTCGGCGAGGGCGGCGAGTCCGAGATGACCACGGACGAGCTCGAGAAGCTCTTCCTGTCGTTGGCCTGACGCGGCCAACCGGCCGGCTGCGCGGCCGACCGGTTCAGCCGGCCACGGGGCCCAGGACGACGCGGCCGGCCCGGACGACGAGCGCCGGCCGCTCGCACCCGGTCACGTCGACCGTGGGGTCACCGGGCACCGCGACGACGTCGGCCGCCAGGCCCGGTGCGAGGCGGCCGATCTCGTGCTCGAGCCCGAGCAGCTCGGCGGCCCACCGGGTCGCGCTGAGCAGCGCCTGCGCCGGGGTCAGGCCGTGCCGCACGTAGTAGGCGAGCTGGCGCCCGTTGTCCCCGTGCGGGTAGACCCCCGAGTCGGTGCCGTAGGCGATCCGCACCCCGGCGTCGACGGCCGCCGCGAAGCCGTCGCGCTGCGCCTGGGTCGTGTCCCGGGTCTTGCGCATGACCTCCTCGGAGAACCCCAGCCGCGGCCCCTGCTCGAGGATCCAGTCGCCGTCGTAGAGGTCGGCGACGAGGTAGGTCCCGTGCTCGGCCATGAGGGCGACGGTGCCGGCGTCGAGCAGCGAGCCGTGCTCGACCGAGCGCACCCCTGCGAGCACCGCGCGCCGGATCCCCTCGGCGCCGTGCGCGTGCGCCGCGACGTGCGTGCCGTGGTCGGTGGCGACCTCGACGGCGGCGGCGATCTCCGCCGCCGTCAGCTCGGGTGCCCCGGGGGCCGTGCCGGCCGTGAGCACCGCGCCGGTGGCGAGCACCTTGACGACGTCCGCGCCGCGCCCGAGCACCCGGCGCACCGTGGCGCGCACGGCGTCCGGCCCGGAGCAGACGCCGAACCGCAGCTCCGCGGGCACGACCGCGTCGACGTCCACGGCCAGCCCGGTGACGTCCCCGGCACCGCCGGGGCACGTGACGTACGCGCCGGCGCAGAGCATCCGCGGTCCCTCGACCCAGCCGGCGGCCACCGCGTCGCGCAGGGCGACGTCCGCGAAGGCCCGGAAGCTGCCGACGTCCCGCACGGTCGTGAAGCCCGCGCGCAGGGTCCGCCGCGCGTTCTCGACCCCGACGAGCACCTCCTGGGCGCTGCTGCGGGTCACCAGGTGCGCGTACCCCTGGCCGCTCTCGGCCTCGCCGACGAGGTGGGTGTGGCAGTCGACGAGCCCGGGCAGCAGGGTGTGGCCGGGCAGGTCGAGCCGGCGCACCGGCCCGCCGCGGACGACGTCGCCGTCCGCGGGTGCCTGCGCCACCGGGACGACCGCGTCGACCTGTGCACCGCTGCAGACGACCGCCAGGTCGGGGGCACAGCGTCCGGTCGCGGAGTCGAAGACCCGGTCGGCGGTGAGGACGAGGAGACCGTCGGCCATCGCGGGACCGCCCTTCCGGCAGCGGGGTGGAGGACCTCGGGGCCTTGGCGGCACCGCAGGACACCCTGGCACGGACCGGTCCGCACACGTGTGCCGACCGCTTGTCGATCTTTCTCGCCGCTCGGGGGACGGGGCGCGTGCGCGCGGCTATCGTTCGCACATGGCACGAACGACCCTGCCGAAGGCCGAGCCCGAGCTGACGGACGCCACCCTCACCGCGTCGCGGGCGATGCTCGGCGTCGTGGCGCGGTCCGTCGCCCCGGCCCTGGAGAAGGTGTCGCTCCCGCAGCTGAGGGTCCTCGTGCTCCTCGCGGCCCACGGGACGACCCGCAGCGGCACGCTCGCCGAGCTCGTCGGCGTCCACGCGTCGACCTTCAGCCGGACGACCGACCGGCTCGCCGCCGGCGGCTGGGTCCGGCGCGTGCCCAACCCGCAGAGCCGTCGCGAGACGCTCGTGGAGCTCACGGACACCGGACGCCGGCTCGTCGCGTCCGTCGTCCAGCGCCGACGTACGGAGATTTCGGCGATCCTGCGCAGGGTGCCGGTCGAGGACCGACCGGCCGTGCGCGCAGCGTTCGAGGCCTTCGCGGCCGCGGCGGGGGAACCGCCGCTCGCGGACCTCGCCGTGCTCGGCGTCTGACGGCGGCGGATGGACGACGCCGTCCCGTTCGGCGCGACCCTCGGGATCGTCTGTCTCGTCGGGTTGCTCGCCGTCCTGTCGAACCGGCTGAGCACCCGGCTGCGGGTCCCGGCACCGGCCTTCTTCCTCGTCGGCGCGGCCGTCGCGTCCGACCTCGTCCCCGCGCTCGGCGGCCTGGGCATCACGACGGTGCAGCGGCTCGTCACGGTCGCCCTCGTCGTCATCCTCTTCGACGGCGGCATGCACATCGGTGCCGCCCGGTTCCGCTCGGCCGCCGGCGCGATCGTCTGGCTCGGGGTCGCCGGCACCGTCGTCACGGCGGCCGCGCTGGCCGCCGCCGCGCACCGGCTCTTCGGGTTCGACTGGTACCTCTCGCTGCTGCTCGGGACGGCGCTCGCGCCGACCGACCCCGCGGTCGTCTTCTCGGTGCTCGGCCGGCGGGAGATCTCCGGGCCGAGCGGCGTCCTGCTCGAGGGCGAGTCGGGGGCGAACGACCCGGTCGGCATCGCGCTGCTCGTGGCGATCCTCAGCGCGGGGACGGCGGCCGGCTGGGGCGCGATCGGCACCGGCCTGCTCGTGTTCGCGCTCCAGATGGTCGTCGGTGCCGTCGTCGGCCTCGTCGGCGGCCGCGCGCTGCTCGTGTTCATGCGCCGCGTCCCGCTGCCCAGCGAGGGGCTGTACCCGTTGCGGGTGCTCGCGTCCGCCGGTGTCGTGTTCGGCGTCGCGACCGTGCTCCAGGGCTCGGGCTTCCTCGCGGTCTTCGTGGCGGGCATCGTCCTGGGCGACGAGCGTGCGCCGTACAAGCGCGAGATCGAACGGTTCCACTCCGCGCTCGCGAGCCTCGCCGAGATCGTCGCGTTCACCCTGCTGGGCCTCACCGTGCAGCTGAGGACGCTGCCCGACGGGAGGGCCTGGTCCATCGGTCTCGTGCTCGCGGTCCTCATGGCGTTCGTCGTGCGGCCGGTGCTCGTGGGCCTGGTGCTGCTGCCCGTGCGGATGACGCGGGGCGAGCGCGTCTTCGTGCTGTGGTCCGGGCTCAAGGGCGCCGTCCCGGTGCTCCTCGGCACGTACATCCTCACGACCCACGACCCCGGTGCGCTGCGGGTCTACGACGTCGTCTTCGTCGTCGTCCTCTTCTCGGTCGTCGTGTCCGGCGGCCTCGTCCCGTGGCTCGCGACCCGGCTCGGGCTGCCGATGCGGGTCGTCGAGCCCGAACCCTGGGCGCTGGGCCTGCGGTTCCGCGACGAGCCGCAGGGGATGCACCGCTTCACGGTCGCCCCCGGGGCGCCGGCGGACGGTGCGTCGATCGAGGCGCTGCCGATGGGCGAGAACGCCTGGGTGTCGTTCGTCTCCCGCGCCGGTGCGCTCGTCCAGGTCCGCGGCGAGACGGTGCTCGAGGCCGGGGACGAGCTGCTCGTCCTCGCCGAGCCCGACGTCGCCGACGAGGTCGAGGGCCTGTTCACCGCGGTGCCGGCCGGGCCCCCGGATGTCGGTGCCGAGGGCTAGCGTCCCTGTCGTGCAGATCGTCGACGGCGAGCTCGTGGTGAGTCCTACGGACCTCACCCGGTTCCTCGCGTGCCGCCACCTCACCACGCTCGACCACGAGGTGGCCCTCGGCGAGCGGCCCGCGCCCGCCGCTCCCGGCGAGGCGCTCGAGCAGCTGTTCCGGCGCGGGCTCGAGCACGAGCACGCCTACCTCGACCGGTTGCGCGCCGAGGGCCGCACGGTCGTGGAGATCGACGTCGACGCGGGCGGCCGCGGCCCCGCCGGCCTGCGCGCGGCCGAGGCGTCGACCGTCGCGGCGATGGCCGCCGGCACCGACGTCGTCTACCAGGCGACGTTCTACGACGGCCTCTGGCGCGGTCACGCGGACTTCCTGCTGCGCCGCGACGACCGGCCCGGCCGGTGGGCCTGGTCGTACGACGTCGCCGACACCAAGCTGGCCCGTCGGCTCAAGGTCCCCGCGATCCTCCAGATGGCCGCCTACGCCGAGCGGCTCGCCGTCCTGCAGGGGGTCGCGCCCGAGCGGCTCGTCGTCGTCACCGGCGAGGGCCAGGAGCGGCCCTACCGGTTCGCCGACTGCGCGGCCTACGCCCGCCGGGTGCGGGCCGAGCTGCTGGAGTTCCTCCGGGAGCGTCCCGCTACCGCGTCGTACCCGGTGCGGCACTGCGGGCAGTGCCGCTGGGAGCAGCAGTGCCGGTCGCAGTGGCGCGCGGCCGACGACCTGAGCCTCGTCGCCGGGATGCGCCGCCACCACGCGCAGGCGCTGCGGGCCGGCGGGGTGACGACCGTCGCCGCGCTCGCTGCCGCGGAGCCGTCGGCCCTCGCCGGTCCCGGGCGCGGCCGGGTGGGCCGCACCGCCGCGGAGAAGCTCGTCCGGCAGGCCCGCCTGCAGGTCGCGGAGCGCGAGTCGGGCGAGGGCCGCTGGGAGCTGCTGCCGGCCGAGCCGGGGCGCGGGCTCGCCCTCCTGCCCGAGCCGTCCGCCGGCGACGTGTTCTTCGACATGGAGGGCGACCCGTTCGTCGGCGACACCGGCCTGGAGTACCTCTTCGGCGTCGTCGACGCGGGCGGCTTCACCGGGTACTGGGCGGTCGAGCCGCAGCAGGAGAAGGCCGCCTTCGAGGCCCTCGTCGACCACCTCGTGGCGGCCTGGGAGGCCGACCCGGGGATGCACGTCTACCACTACGCGCCCTACGAGCCCTCGCGGCTCAAGGCGCTGTCGGCCCGGTACGAGACGCGGTCCGCCGAGGTGAGCCGGCTGCTGCGCGGCGAGCGCCTCGTCGACCTCTACGCGGTCGTCAAGCAGGGTGTCCGCGTCGGCCAGGAGTCCTACTCGCTCAAGCGGTTGGAGCCGTACTACTGGGGCCACCTGCGCGGCGGGGAGGGGGTGCACGACGCGCTCGGCAGCGTCGTCGCGTTCGAGCGCTGGCTCCTCGAGCGGGACGACGCCGTCCTCGAGGAGATCCGCGCCTACAACGAGGAGGACTGCCGCTCGACGCAGGCCCTGCGGGACTGGCTCGAGGGGCTGCGGGCGTCCGGCCCGGCGGCCGCCCTCGCCCGGCCCGAGCACGGGGACGGCGCGGCCCCCGAGCAGGTCGACGTGGACGCCGACGAGACGGCCCGGCTGCGCGAGCTGCTCTGGGCGGGCCTCCCCGACGAGCCGTCGGCGCGCTCGTCGCAGCAGCAGGCGACCTGGCTGCTCGGTGCGCTCCTCGAGTGGCACCGCCGGGAGGCGCTGCCGCAGTGGTGGGACTGGTTCGACCGGCTGCGCCGCACCGACGCCGAGCTGCAAGCCGACCCGGCCGCGCTCGGCGGCCTCTCGGCGCCCGAGCAGGTGGGCGCGGTCAAGCGGTCGACGCTGTGGCGCATGGAGTTCCCGCCGCAGGAGACCAAGGTGGCACCGCGCAGCGCCGGCTGGGTCGACCCCCGGACGGGGCGCACGGTCCGGGTGCACGACGTCGACCCGGTCGCCGGGTGGGTCGTCCTCGCGCGGGGCAACGGGGAGCCCGCGCCCGATCTCACGGCGCTCGTCCCCGGCAAGCCCTTCGGCTCGCGCGAGCAGCGGGCACGGCTCCACGAGCTCGCGGAGTGGGTGGCCGCGCACGGCGTCGACAGCCCGCTGCCGCAGTGGCGGGCCGCCCGCGACCTGCTGCTGCGCCGTCCGCCCCGGGTCGCCGCGACGGCCGGCGGGCCCCTCGTCGCGCCGGGGGAGCCGGCGTCCGACGCCGTCCGCCGGCTCGTCGCGCTGCTCGCCGCCGACGCCGACGGCGGTGTCCTGCCGGTGCAGGGCCCGCCCGGCACCGGCAAGACGTACAGCGGCGCCCAGACCGTCGTCGACCTCGTCGCGGCCGGGCTCACCGTCGGTGTGTGCGCGTTCAGCCACAAGGTGATCGGCAACCTGCTCGACGAGACGTGCCGGGTCGCCACGGCGCGCGGCGTGGCCCTCGACGCGCTGCAGAAGGCCGACGACGACGAGGCCTGCGAGAGCGAGGCCGTGCCGTCGACGACGAAGAACGCCGACGTCGTCGCGGCGCTCGACGCCGGCACCCGGCTCGTCGCGGGGACCACCTGGCTGTTCTCCCGTCCCGAGCTCGCGGGCCGGTTCGACGTCCTCGTCGTCGACGAGGCCGGGCAGCTCTCGCTGGCGAACGTCCTCGCCGTCTCGGGCGCGGCGCGGTCGCTGCTGCTGCTCGGCGACCCGCAGCAGCTCACGCAGCCCGTCCAGGGCACCCACCCGCCCGGCGCCGAGGCCTCGGCCCTGGAGCACCTGCTCGCCGGGAGCGCCACGGTGCCGCCGCAGCGGGGCGTCCTGCTCGACGAGACCTACCGGATGCACCCCTCGGTCGCAAGGTTCGTCTCGGAGCTCGCCTACGACGGGCGGCTCGGGGTCGCCCCGGGGACCGAGCGGCAGCAGGTGCTCGCGGCGTCCCCGTTCACCGGCACCGGGCCGTTCTGGGTGCCGGTGCCGCACACCGGCGACTCCGCCGTGAGCCAGGCGGAGGCCCTCGTCGTCGCGGATCTCGTGTCGGGTCTGCTCGACGGCGGCACGTGGACCGGCTCCGACGGGGTGCTGCGGACGATGACGCCCGGCGACGTGCTCGTCCTCACCCCGTACAACCAGCACGCGCAGCGGGTGCGGCAGGCGCTCGCGTCGGTGCCGGGCGGCGACGACGTGCTCGTCGGCACCGTCGACAAGCTCCAGGGCCGCCAGGCCGCCGCGGTCGTCTACTCGCTCGCGACGTCGTCGGCCGAGCAGGCCCCCCGCGGCCTGGAGTTCCTCCTGAGCGTCAACCGGTTCACCGTCGCGGTGTCCCGGGCCCGGGCCCTCGTCGCGGTCGTCGGCAGCCCCGACCTGCTCCTGGCCCCGGTCGGGGGCCCGGCGGACCTGCGGCGGCTCAACGCGCTGTGCGCCTACGTCGAGCAGGCGCAGCGGCTCGACCTCCCGGCGGTCCGGCGGGCCGGGGAGCCGGCCGCGGGCATGACGGCGGCGCCCGCGGGTACCTGAGGGGCGGCCCGGGCGTCACCCGGCGGCGGGCGAGACGGACGACGGAGGTCCAGATGCCCGCGAAGCGCAAGCGGCCCGTGCAGGACGACCTGCCCTCGACCCTGCGGCGGTCACCCGCGAAGGCGCAGGAGACCTGGGCGGCGACGCACGAGTCCGCGGTCGAGAGCTACGGCGAGGGGGAGCGCGCCCACCGGACGGCGTTCGCCTCGCTCAAGCACTCGTTCGAGAAGGTCGGCGACCACTGGGAGCCCAAGGAGGCCAAGGGCCCGAGCGACGAGCAGGCGGAGCGCGGCGCCGCGGGCCGCGGCTCGGCGGCGCGCCGGCCCACGGCGGAAGGGGTCGACGCGAACGCGTCCAAGGAGCACCTGCTCGGGCTCGCGCGCCGGCTCGACGTCCGCGGTCGCTCGCGGATGACGAAGGCCGAGCTCGTCGAGGCGCTCATGCAGGCCAACCGCCGTGAGACCGCGCGGTCGGCGCGGAGGTAGCCGAGCCGACGGGAGTCAGGCGAGCAGCATGCCGCCGGCGACCTCGGGCGCGCCGGGGTCGGTGCCGGTGTCGCCGACAGACTCGCGGGCGAGGTAGTTCTCGATCTGGAACCAGTCGGTGCCCGCCCGCTGCGCGATCGCGAGGAGCGTCTTCATCGAGGCCACCTCCTCGACCTGCTCCTTGATGAACCAGAGCATGAACTGCTCGCCGAGGAAGTCGCCGTCCTCGCGGGCGGCCCGGAAGAGCGCCTCGATCTGCCGGGTGACCTGCTCCTCCTGGGCGACGGCGAGCGCGACCGGCTCCACGACGTCCGTGAAGTCGTTGCGGACGTCGCCGACGCCGGGCACGGTCACCGGCAGGTCCCGGTCGAGCATGTACCGGACCATCATCATCGCGTGGTTCCGCTCCTCGACCGCCTGGCGGTAGAAGTGCGTCGCGAGCTGGGGGAGGTCGTGGGCGTCGAACCACACCGCGAGCGCGACGTACTGCTGGCTGGCGGTGAACTCGTGGCAGACCTGCTCGCCGAGCAGGGTCGCGAATCGGGGCGTCGGCACATGGTCAGGTTAGCGGCGGTGCGGGCCGGTCCCCGTGAGGTGGCATGTGTCACGGGGAGGCGCCTCACGGCGGGGGACGCGCCTCGGTACGGTCGGACCATGGCGTCGACCGTCCCGGCACCCGCGACGGGCCCGCAGCAGGCCAGGGCCCGGATCGCCGCTGCGGCGCGGGGGCTGTTCGCCGAGCGCGGGTACGAGCAGACGACCGTCGACGCGATCGCCGAGCGGGCGGGCGTGGGCCGCCGGACGTTCTTCCGGTACTTCCGGTCCAAGGACGACGCGATCTTCCCCGACCACGAGCTCATCGCCCGCGAGGCCGAGGCGCTGCTCGAGGCGCTGTCGAGCCTGCCGCCGCTGCGCGCGGTCTGCGAGGGCGCCCGCCTGGTCTTCCGCAGCTACGTCGACGAGCCGGTGATCTCGGTCGAGCGGTACCGGCTGACCCGGTCGGTCCCGGCCCTGCGCGACCGGGAGACCGCGAGCGTCTCGAAGTACACGCGGCTCTTCTCGTCGTCGCTGCGCGCGCGGTGGCGCGACGTCCCCGGCGGCGTCCTGCGGGCGGACACCGCGGGCGCCGCGATCGTCGCCGCCCACAACACCGTGCTGCGCGACTGGCTCCGGGCCGGCGGCGGGTACGACCCGTTCCCCGCCCTCGACGCCGCCTTCGACTGGGTCGCGGCGACCTTCGACGCGGCACCGTCCGCCGAGGAGGCGGCCCGCGTCGCGCGCGAGGCCGCCGGTCGTGGGGCCCAGCGTCCCGGCGGCGCCGACGCCGTGCCCGTCGGTGAGGACGTCGTCGTCGCCGTCTTCCGCGCCGGCGACCCGATCGACGACGTCGTCCAGCGCATCAGCCGCTCGCTCTGACGCTCCTGTGGCACTGAGTGCCACAGGAGAGCGATCGGCGGGGGTTCTGGTCCTGCGGCGCCGGCACCGAGCCGGACGTCCCGGATGATGCCGCCGTCAATCTCTTGACGTCAAAGTGACTGTCCCTGCAAGCGTTTGCCGTCGAGGTGCTCAAGGTCCCGGGTGGGACGGCCGGCGAAATGGTCGCATGGAGATGTCACCCGGGCCCTTGAAATTGGCATCGAGTGCCGTCAGGATGGCACTCAGTGCCACCGCGGGTGGAGGTGTCGACGGCGACATCCAGCGGGGCACGGGATCGGAGGATCGCTGTCATGGCTGCCAGCCTCACTCTCGCCCACAGCGCGTCACGGACCGCGTCTGAGGAGCTCTTCGTCGTCGCGACGCACAAGGTGCGTGACCGCTCCACGGGCGCCGCGCCCAACACCTGGCTGCCCTACGGCGCCCAGCACGCCTGGCGTCCCGGGAGCCGGCAGACCCTCTGCGGCGAGTGGATGAACGGGTGGACCGTGTTCTGGGAGCGGCACTTCAGCGCCCGTCCGGCCGCCGCGTGCCCGGCCTGCGTCGAGGCGACCCTCCCGGAGGCCTCCCGCCGGCGGCTCGACCACATCGAGCGGTCCCGCGTCTCCGCCTGAGCCGCGTCCCCGGCCGGGCCGGTCGGGGAGGGCCACGGCATCTCGACATGCGTCCGCGGAGCCCGCGGGGGAGCGTGGAGAAGTCCGAGAACGACAGGACTTCTGAGGAGAACCGTGTCCCTGGACAAGAAGAAGATCGCGTTCCTCGTCGCCTCCGAAGGCATCGAGCAGGTCGAGCTCACCGAGCCCTGGAAGGCCGTCGTGCAGGCGGGCGGGCAGCCGGTGCTCGTCGCCTCCGGTGACGGGGCGACGGTCCAGGCCTACAACCACCTCGACAAGGGCGACACGTTCGACGTCGACCTCCCGGTCTCCCGCGCCGGTGCAGAGGACTACGACGGGCTCGTCCTGCCGGGCGGGGTCGCCAACCCCGACGCGCTGCGCACCGACCCGACGGCCGTCGCGTTCGCCAAGGCCTTCGTGGACGTCGGCAAGCCCGTCGCGGTGATCTGCCACGGGCCGTGGACGCTCATCGAGGCGGACGTCGTCCGCGGCCGGCGCGTCACGTCGTGGCCGAGCCTGCAGACCGACCTGCGCAACGCGGGTGCCGAGTGGGTCGACGAGGAGGTCGTCGTCTGCACCGGCGGGCCCGGCCCGATCGTCTCCAGCCGCAACCCCGACGACCTGCCGGCGTTCACCAAGGCGATGGCCGACGTCTTCTGACGACCGGCCCGCGGGACGGGCCGTCCCGACGGGCGGCGTCCGAACCAATCTGATGCACTGGGCGTTGAGACCACAGCGGGGCAGGACGCCCGCACCCGGATCTCCGGGCCGCCCCGACGGGGGTGCCCGGAACCAGACCTCCTGGGGGAGGTGAGGCGGCCGGGGTGCCGAGAGGCACCCCGGCCGCTGGTCTTTGCCCGCGGGCTACGGGGTCCGGACCTCCTGGGAGGGCCGGAGCACGTTCCCCGCGTGCGGGTCCACCTGGTCACGGCCCAGCCCGGCCATCCGCATGAGGGGCGTGACGAGCACGTCGTACAGCCGTGGGACCGTCACGAAACCCAGACGCACCAACGGGTTCGTGACACCGACGAACGCCGAGCGGCGCCGGCCGGCGACGACCCGCAGGACCGCCTCGGCGACCCGCTCCGGCCCGTACACCGGGGGCGGGGGCCTGCCCTGCCGCCCGGCGTAGCTGCCGGCGAGCTCGTAGATCGCCGTGTCGACGCTGCCCGGGGCGACGAGCGCCACGTGGACGCCAGGCGTCGCACGCGCCTCCTGCTGGAGCACCCGGGTCAGGCCGCGGACGGCCCACTTGCCGGTGACGTACGACGACATGAAGGGCACGGTCACCTCGCCGAGCAACGACCCGACCACGACGAGGCTGCCCCCGCCGTGCTGCGCGGCGAGCGTCGGCAGCACGGCGCGGGCGACGTTCGCGGTGCCGAGGACGCCCACGGTGACGGTCCTGTCCCAGACCTCCGCCGGGACGTCCCCGAACCGGCCGTACGCGACGACGGCGGCGCAGTGCACCGTGACGTCCACACGTCCGTGCTCGGCGACCACGTCCCGGACGGCCTCCCGGACCGCACCACCGTCCGCGACGTCCGCCACGACGGGCACGGCCCCCGCCGCACCCGCCTCGAGGCAACGCCGCGCGAGCCGGTCGAGGTCGTCCGGCGAGCGGGCGAGCAGCACGAGACGGGCGCCGCTGCGGGCGTACGCGAGGCTCACCGCGCTGCCGATGCCGCCCGACGCGCCGGTGACGAGGACGACGGACGGCCCCGCGGACGTCACGGGGCGAGCACGACCTTGACGCAGCCGTCCTTCTTCTCCTGGAAGAGCGCGTACGCGTCCGCGGCCTGCTCCAGCGGCACCCGGTGCGTCGCGAGGTCGAGGACGCCGAGCGGGTCGGTGGGGTCCTCGACGAGCGGGAGCAGGTCGGGGATCCAGCGGCGGACGTTCGCCTGGCCCATCCGCAGCTGCACCTGCTTGTCGAAGAGCTCCATCATCGGCATCGGGTCCGCCTCGCCGCCGTACACGCCGGAGACCGACACCGTCCCGCCACGCCGGACCGCCTTGATCGCGGCGTGCAGCGCCGAGAGCCGGTCGACGGCGTACTTGTCGATGAGCGGCCGCGCGACGGCGTCCGGCAGCAGCCCCACCGCGGCCTGCGCCATCGTGCCGCGGGGCGAGCCGTGCGCCTCCATGCCCACGGCGTCGACCACGGCGTCGGGGCCGCGTCCGTCGCACAGCGCGACGAGCGCCCCGGGGACGTCGTCGACCGCGTCCGGGTCGAGCACGTCGACGCCGTGCCTCTGCGCCATGGCGCGCCGCTCCGGGACCGGGTCGAGCCCGATGACGCGGCCGGCGCCCCGGTGCAGGGCGATCCGGGCCGTCATCTGGCCGATCGGGCCGAGCCCGAAGACCGCGAGGGTGCCGCCGGGCGGGCAGTCCGCGTAGGCGACGGCCTGCCAGGCGGTCGGCAGCACGTCGGAGAGGTACAGGTACCGCTCGTCGGGGCCGTCCGGCGAGATCTTCACCGGGCCGAAGTGCGCCTGCGGGACGCGCAGGAACTCCGCCTGACCGCCGGCGACCTGCCCGTAGAGCGAGCTGTACCCGAGCAGCGCCGCCCCCTTGCCCTGCGAGCGCACCTGCGTCGTCTCGCACTGCGAGTGCAGCTGCAGGTCGCACATGTGGCACGCGCCGCACGCGATGTTGAAGGGCACGACCACCCGGTCCCCGGGGCGGATGTGGGTCACGCCCGCGCCGACCTCCTCGACGATCCCCATCGGCTCGTGGCCGAGGATGTCGCCGGGCGTCATGTAGGCCCCCAGCACCTCGTACAGGTGCAGGTCCGAACCGCAGATCGCGCTCGAGGTCACCCGCACGACGGCGTCCGTCGGCTCCTCGATCCGCGGGTCGGGGACGTCCTCGACCCGGACGTCCCGCTTGCCCTGCCATGTCACTGCACGCACGTCTGCCGCCTCCCCGGGGCGGCCCGGACGGCCTGCCCTCGTGCCGGGCGGTTACCCCGGCAGGGTGGTCGGCATGCGCGACGGCGGCGACCGCCTGGCCGGCCGGTCGGTCAGAGCCGCGCCTTCCAGGCGTCCTCGCCGCGGGTCAGCGCGTCGACGGCGGGCGGCAGCGTGCCCGACGACAGGTCCGCGAGCGAGATGTCCTCGAGCACCGAGCGCATCGTGGCCCGCAGCGCGACCCAGGTCTGGCGCAGGGCGACGGCGGCGCCGTGGTACTCGACGTCCTCGGGGCGGCTGCCCGCGATGTTGGCGAGCGGGCCGTCGATGGCGCGGATGACGTCCGCGACGGTGACGGCGGTGGCCGGCCGGGCGAGCTGGTAGCCGCCGTCGACGCCGCGCCGGCTGCGGACGATGCCCGCCGTCCTCAGCTCGGCGAGGATGTTCAGCAGGAAGGGCAGCGGGATGTCCTGGGCCGTGGCCACGGACTCCGTCTTGACCCACGTGCCGGGCTCGGCCAGGGCCAGCTCGGCGGCGGCCCGGATCGCGTAGTCGGTCTTGGCGGAGATGCGCACGGGGCCATTGTGGCGGGTCGGCCGCCGGGATGCGGACGTCCGGTCAGGACGCCGCCCCGGCGGGCCGTCCGCCCGCGAGCTCGGCGCCCTCGTGGAGGTGGCGGCGCAGCGCCTCCGGGCCGTCGGTGCGCAGCCGCTCGAGGAGGTCCCGGTGGATGACGGCCATCCGGTCGACGGGCAGCGTCCGGCGGGACTGGACGAGGGCCAGCCGGCTCTCGAGCTCGAGCCCGGAGTGCGCCGCGGTGATCCGCGGGCTGCCGGCCGCCGCGACGAGCGCGTGGTGCAGCGCCGCGTGGGCGGCGTCCACCGCGGCCCGGTCGGGGTCGGCGGCCGCGCACGCGGCGTCGAGGGCGGCCGCGGCGTCGACCACCTCGCCCGGCCACGGGTCCAGCCCGCGGCGCTCGGCGAGGAGCCGGGCCGCCTCGACCTCGAGGGCGGCCCGCAGCTCGAAGAGGTCGCGCAGGGCCGAGGCGTCCAGCGCGGCCACCCGTGCGCCGCGGTGCGGTTCCACGACCGCGAGCCGCTGGGCGGCAAGCGCCCGCAGGGCCGCCCGGACGGTGTGCCGGGCGAGCCCGTACTCCCCGGCGAGGGCCTCCTCGCGCAACCGGTGGCCGGGCGGCAGGTCGCCGGACAGCACCCGCGAGCGCAGGTCCTTGGTGAGCCGGTCGACCTGGGTCGGGCCGGTGGCGGGGCTCATGCGAGCGCCCCGGACGGCCCGGTGCCGGTCGTGCCGGGGGCCGCGGTCGCCGGTCCCGGGGCCGCGGACCGCCGGACGGCGACCGCGACGAGGCCGGTGACGAGCAGGCCGCCGCCGACGAGCGTCGTCCGGCCGACGGGCTCCCCGAGCAGCCCGATCCCGAGGCAGGCGGCGGCGAGCGGCTCGGCCAGGACGAGCGTCGTCGTCTCGGCCGCGGACAGGTGCGTGAGTCCTCTGGCGAAGAGCACGTAGGCGAGTGTGGTGGGCACGAGGCCGAGCCACAACACCAGGGCGGCCCCGCGCGGCGTCGTGACCCAGCCGACGGGTGCCACGGCGAAGGCCGGGAGCAGCCACACCGCACCCGCGCCGAAGACCGCGGCCATCGCGGACTCGGCGCCGACCCCTGCCGCGAGAAGGGCTTTCGCCGCGACCGTGTACGCGGCGTACGCCGCGGCGGCGACGAGGGCGAGCAGGACGCCGACCGGTGCGACGTGCGCGGACGCTCCGCCGGTCACGAGGACGGCGAGCCCGCCGCAGGCCAGCGCGGTCGCGACGACCCAGCGCCGGTCGGGCCGGCCGTGCCCGAGCAGCCAGCCGGCCGCTCCGGTGAGCACCGGCGCCGAGCCGAGGGCGACGACGGTGCCGACGGCGACCCCCGTCGTCCGGACCGCGAGGAAGAACCCGACCTGGTAGGCCGCGACGGCCAGCCCCGCACGCCACACCGCGCCGCGGACGCCGGGCCCGGTGGGGAGGCCGAGGCGCGCGACGAGCGTGCGGCCGTCCGTGGACCCGGGCGGTGCGGTGCCGCCGGCGCGGTCGGCCCGGCGCTGCATCCACCAGGTGACGGCGAGCAGCCCGAGCGCGCCGACCGCCACCCGGGAGGCCCCCACGACGACCGGGGACGCGGCGTCCGGGCCGAGGGCCTGGGCGGTGCCGGTCGTGCTGAAGCACAGGGCGGACGCGAGGACGGTGAGCCGGTGCCGCAGCATCGTCAGATCATTCCACAATCAAAGCAGATTGTTCAACAAAAATGACGTCTGTCAGGCTGGGGCCGTGCTCCACGACGCCTCCGGCCGCCGCGCAGCCGGGCTCCTCGCCCGCAGCCGGCGCGACCTCTGGGTCGCGGCGGCCGTCATCGGCTGGATCGGGCTCGTCCTCCTGCTCGACGCGGTCCGCCTGCCCGGCTCGCCCGGGCCCGGTGAGCACGGGTCGCTGTGGGCCGCCGGGCCGGCCGAGATCGGCCGTCAGGTCGCGCTCGGGGTCACGACCTGGGGCGTCCTCGCGCTCCTGCTGCGCCGCGAGACGCCGCTCGTGCGCACCCAGACGCTGCTCGTCGTCGCGCTCGCGACGTGCGTCGAGTACACGTTCTCGCCGCTGCTCGAGGCGTACGTCTACCGGATCGGCACCGTCCCGTTCTTCGTCCCGCCGGGCCACGGCCTGGTCTACCTCGCGGCGCTCACGCTCGGCCGGTCCGCGCTGTTCGAGGCGTACCGCCGTCCGCTCGTCGCGGCGACCGTCGTCGTCGGTGGCGCCTGGGCCGCGCACGGCCTCGTCGCCGAGCGCCCGGACGCGCTCGGCGCGTTCTGGTTCTGCTGCCTGCTGGGCTTCCTCGCGTGGGGCCGCAGCCGGATGCTCTACGTCGGCGCGTTCGTCGTCGTCAGCTACCTCGAGCTGGTCGGGACGGCGCTCGGCACGTGGGCGTGGGCGGCCGCGGACCCGGTGCTCGGTGTCGTGAGCCAGGGCAACCCGCCCTCGGGCGCGGCCGGGGGCTACGGGTGGTTCGACCTCTACGCCCTGCTGCTCGCGCCGTGGGTGCTGCGCGTGGCTGGCCGGCGGTCAGCCCTTCGGCGAGAGCGCGGCGAGCGCCTGGTCGTGCAGTAGCCCGTTCGTCGCGAGCGCGTTGCCCCCGAACGGCCCGTCGGCACCGTCGACGGACGTGAACCGGCCGCCGGCCTCGACGACGACCGGCACGAGCGCGGCCATGTCGTACAGCTGCAGGTCGGGCTCGCACGCGACGTCGACGGCACCCTCGGCGAGCAGCATGTACGACCAGAAGTCGCCGTACGCCCGGCTGCGCCAGACCGTCGACTCGAGCGCGAGGAACTCCTCGCGGCGGCCGAGCGCCTCCCAGCCGGAGATGGACGAGTACGACAGAGACGCGTCGGCGAGGTCGCCGACCCTCGACACCGAGAGCCGGCGCGCCGAGGACAGGCTGCGGCCGGTCCAGGCACCGGTGCCGCGGGCCGCCCACCAGCGCCGGTTGATCGCGGGCGCCGACACGACGCCGACGACCGGGTCGTCGTCCACGAGCAGGGCGATGAGGGTGGCCCACACCGGCACACCGCGGACGAAGTTCTTCGTGCCGTCGATCGGGTCGACGACCCAGCGCCGCGAGCCGTGGCCGGTCGGCTCGTACTCCTCGCCGACGACGGCGTCCCGCGGGCGGGTCCGCCGCAGCTGCTCGCGGATGAGCTCCTCGGCGGCCCGGTCGGCGTCGCTGACGGGGGTCAGGTCGGGCTTGGTCTCGACGGTGAGGTCCGCGGCGAGGAAGCGCGACGTCGTCAGCGAGTCGACCATGTCGGCGATGACATGGGCCAGACGCAGGTCGTCGTCGTAGGCCGGCACGCGGGCTCCTCGCAGGGCGTCAGGTCGGCCGGGACCGACCGGTGGGAGATCTGCCGCCGACGGTACCGCCACCGGCCCGCCCGGGAGGCGCTGCGCGCAGAACCGTGACGCGTCCGGGCCCGAAGTCCCGGCCGCAGCGCCCGGACGTCGTCCCGGGGCAGCCGCCAGGGCGTGCCCCCGGGGCCGCATACCGGGCGTTGACCTGCGGCGCGGGTGTCGTTGACCCGCCGGTGCCTAGCGTCCCGATCATGTTCGATGTCATCTCAGGCCTGCCCGTCCACCCCCTCGTCGTGCACGCGGTGGTCGTCCTCCTCCCGCTCATGGCCGTCGTCACGGTGCTCGTCACGGTCCGTGCCCCGTGGCGCGGCGCGCTGCGGTGGGTCGTCGTGGCCGACGCCCTCGTCCTCGTGAGCGCCGTCGTCGCGGACCAGTCCGGCGAGGCGCTCCAGGGCCGGCTGTCCCAGGCCGGCGAGAAGGTCGCCGAGGAGCACGGCGAGCTCGGCGGCACCATCCCGGTCGTCGCCCTCGTGCTCCTCCTCACGGCCGTCCTCGCGTGGTTCGCGACCCGCAAGGGCGGGGTGCTCGTCCCGGTGAGCATCGTCGCCGTGAGCCTGGCCGCCATCGCCTCGATCGGTCTCGTCGTCGCCGTCGGGCACAGCGGTGCGCAGGCGACGTGGCAGGAGGAGATCGCGGGCACGCACGCCCCGGTCGGTGACGTCGACGACGACTGAGGCCGGCCGGTGGCCGGAGCCGGGCGCCGCGCGACCCTGTGAATGATCGCCGGTTGAACCGCCCGGAGCAGGTGGGCGTTTAGGATCACGCAGCGTCATCGCGTCCGCGGTGGCTGCGTCCTTCCCGCCCCGTCCACCAGCTCCTGGGGGTCCCCGTGTTCGACACCATCGCCGGTCTGCCGATCCACCCGCTGGCCGTGCACGCCGTCGTCGTCCTGCTGCCGCTCATGGCCATCGCGACGGTCGCCGTGGCGGTCCGGCCGGCCTGGCGCGGCTACGCCCTGTGGGTCCTGGCCGGGAACGTCATGGTCCTCGTCGCGGCGTTCGTCGCGCGGCAGTCCGGTGAGGCGCTGTACGCCCGGATCGGCAAGCTCGGGGCGAACCCGCTGGCGGAGACCCACGTCGGCTACGGCAAGGTCATGCCGCTGTTCGCGCTGTTCCTCGTCGCCGCGGCCGCCGTCGTCCACCTCCTGCGGGACCGGCCGAAGCTGGCGCCCGTGGGCATCGTCGTCGCGGTCGTGGCCGCCCTGCTCGGGATCGGCTGGACCGTCGTCACCGGCGACACCGGCGCCCGCGCGGTGTGGGAGGACCTCGTCACGAACACGAACTGACGCGGTCCCGCACTGACGTCCCGGGGGCGGCGCGCGTAACCTGAGGTGATGGAACGCGTGCCGCTCGAGGAGGCGCTGCGCAACCGCGAGGTCGTCCTGCGGGCCTTCCTCGACGCGCACGGACGCCTCGCCTCGATCCCGTCGAAGCACAGCAAGCGACTCGTCGTGCTCGACCACCTCGCCCAACGCTTCGAGCCCGGGGTGCACTACCCCGAGACCGAGGTCAACGCGATCCTGCGCAGCTCCCACGAGGACGTCGCGGCGCTGCGCCGGTACCTCGTCGAGGAGGGGTTCCTCGACCGCGAGGGCGGCGTGTACTGGCGGTGCGGCGGGTCGGTGGACGCCTGAGGGCGGTGCCGGACGGCGGCCCGGGCCGCCGCGGCTCGTCGCGTGCCGGGCCGAGGCCCGGATAGGGCAGGCTGGCGGTGTGCACTTCGTGGGAGTCGACCTCGCCCGTGACGACCGCCGGACCTCGGGGCTCGCCGTCCTCGACGGCTCCGGCCGGCTCGTGCACGTCGAGTCGGTGCACACCGACGCCGAGGTGGTCGACGCCCTCAAGCCCTTCACGACGCGCGAGTGCCTCGTCGCCGTCAACGCGCCCCTCGTCGTCCGCAACGCGACCGGCAACCGGCCCGCCGAGGCCGCGCTCAACAAGGACTTCGCCCGGTTCGACGCCGGCGCCCACCCGTCGAACACGTCCAAGCCCGAGCTCACCGGGACCCCGCGCGGCGCGGCCGTCGTCGCCGCGCTCGGCCTCGACCTGAACCCGCGGTCGCGGCGCGCCCGGCGCGCGATCGAGGTCAACCCGAAACCGGCGACGGTCGCGCTGTTGCGGCTCGGCCGCACGCTCAAGTACAAGAACAAGCCGGGCCGGACGCTGGAGTCGCTGCGGACGGCGCTCGGCGCCCTCATGGGGCACCTGGAGTCGCTCGCGGACGCGACGCCGCCGCTCGACCTCACCGGGTCGTCGTGGGGCGACCTCGCCGCCGCGGTGGCGTCGGCCAGGCGCAAGAGCGACCTGCGGCTCGTCGAGGACCAGGTGGACGCCGTCCTCTGCGCCTACGTCGCGATGTTCGCGGCGCGCCGCCGGGACGACGTGACGACGTACGGCGACCTCGACACCGGGTACATCGTCACGCCGACGCTGCCCGCCGACCTCGTGCCGCTGGCGCGGGGGGCGCGGGCGGCGGTCGCCGGCGCGGACGCCGCGGCCGCGCCGGCGGAGGACGAGGGGCCGGTGCTCGCAGCCGTGCGCGAGTACTCGGCCCGGCAGGCCGAGATCAGGGCCGCGGGTGCGGCCTGGGTCGACCTCGTGACCGGCGTGCTGGACGAGGCGGGCATCAACTACCTCAACATCACCGGCCGGGTGAAGAGCGTCGAGTCGTTCGCCGAGAAGGCCGGCCGCGAGGTCGACGGGGTCCCGCTGTACACCGACCCGCTCGCCGAGATCACCGACCAGATCGGGGTCCGGGTCATCACGTACGTCCTCGGGGACGTCGCGACCGTCGCCGGGCTGCTCGCCGAGCAGATCGTCGTCCGCGACGACCGGGACATGGGCCGCGAGACCGCCAGCCAGGGCCGCTTCGGCTACTCGAGCCGGCACCTCGTCGTGGCGCTCGACGACGAGCGGGCCGCGCAGCCCGGGTACGAGCTTCTCCGCGGAACCGTTGCCGCGGTGCAGATCCGCACGGTGCTGCAGCACGCGTGGGCCGAGTTCGAGCACGACATCCGGTACAAGGGAAGGGTTCCCGCCGAGCACGCCCGCGAGTTCGACCGCCGGTTCACGCTCGCGGCGGGCCTGCTCGAGCTGGCGGACCGGGAGTTCTCGGAGATCCGCGAACGGCTCCAGGCCGGCCCGGTCGACACGTCCGAGGCGGACGACCCGCGGATCGAGCCGCGCGACCTCGCGGCCTTCCTCGCCGGGCAGTACACGGACGCCGGCTGGTCGCGCACCGACCACTACGCCTGGATCTCCGGCCTGCTCCTCGAGCTCGGGATCTCCTCGCTCGACGAGCTGAGCGAGGTGCTGCGCCCGGTGAACAAGCTCGACCTCAACGCCCGCATGGACTACCGCTACCCGCCCGGCGCCGTCCGGCGGCTCGACGACGCCCTGCTCGCGGCGTTCGGGGAGCGCTACATCGGGCTGCACGGCAACGGGCACCGGGTGCCGTCGCTGCGCACGCGGCTCGAGCGGCTCACGGGGGAGCGGGCCGACTCGTAGGCCGCTGCGTCATGGCCAGGGTTCTCGTCACGGGAATGTCGGGCGCCGGGAAGTCGACGCTGCTCGCCGGGCACGCGACCGTCGTCGTGTCGGGGACCGTGGAGAACCAGGGGCGCTTCTACGGCTCGTTCGACGCCGTCGTGCTCCTGAGCGCACCGGTCGACGTCCTCGTGGAGCGCGTGCGGGCACGCACGGACAACCTCTACGGGCAGACACCCGAGCAGGAGGCCGAGATCCGCGGGAACGTCCGCGACGTGGAGCCGCTGCTGCGCCGCGGCGCCACTGTCGAGCTCGACGGTCGGCGACCGGTCGAGAAGCTGGTCGCGGACGTCGAGCGGCTGCTCGTGCGCCACCCGGCCGATGCCGGTCGGCCGTGGTGGACAGTGTCCAGATGACGGGGACGGAGAAGACGCGGTGACGCGCGAGTCCGTGAACGGCATCTTCTGCCCGTGCTGCGGGAGTCCGACCGAGCTGTCCGATAGCTGGCTGACCTGCTCCGCCACGGGGACGCAGTTCTCCACGTCGGTCGCGTCGGAACTCCACCGGTACGTCGAGACGCCGCCGCAGGCCGTCCCGGCCGTATCGTTCAGATGGGGCGGGAGCTGGTTCTGCTCCGCAGACGCGACGGCGATGGTCGAGACCGACGGCCGTGTCAGCTGCCTTGCGTGCGGACGGACCATGCCCAACATGCTGCTTTACAGCATCATCAAGTTCCACGTCCACGGCGCATCCACCCCCTGACGACTACCGCTGGCGCGGCAACCCCCTTGATCTCCGTCGATGGACGGAGAGGTCATTCGGCGGAAGGGCTCCACCCGGCCTGCCGCGGCAGGTCCGCTGCCCGGCGTCATCGGGCACCCCTCCGGCTCGTGCCCGTCCCTACCCCGTATCCATGCGTCGTCGCGCCGCGTCGACTGTGTGTGAGTGACGGTCACTGACGCAAAGTTGTTCTGCTGGAACGGGTCTCGCAGGGTCAAGACTGTCAGACCCTCTCCCTAGTGTTGTTCTCGTGAGCAGCGATGAGCAGACGTGGGGCGAGGTACCCGGCAGTGAGCCGGACGCCGCGGTGCCTGCTGCTCACGTGGTCTCGGACGGGTCGTTGCCGGTGCACGACCTGCACGCGGGGGTGGAGGCGATGCGGGCCGCGACGGCGGTGGTGCTGGAGGCGTCGCGGTGCGCGTGGTCGCTGTCGGACGGTGAGGCGCGGGATGTGGTGGAGGCGTTCACCCGGGCGATGGCGTCCGCCGAAGCGGCCCGACTGGCGGTGATCAAGGTCCTCGACGAACGCCCCGAAGCGGTCCCGGGCGCGAGCGAAGGCAAGGTGGCGGCCGCGTTCCTGACCGGCCGCCTGAACGTGGACCAGGGTCGGGCGAACGCCGACGCGCGGGCCGCGCACGCGTTGGACGCGGACTCCGGGAGCCTGCCGCAGGTCGGCGCCGCGCTCGCCGCGGGTGAGATCACCCGCGAGCACGCCGACGCCTGCGTCCGCGCCGTAGCCCGGCTCCCCAAACGCCTCCGCGTCGTGCTACTCGAGGACGAAGCAACGGGTGAGCTGCGGTCCGGGATGGAGATCGCGGACGCGTTCCTGGCCGAGCAGTGCCGCCGGTTCCCGGTCCGGGCGATCCACCGGCTCGTCGACGAACTGGTCCGGGTCCTCGACCCGGACCGGGAGGAGGACTTCGACGAGGACGCCCACCTGCGGCGAGGCCTCTCGCTGGTGAAGGACTCCACCGGCATGGGCTCCCTGCGGATGACCCTGACCCCCGCCGACACCGCGGTGCTGTCGGCGATGCTCTCGGCGGCGGGGAAGCCGCGACCGGCCCGCGAGGTCCTCACCGTCGACGACACCGGCGTCGAGCAGGTCACCCTGGTCAAGGACGACCGGACCGTCGCGATGCGCCGCTACGACGCGGTGATGGGACTGCTGCGTGCCGCCCTCAACGGCGGCAGCGGGGGTGAGGCGCCTTCGCCGCTGGTGAACCTGCTCGTGACCGCGACGGTGGAGCAGGTCGCTGCCGCCGGTGCGGCTGCGGAACGGGTCCGCCGGCGGGCCGCCGCCGGAGCAGGAGGCCATCCGGACGACACAACCACCGCCGACGCCGCTGTCCGTTCGGACGGCGGCGCTGCCGAAGTCGATGCGGGTGCTGACGCTGATGCTGGCTCGGCTGGTGCTGGCTCGATCCCGGAG
Source organism: Kineosporia sp. R_H_3 (assembly GCF_002198675.1). Lineage (GTDB taxonomy): Bacteria > Actinomycetota > Actinomycetes > Actinomycetales > Kineosporiaceae > R-H-3. Next base: position 13,979 of record NZ_MWLL01000213.1, on the reverse strand, counting down.
ACATTCTCCGGCAACGGATCCGGCTCATCCGCCGCGTGCCAGGTCGGTCGGGCGGCGGGGTTCGCGACGCTGCACCGGCACGGACCGATCGGAGCCCACCTGCTCGCCTACCTGGCGTGCACGGCGACGCTGACGAGAGTGCTGCTGGACCCGAACGGGGCACCCCTCGACGTCGGACGAGCACACCGGCTCGCCACCCCGGCACAACGCAAAGCCCTCGCCGCCCGCGACGGCGGCTGTGTGATCCCTGCGTGCCCGGTCCCGCACGAGGGCACCGACGCCCACCACCTGCAGGCGTGGGAACACGGCGGTCGGACGGACCTGCACAACCTGGTGAGCCTGTGCCCGGCCCATCATCAGCAGGTCCACGCCGGCCTGTGGGCGATCGAGCTGCTCGACGGCATCCCTTGGGTCCGGCCACCGTCCTGGATCGACCCCCAACGACGCCGCACGAGGAACCTGCACCATCAGACGCACGCCGCCGCACAGCGGATCGGCCAGCAGCTACGCCTCGCCCTGGACGAGGACGAGGACGCCCGCGGCGTCGGCCCGAACCGGAGCGGGCTGAGCCCGATCGACCTCACACCACCGATCTGGAACCAGGCACCACCCGACGACACCTGGAAACGCACCGCCTGACCCCACGGAGCGGTTGCCGACGGCGGCGTCCACGGTCTCGGTCCGGCAGGCGGCGAGAGACAGGTGTGAACGGCTGCGCCCTGGGTAACGCACCCCTGGCGGCGAGCGCCGTCACCGGTGACGGGGCCGGCGCAGGACACGACTCGATAACGACCGCAGAAAGTTGGCGGCGGAGGCATCCAGAGCCGCGTTCGCGACGTCGATCAAGCAGTGACCCGGTCCGGCGGGTCCACGGCTGTCAGGGAGGACACCATGCCGATCATCTTTGCTTTCGCGGCCCTACCGGCGATGGCGTTGCTCCTCATGGCGGTCTCCCGCCTCGAGGCCACCCTCGACCGTCCCCGCGACCGGACCAGCGTCCGCTGACCGCCTGACCGGCCCCGCGGTCGGCATCGTCGGCACCGTCAGCCCCCGGCCGCAGTGACCCGCACGACCGCCCGCCCCGCCGCACGGCGGACCCGCTCCACCGGGTCGTCCCGCAGCGGCAGCACCGCTTCGAGGACGTCGCCGCGCTCCCGCTTCGCGACGACCTTGCAGACCATCTCCCGCACCCGCCAGTGCGGGTCCGTCGTGGCCGCCGCGAGGGCGTCGTCCACGTCGGGGCCCTGGGCCGTCGGCCACGCGTAGAGCAGCCCGCGGGCGCCCCAGACCCGCAGCCAGTAGGCGTGCACCTCCGGGACCCCTTGGGCCAGAAGCTGTCTCGCGTGATCCCCGCCGAGCGCCTCGACGATCTCGGGCTCGGCCTCACGGCCGGCGAGCACCTCGAGGCAGGCCCGGACGACGACGTCCGTGCCGTGCCGTTCGCAGGCGGCGGCCACCCTCAGTCCCGGGCTCACCGGACCAGCCTGCCAGTGCGCGGACGACGCCGGGCCGCCGGTCCCGAAGCGGCGCCCACCGGCGCTCTTGACCTCAAGTGCGCTGGAGGTCGTCCACTGGACCCATGACGACGACCCGCTCCCGCCCCGGTGCACCCGGGGGCGCCCTCGACGAGGCCCTCGAACGCCTGCACCGGACCGGCCCCGAGTTCGACGGCTGGCTCTCCAACCACGGCCCGATGGTCGTCGAGGCGATGGCCCGGCGCGGCGCGGGCGCGGCCGTCCACCGCTGGACCGACGGGTACGCCCGGCGGCTCGAGGATCGCCCCGGGCCCGGCCGGCCGATCGCGGACGACGCGTGGCGGGCGGCGCTCGGGGATCCCGCCCGGCTCGGTGACTGGCTGGAGCACTTCCGCCGCACCGTCCGCGAGCAGCCGTGGGAGCAGGTGCTCCGCACGTGGTGGCCGCGGCTGCTCCCCGGCATCGCGGCCGGCGCGACCCACGGCGTCATCCGCACCGGGCACGCCGTCGAGGCGCTGCGGGCCGACGTCACGGCACCGCGGCTCGACGAGCTCGGGCAGGCCCTGGGCTACTGGGCCGCCCGCTGGCAACCGGTCCCCGGGCTCGACGGCGTGGACCTCGCCCGGCCGCTCGGCAGCGAGCGGGGCCGGACGGCGTCCCGCGAGCAGCGGGTGGACGCCGCCGTCGAGGCGGTCCCGCGGGTCCCCCGGCAGGACGGCGGGATCCGCGACCGGCTCGCCCAGCTGCCCGGCCTGCCCGGCTGGCCGACCGCCGGTGACCTTGCCGCCGCGGCGCCGGACGCCGCCCCGCCTTTCAGCGCAGCAGTCCCGCCCGGCAGCACGGCAGACGCGCCCGGCAGCACGGCAGACGCGCCCGGCAGCACGGCAGACGCGGCCGCCGTCCTCGCCGACGTCGTCGCCGCCGTCGTGCGGGCCTACCCGAGGATCGCCGTCGGGCAGCCGACGATGCTCGTCCACGCCGCGACCGCGCCGAACGCCGTCCTCCGGGTGCTGCCGTCGCTGCCGCCGCAGGAGCACGCGGTCGCCGTCCGGACGGCGTGGGCCGCGACCGCAGCGGTGCTCGCCGCCTACGCGCCCGCGCCCGCCGACCGGCAGCCGCTCGACGTCGCCGCACCGGCCGACCCGTGGGAGCTCGCGCTGGCCCACGGCGGCGAGCACGTCCTCAAGCTCGCGGACACCGCGCTCGACGTCGAGGCCCTCGTCGGGCCGGGCACCGTGGCCGCCGCGGTCGCGACGGCGGTGGCGCTCGACGCGTGACCCGCACGGGCCTCGGCTCAGGCCCGGCTGCTCGCCCGCGCGTCGCGCTGCTCGCGGACCCGCCGCGCCCGCAGCTGCGACTTCGTCGGCAGGTCGGGCAGGTCCTTGCTCGGGCCGGGCCGGCGCGCGGCCGACCCGCCGGGGCGCCCCGCGGCCATGACGAACGCGAGGATCCGGGCGACGGCCATGTAGAGCTCGCTGGGGATCTCGTCGTTGAGGTCGCAGACCCGGTAGAGCGTGCGGGTCAGCGGCTTGTCCTCGACGATCGGCACCTTCGCCTCGCGGGCCTTCTCGCGGATCTTCAGCGCGAGGGCCCCGGCACCCTTGGCGACGACCCGGGGCGCGCCGCGGGCCGGCTCGTACATGAGCGCGACGGCGAAGTGCGTCGGGTTGACGAGGACGACGTCGGCGTCCGTGACGGCCGAGAGCATCCGGTTACGGCTCATCGCCATCTGCCGTGACCGGATCGCACCCTTGAGCATGGGGTCGCCCTCGGTCTGCTTCATCTCGTCCTTGATGTCGCGCGGCGTCATCATGAGCTGCTTCATGACGGTCCGGCGCTGGACGGCGTAGTCGGCGAGCGAGAGCAGCAGGCCGACGACGGCGGTCGACCAGAGCAGCGTCTCGAGGCCGTCCTTGGTCCGCAGCGCCACGGTGCCCAGCGGCAGCGCCCCCGACAGCAGATCGGGCAGCAGCGACTTCGCGAGCACCCAGACGACGACCGCGATCGTCGCGACCTTGAGCAGCGCCTTGACGGCCTCCCACGACGCGCGGGGGCCGAACATCCGCTTGATGCCCTCCTTGGGGCTCAGCCGGTTCCCCTTGAACTTCATGACCTTCGCCGACGGGTGCACCCCCTGGGCCACCGTGCCGAGGATCGCGCCGACCATCGCGCCGAGGCACATCGGGGCCGCGGCGAGGAGCACGACCTGCGGCATGAGAGCGAGGGCCTCCAGCGCGGCGTCCGGGGTCGGGGTGCGCCCGAGGTCCGGCAGGTGGGCGAGCATCTCGCGGACGCCGTCCGCCACGAGCCGGGCGCTCAGCGGCAGGAGCGCGGCGGCGCCGGCCACCCCCATCCACGTCGCGGCGTCCGGGGTGCGCGCGAACTGCCCCTCCTTGCGGGCGTCGCGGAGCTTCTTGGCTGTCGGCTTCTCGGTCTTGCCGTCCTTGTCCGACATCGCGTCTCACCCCCCGCCGCGGGCGCCGGACAGCTCGAGGTTCGTGATCGTCGCGTCCGTGACGACCCGCTCGACGACGTCCGGCAGCCGGGCGACCACGAGGCCGGCGACGAGGAGGGTGAACAGGATCTTCAGCGGGAACCCCAGCGAGAAGGCGTTGAGCGCCGGTGCGGCCCGGGTGAGCAGCCCGAGCGCGACGTCCGCGACGAGCATCACCGCGAGGATCGGCGCCGCCACCTCGACCGCCCCGGCGAACAGGTTGACGACGTGCGTCGTCACGGCCCGGGCGACCTGGTCCATGTCGAGCTTCGGCGTCGGCATCGCCTCCACCGACGCGGCCAGCCCGTGCAGGACCACGAGGTGGCCCCCGGTGGCGAAGAGCAGCACCGTGCCCGTGAGCTGGTGCAGCCGGCCCATCACCGAGGCCTGCACGAGCTGGAGCGGGTCCAGGCCCATCGCCATCTGGAAGCCGCCGACGGCGTCGATGATGTCGCCGATCGCCTGGATCGTCGCCATCGCGACGAGGACGAAGAACCCGAGCAGCGCCCCCATGACGACCTGGCCGGTCATCGCGAGCAGCAGCGACGTGGAGTCCAGCCTCGGGGCGACGGGCACGGTGAACGTCGACAGCGGCAGGGCGAGCGCCAGCGCGAAGCCGGCCCTGATCCTGGCGGGCACCGCGCGCGTGCTGAACGGCGGCGCGACGAGGACGAACCCCGCGGTCCGCGCGAGGGCGACGAGGAAGCCCGCGAGGGTCGCCTCGCCGAGGCTGAGCTCGAGCCCGGACACGGCTCAGCTCCCCAGCAGCGTCGGGACGCTCTCGAAGACGGCCCGGGTGAAGCCGGTGAGCACGCGCAAGGTCCAGGACCCGGTGACGACGAGCACGAGCGCCGCGACGAGCAGCTTCGGCACGAAGGAGAGCGTCTGCTCCTGGATCTGCGTCGCCGACTGGACGATCGAGACGACGAGGCCGATGACGAGCGTCGCGACGAGGATCGGGCCGGCGACCTTCACGGCGGTGAGGAGCGCCGTGGCGACCATGTGCACGATGTCCGCGTCCATGTCCGCCCCTACCGGTAGCTCGAGATGAGGGTCGTGACGATGAGCGACCAGCCGTCGACGAGCACGAAGAGCAGGAGCTTGAAGGGCAGCGAGACGAGCGAGGGCGGCAGCATCACCATGCCGAGGGACATGAGGACGGCGCTCACGACGATGTCGACGACGAGGAACGGCAGGAAGACGACGAAGCCGATGATGAACGCCGCCCTCAGCTCGGAGAGCACGAAGGCCGGGATCAGCGTCCGCAGCTCGACGCTCGTGCGGTCCTTCGGCAGCGGCTGGTCGGCCGCCTTGACCATGAGCGCGAGCTCCTCGTCGCGGGTGTGCTCGAGCATGAACGTCCGCAGCGGCACGACGCCGTCCCGGTAGGCCTGCGTCGAGGTCTTCGTGCCGTCCAGGTAGGGCTTGAGCCCCTCGGACTGCATCTGGTCGAGCGTCGGTCCCATGACGAACAGCGACAGGAACAGCGCCAGGCCGACGAGCACCTGGTTCGGCGGGATGCTCATCGTGCCGAGGGCGCTGCGGGTCAGGGACAGCACCACGACGATCTTCGTGAACGACGTGCACAGCAGCAGCACCGACGGTGCGACGCCGAGCACCGTGATGAGGACGATGATCTGGACGACGCGGCTCGGCTCGCCGGGCAGGCCGACGGTGATGCTCGGGTCGTCGGGGTTCGTCGGTCCCGCCGGCCCGTCCGGGGCGGCGCGCGGCACCGCGAAGGCGACCGGGACGGCGTCCACGGTCTGGGTGGCGGACGACGTCGCAGCGGCGACCGGGGTCGCCTGCGGGCCGGCGAACGCCGAGGACGCGGTCGGTGCGAGCAGTGCGCCGGCGCAGACGGCGAGCGCGGCGCCGAGCCGCAGCACGCGGCCGGGGCGTAGACCGCGGGGCGGACGGGTCACCGGGCTCACCCCCGCCTGACGGTGAGGTCGCGCAGGGCGTCGACGCCCTGGCGCCACGTGCGCGGGTCGAGGACGGCGCCGCTGCCGCGCCGGGTCGTGGGCCCGGCGGCGGGCCGGGCGGTGGTCCGCGGACCGGCCGCCGTGCGCTGCACGGGGACGGCGGTGCCCGGCGCGACGACGCGGGTCACGGTGACCTTGCCGGGCTCCGGGGCGCGCTTCTCCCGGCGGGCGAGGGCGACCTCGGCCGGGTCGAGCTCGGCGAGCAGGCTGACGCCGTGGGTGCCGGTGCCGAGCACGAGGACGCGCCCCGCGACCTCGACGACGGCGACGGCGGTCTCCCGGGTCAGCCCGACCCGGTCGACGACGCGCAGGCCGGCGCCGTCGCCGCGCACGCCGGCGCGCTTCGCGAGGCGGGCGGCGATGAGGGCGAGGACGAGGACCACGACGAGCGAGGCGACCACCCGCAGGAGCATCGCCGCGCCGTCGCCGCTCACTCCGGGCCCCTCGCAGGCAGTGCCGTCCTGGCCGGGGTCCGGGGCGCCGTCCTGGCTGCCCGGCGGGACGCGGTCGTGCCGCGCCCCGTCATGTCGCGTCCTTGGTGACGATCTCGGTGATCCGCAGGCCGAACGACTCGTCGACGACGACGACCTCGCCGCGCGCGAGCAGGGTGCCGTTGACGAGCAGGTCGGCCGGCGCACCGGCGAGCCGGTCGAGCTCGACCACGTCGCCGGGGGAGAGCGCGAGCAGCTGGCGGACGGTCATCTTCGTGCGGCCGAGCTCGCAGGTCACCTCCATCTCGACGTCGCGGAGCATGTCGATGCCCCAGCTCCGCGCGGCCTGGCCGGCGGTCGGGGTGCCCGCGGCGGCGGCCGCTGGCGCGGCGGCGCCGGGCAGCCCGTCGAGCCGGACGGCGACGAGCGCGTGCACGGTCTCGCCGCCGAGCAGCGGCACGAGGACGGTGATCGGCCCGGCGGTGACGACCTCGAGGCAGTCCGCGACGTCGACGGCGGTCGGGGAGCTCTCGAGCCGGCCGCCGAGCGCCGTCGCGAGCGCCTCGAGGGCGGGCCGCAGCGCCTGCGCGGGCTCGAGGTCGCCGAACGGCGTCCCCTGGAGGGCCTCGACGAGTTCGGCACCGACGACGACGAGCAGCGTCCCGTCGAGCCCGCCGCCGAGGACGGCCGTGACGGCCGCGCCGGCGGGGTCCGGCATCGTCACGGCGGACGCGTCGGCGACCGGTGCGTCGGGGACGAGCGGCTCCGCGCTGGGGACCTGCGCCGACGCCTCGGCGACCGCCGACAGCACGAGCTGGGCGGCCGGCTTCCACGCGTCGTCGACCGGCTGCCGCTGGTCGGGGACGAGTGGTGAGGCGGAGAACGTCATGTCATGTCCTTCACGTGGTGCGTGCGCAGGAGCGAGGCGACCGGCGCGTTCACGGCTTCTCCGCGAGGGCGTCGGTGATGAGCACGGCGAGCTTGCGCCCGGAGGCCCCGGGGACGGCGCGGGCGAACTCGGTCGCCGCCGAGGTGACGGACAGCGGCCGGGTCGCGGGGTGGTGCAGGGCGATGACGTCGCCGACGGCGATCCGGCCGACCTGCTCGCTCGGCAGGCGGACCGGCTCGAAGCGCACCCGGACGTCCACCTGGACGTCCGAGAGCCGCTGCTGCGTGCGCTCGGCCGCCTCGAGCCGGACACGCGTCTTGTCCCCGCTCTCCTGCGAGCGGGTCATGGCCTCCAGGGACGGTGCGAGCATCGCGAACGGCAGGCAGAACTCGACGCTGCTCTCGAGCTGCCCGATGACGAGGTCCAGGCGGGCGACGACGACCGGGTCCGTCGGCAGCGCGGCCTGGACGAACCGCGCGTCGGACTCGATGGCGATGAGGTGCGGCTCGACGTGGGCGATCGTCTCGAACGCGTACGTGAGCTCGCGGAGCAGCCGGGTGAGCAGCGTCTTGGTGATCGACTGCTCGATGTCGGTGAGCGGCCGGTCCGGCTGGTCGGGGCCGCCGGGACCGCCGAGCTGGTGGTCGATCATCGTCAGCACGGCGGGCAGGTCGAGGCTGATGAGGGCCTTGCCGGGCAGCGGGTCGAGGGTGACGACGGCGCAGACGCTCTGGTCCGGCATCCCGGTGAGGAACTCGTCGTAGCTGAGCTCCTCGATCTGCGCGTTGCTCAGCTGGCACACCACCCGCAGGCTCGTCGTGAGAAGGGTCGTCGCCTGCCGGCTCCAGGTCTGCATCGCCACGCGGAGCATGTGCGAGTGCTCGCGGGCGAGCCGTACCGGACGACGGAAGTCGTACGTACGCGCTTCGCCGCGCCGCGGTCGTGTCACCGCGGTCGCCTGATCGGAGGACCCCACGTGGTTTCACTTCGGACCCGTGGGGTCCTTCCTTGAGCCGTGCGGGGCCGCGGCCGGGCGCGGCTCGCCCGCACGGACCAGGCGCCTGCACGCTGCGTGAGCACAGGGGCGGCCTACTGGTAGACGAACGTCGTGAAGTAGATGTCGTAGATCTCCTTCTCGTAGAGCTCGGAGACCTTCTCGACCAGCTCCTTCTTCGTCTTGTCCCGGCCCTTCGCGTCGGCGATCTCGTCGATGGCCATCCCGCTGTAGAGCGAGATCGCCGCGTCGAGCGCCTTCGCCCCCGACGGTGCCTCCGCGACGTCGGCCGACGCCTGGAGCGTCATGCCGAGCTGGAGGAAGTGCGCGCCCTCGAGGTTGATCGTGATGTTGTCCAGCGGCACGACGATGCCCGGGACCGGCTTGGCGGCCTCCTCGGCGGCCGCCGCCACCTCCTCGGGGGTCGGCGTCTTCTTGAGGACGAGGAAGTACACCAGCGCCAGGACGAGCAGCAGCATGGGCAGGACCATGAGGATCAGCTTCAGCTTGCCGCCGCCTCCCTTCGCCTCCTTCTCCTCTTCCTTGGTCTCCGCGTCTTCGGTCTTCGCGGCCACGGTGTCCTCCTCGGTGTGCTGTCGTGCGGGTGTCTGCGGGCGGGTGTCTGCGGGCGGGGTGCCTACNGAGCGTGCTCACGGCGCACGTCGCCGACCCCACCGGCTACGGCCGGGTCCTGCGGGACGCCTACGGGTGCGGTGCCGCGGTCGGGGTCAGTGCGCCCCGGTCTCGGCGGCCGTGCTGCCGGACGTGTCGGCCTCCGACGTGCCGGACGACGTGCCGGACGACGTCCCCGACGTCTCCGGGGCCGTCGCCTCCGGGGCCGTCGCCTCGGGCGAGTTGCCGAGGGCGGCGACCGCGCGGCCGGCGGCGTTGTCGAGCGCGGCGAGGACGACGATCTCCACCCGGCGGTTGCGGACGTTGGCCCGCGGGTCGGACTTCTTGACGAGCGGCTTGGTGTCGGCGAACCCGGTGGCGTACATCCGGTCCGCGGGGATCCCCTCGCTGCTCGCGAGGAAGCGCAGGACGCCGGTGGCCCGGTCGGTCGAGAGCTCCCAGTTCGAGGGGAAGCGGGCCGTGCTGATCGGGATCGAGTTCGTGTGCCCGTCGACGGAGAGCCGGTTCGGGAGCGACTTCAGCGTCGGCGCGATCGTCGCGAGGATCCGGCGGCCCTCGGGCGAGAGCGTCGCGTCGCCGCTGACGAAGAGCACCTTGTCCGTCGCGATCGTCACGACGAGCCCGCGCTCGTCGAAGCGGAAGTTCGCGGCGTCCTTGAGCCCGGCCTTCTCCAGCGCCTTCTGGAGCTCCTCCTGGGCCTTCTTGAGCTTGCCGACCTCCTTGGCGACCGCGGCCTTCTCGGTCGCCTTCTGCAGCTCCGCGACGGCCTCGGGGTTCACCGACGTCGTCGCGATCTCGGGCGCCTTCGGCCCGCCGGCGCTGCCGGAGAGGTTGACGCTGTCGGGCGCGACGGAGCCGCCGACGCTGAGCATCTGGTCGGCCCCGTTGAGCATCGCCACCGGCGCGCCGAAGCCGGCCGACAGGCCGGTCTTCAGGGCCATGAACTTCTTCTGGTCGACCTGGCTGATGGCGAACATGACGATGAAGAGCACCATGAGCAGGGTCATCATGTCGGCGTACGAGACGAGCCAGCGCTCGTGGTTCTCGTGCTCCTCGTGCTCCTCCTCGTGGCCGCGGCGCTTGCCGCCGCCGCCGTGCCCGCCGCCGCCGCTCATGGTCCGGTCCCGGTCATGACGCTCACGCCGCGTCCGGCACCGCGGCCGGCAGGATCTGCGGCATCTTCGAGCGCAGCTTCGTCGCGACGACGCGCGGGTTCGAGCCGGCCTGGATCGCGAGGACGCCGTCGATGACGAGCTCCATCCGGGCGGCGTCGTTCTCGCCGACCTTGACGACCCGCTTGCCGAACGGCAGGAACATGACGTTGGCGGAGAGGATGCCCCACAGGGTCGCGAGGAAGGCCGCGGCGATGAGGTGGCCGAGCTTGTCCGGCTCGGAGAGGTTCTCGAGGACGTGGATGAGACCCATGACCGTGCCGATGATGCCGATGGTCGGCGCGTAGCCGCCGCAGTCGGTCCAGAAGGCGGCCGCCGCCTTCGCGGAGCCCTTCTTCGCCTTCACCTCGGCGGAGAGGATGTCGTAGAGGTCGTCCGGGTCGGTGCCGTCGACGGCCATCTGGAGCCCCTTGCGCATGAAGGGGTCCTCGACCTTCTCCATCTCCGACTCCAGGGCCAGCAGGCCCTCGCGGCGCGCGCGCTCGGCCATCTTCACGAGCGGCTCGATGACACCCTCGAAGTCGGGCTTCTTCGCCGTCATGGCGTAGACGAGCCACTTGAAGGCGCCCATCATGTTGGGCACCGTCGTCGACGCGAGCGCGGCGCACAGCGACCCGACGAAGATGAGCAGCAGGGCGGCGGGGGCGATGAGGGCGGCAGGGTTGCCGCCTTCGAGGATCATCGAACCGATGATCGCCACGAAGGCGACGGCGATACCGCCGATGGTTGCCGGATCCACGGTCAGGCCTCCCGGCTCGGCATGCGGAGCACCTGGGCCAGCGCGGCCCCGCCTGCGGTGGCACCTGACGGCACGGCCGCCGGCTCGTCCTCGTGGGAGATGACGAAGGCCTCGGCCGCCACCGACGCGCGCCAGCGGCGGACGCGGTCGACCACCTCGTCGACCGACTCGGCCACGATGAGCTTGTGGCCGTCCACCATGGTGATGACGGTGTCGGGCGTCGACTCCGCCCTCTCGATGAGGTCGGGGTTGACGGCCATCTCGTGGCCGCCGAGGCGGGTGAGCATGATCACGGCGTCCGTCCCTGGCTGTGTCGGTGGGGACCCTTCCGTGGTCCCACGTGTCTGTTCGGCACGACGGCCGCGGTGTTGAGCGTTCGGGTCCGTCCCGGCGGCCCGTCACCCGGACGGCCCTTGCGTGCCGCGGGCGGCCGGCGCTGAGCCCGCGGCCGCCTGCGCCGGGCCCGTCGTCGACGGGCCCGGCGCGGGGTCGGACGGCGTCAGCGCTTGAGGTCGACGAGGTCCTGGAGCATCTGGTCGCTCGTCGTGATGACCTTGGAGTTCGCCTGGAAGCCGCGCTGGGCGACGATGAGGTTGGTGAACTCCTGCGCGAGGTCGACGTTGCTCATCTCGATCGAGCCGCCGAGCAGGTCGCCGCGACCGCCCGAGCCGGGGATGCCGACCTGGGCCAGCCCGGAGTTGGTCGTCGCGCGGAACATGGTCTCGCCGGTCTTCTCCAGCCCCATGGGGTTGTTGAAGTTCGCCAGCGCGACCTGCGCCATGATCTGCTTCTCGCCGTTGCTGAACATCCCCAGGATCGTGCCGTCGGCCTGGATCTGGAACTGCTGGAGCGTGCCGGCCGAGTTGCCGTCCGTCTGGGTGACCGCCAGCGACTTCGGGCCGCCGAAGTTCGTGGCTCCGCTGAGGTCGATGTTCACCGTGGTGAGCGGCGTGGCGCCGGCGCCGTCGTTGAACTGGATGCTCGGCACGATCGAGTTCGTCGCGTCGTAGGCGCCCGTGTTGTCGAACGCGAGGACGCCGGCCGTCCCGACGCTCGTGCCGTCGGTCTGGTCGGTGATCGTCACGTCGTAGTTGAGGTTCGTGGAGTTCCAGACCAGCGCCACGCTCAGCGCGTGCGACTTGCCCTGGACGTCGTACGCGGTCGCGCCGAGGGTCAGCGTCGTCGTCGTGCCGGCGGTGATGTTGCCGCCCGCGGTCACGGTGGTCGACGCGACCGGCGGCAGCAGCGTGCCGGTGGGCAGCGTGATGTCCCCGATCGGGTTGTCGGTGTTGACGACGCCGGCGGCGCCGGCCCAGCCCTGGACGACCCGGCCCTCCGGGGTGACGAGCGTGCCGTTGCTGTCGAACGAGAACGCGCCCGCGCGGGTGAACGCCGTCTCGGTGCCGGAGCGGACGACGAAGAAGCCGTCGCCCTGGATCATGAGGTCGGTCGAGCGGCCGGTGTTCTGCGCCGAGCCCTGGCCGAAGTTCGTCATGATCGCCCCGAGCTGGACGCCGAGACCGACCTGCGCCGGGTTGACGCCGCCGTTCGTGGCCGTCGCCGAGCCCGCGGGCTTGACGAGCTGGCTCAGCGTGTCCTCGAAGACGACGGAGCTGCTCTTGAAGCCGGTCGTGTTGACGTTGGAGATGTTGTTCGAGACGACGTCCATGAGCGTCTGGTGCTGACGCAGGCCGGTGATGCCGGAGAAGAGGGAGCGGAGCACGGATTCCTCCAGGGATCGGGTGGTGCAGCGGCATCCGTGCCGTGAAGGGCTGCGCGAGTCCGTTGCGCGCAGGTGGTGCTGGTGCGGTGGTGCTGTGCGGTGGTGCCGTGCGGTGGTGCGGGTTTCGCCCGGTCAGGGGACGGTCAGGTGGTCGGCGCCGGGTCCGGCGTCGTCGCGACGCTCGTCACGTCGTCGAGGGAGAAGGTGCTCGTGCCGACGGTGAGGTTCGGCGTCGTGCTGCCCCAGGACGTCGCGGTGACGACCCCGGTGTGCGCGTTGCCCGAGACGTCCTTCCACGTGACGGTCCGGCCGAGCATCGAGGCGGCGGACTGCGCGTTGGAGGCGTCGAGCACCTTCTGGTCCAGCTTCGACAGCTCGGAGAGCTTCTCCACGACGGTGTACTGCGCGGTCTGCGCGAGCATCGCCGTCGAGTCGGTCGGGTTCGTGGGGTCCTGGTACTTCATCTGGGCCACGAGGAGCTTGAGGAAGACGTCGGAGTCGAGGCCGCCCAGCACGTTCGCCGGGTCGGTCTTCGCGGTCTCCTTGACACCGATGGTCCCGACGGGGCCGTCGTTCTTCGTCGTGCCCGTGGCGGTCGTGGCGAGCGCGGTGCGCGCCGCCGCGAGTGCCTGGATCGAGGTCATGTCTGGTCCTTCCTGAGGTGGTCGTGGGGGGCGGCGGGTCAGACCCGGACGTCGACCCGGCCGATCGGCCCGTCCTGGCTGCCGGCCGTCGTCGCCCCGGGTGCGTCGGGCCCGCCGTCCGGCCGCGCCGTCGCCGCGGAACCCTTGCGGGCGAACGGCTCCGCGACAGGCTCGCCCGCCCGGGCCTGCTGCCGGCCGCCGGACTCGCCGCCCGTGCGACCGGCGTCGGCACCGGAGCCGTTGCCGGAGAACGCGGTCTGCTCCTGACCCGGGCGCCGGCCGTCGCCCCCACCGGCGTCCTGCCGGTTGAGCGTCACGTCGGCGAGGTCGAGGCCGGCGTCCGCGAGCTGGCTGCGCAGCTGCGGCAGGTCGTTGCTCAGCGCGCTGAGCGCCGTGTCCGACGCCGCGAGGTCGAGCCGGACCTGACCGGCGCGGACGTCGATCGTGACCCGCACCGCCCCCAGGTGGTCGGGCGTCAGGTGCAGCACCGACCGCTGGGTGCCGTCGCGCAGCGTCCGCGCCGCGAGCAGGTGCCGGGTGACCTGTTCGACGACAGGGTCCGGCGTGCTCAGCGCGGTCGCGGGCGCGCCCGGGGTCGCGGGTGCCGCGGCGTCGGCCGCCGCGGCGCGCAGCGCACCGCCGAAGCCGGCGGCCGCCGGCTCGGTGCCCGTCGAGCGGACGGTGCCGGTCGTGGCCTGCTCCGGCCCGGCCTCCGCGGTGCCCGTGGCGGTGCCTGTCGCGGTGCCCGTGGCGGCCGGACGGCGGGCCCGACGCACCCGGGGCGACGACGGCCGGCAGCC
>NZ_MWLL01000212.1 GCF_002198675.1 Kineosporia sp. R_H_3 | reverse complement strand
GGTACCGGTTGAGGCAGCGGTCATCGAGCCGCTGGGGGGCTTGGGCGGGGACCGGCGGGCTGGCGGCGCGGTCGGCGCCGCAGGTGCAGGTGTCGGGCACGGGGTGGCCTCCTGGGTGCTGTTCGGGTGGGCGTCGGCGTAGGCAGTGACGGCGTCCAGGTCGACGCCGTGGCGGGGCAGCGGGATGCCCTCGGTCTCGCACCAGGCGCGGACCTGCGCCGGGGTGACGCCGAGTGCGTGGATCCGGGCACGGAGCTGCTGGGCGGGGTCGGTGCCGTCGCGGCGCACGAGGATCCGGGACCGGTCCCCCGGCGACGACGGCGCGCGGCCAGCGGGCAGGGTGCGGGCCTTCACGAGCACTCCCCCGCGGCGAGCGCCCGCGGGATCACCGGGGCGGTCTGCTGGGTAGTGGCGGGTGCGGGCTGGGACGGGACCTGCGGGCAGCACGTCGCGCAGGTGAACGACGACCGGTCCCGGGAGTCCATGAGCCGCTCGGTGCGCCAGCGGGCCGGGTGCCCGGCCGGGCAGGGCGCGTCGTAGGTGATGCTGCGGGGGCCGAGGACATCCCCGGGCGGGGTGGGCGGCTCGTCGGCGACCTGGTGCATCGCCGCCGGCGGGCGGCCCGCGGCGGCGAGGCGGGCGAACGCCCACGCCGACACCGTCAGCGGCGACGGGGCGGTCACCGGGCACCTGCCGGTGCCAGGACAGGCGCGACGACCAGGCGGTGGCCGAGGTCGCGGACCTTGGCGAGGACGCGCGCACCGCGCCGCTTGCGGTTCTTCCGGTTCTTCCAGACCTCCCAGGCGCAGTACGCCATCCAGCCGGCCATGCCAGCGGAGAGCCCGGCGCGCAGCGTCTGCCCGGTGAGCAGGTAGTGGACGCCGCTGACGAGGTTGCCGACAGCGAACGCCGCGTAGATCGACGCGACGAGGATGTCCGCGGCGTCGGGGTTACGGCGGCGCAGCACGACGTCCGCGAAGACCAGGACGCCGACTGAGGCGATGACGAGGATTGTGGTCATGCTGCTCCCTCCCCGCGGCGCAGCGGCCGCTGCAGGTAGTCCTCGGGCAGGCGGCGGGTGTCCGGGCCGCCCACGTCCTGGCGCGGGACCGCGCCCCGCGTGACCTCCGGTGGGAGGTGACCGATGTGCCACTTCTCCGAGACCTTGCACTGGTACTCCGACATGCCGTTCCGCATCTGCCGGGCCATCGCCTTCGCGATCTTCCGCGTCAGGTAGCCACGCTTCCCGCACTGGCACGACACCCAACGCGTCCACGGCCGGTCGTTCAGCGCGCTCACTCCGGCCACCCCGTCCCGGGCGCGGGCTCCGCGGGTCGGGTGACGACGCCTGCGCCGACCAGGTCAGCGACCTTGAGCGCGAGCTGCAGCTCCTCGTAGAAGGCGACAGCCCGCTCCGGGTGCACGGCGACGTAGACGCCCATGAGGCCCTCGATGACGTCGAACCGCTCGTCGCGGATCGCGGCGAGCATGACCCGCTCCAGCACCTCCGGCGACAGGGCGGCGGCCGGGACGTCGAACCGCTCAGCGGCCACGCCGAGGTCAGCGCCGGCGGTGTCGGTCATGCCGTCACCCCAGCCTCAGCGGCGGCCGCCAGGACCGCCTCGGCGAGCGGCACGAGGTTCGGCGTCGCGTTCGCGGTCTCGACGCAGCCGGCCTCCCGGCGAAGCATCTTGGCGAGCACCCCGGCGAGCGGGCGCATGGTCGCGATGAGGGCGAACGTCGCCCGGACCTGCCGCTCCTGGTCGTCGTCCTCGTCGTAGATCGTGAAGTCGTGCCCGGCGATCCGGTCCGTGCAGCGGTACGACCCGGCGAGACCGTCGCCGTCGGGGTCGACGGCGGCCTCCGTCGCCAGGACGAGGTCGTCGTAGTCCTCGCGGACGAGCCACGGCGCTGGGGTGGCGGCCTTGTCGAGGAGCTCCAGCTTCTCGGCGGCGGCGATGAGCGTCTCGACGGTGGTCACGCCGGAACCGCCACGGTGATGGCGGCCCGGAGGGCGGCCGCGGCAGCCTGCTCGGCCGCGAGCGCCTTCCGGGACTGGGTGATGGCGTCGGTGAGGGCGCCGGTGTGCATGTCGCGGCGGGCGGCTGCCTCGTCGAGGCGGGCCTTGCGGTGCTCGCCGGCCGCGGTGATGAGGTCGTCGACAAGGGCGAGGACTTCGGTGCGGGTCGGTGGCGCGGGCGGTTCCGCGGCGATCCGGTTGAAGCGGACCATGGCGACCGCGGGGCCGACCCCCAGGTCGTCGAGGACGGCCAAGACGGCGCGCACTGCCTCGTCGGACAGGTCGTACAGCTCGGTGAGGTCGTTGTTGTCCAGGTCGTCGAGGACGGCCTGCACGTACTCCTCGCTGTCGATGGGGTTTCCGAGCTGTGCTCGGCTGATCTGCGTGGTGTCGGTCATCGTGGTGTCCTTCCTGGTGGTGACGTGGTCAGTCGTCGTGGTGGGCGGCGTCCGGCGGGTGGTGCGTGTCAGTCGCGGGGTGCAGGGTCGGGGTCGGGTTCGTCGCGGTACGCCTCGGGGTCGCCCGCGAGCAGGCCCAGGAGGGCACGGACGCGGGCCTCGGCCTCCTCGACGGTCGGGGCCGTCGGCGTCTTCCAGTACGTGGCCGCGGTGAGGCCGGTTACGGCGTCGATGAGGTCGGGGTCGGTGACCGTCGACCGGCCACCCGGCTCGTCGTGCTCGAACACGGCCAGCTCGAGGACCCAGCGGACGAGGTGCTCAACCTGGCGGGCGGGAACGGTGACGAGGACATCGGCGGTCATCGGGGCCTCCTCGGCGGGTACAGGGCGGGCGGGACGGCGTAGGGAGCGAGGACGAACCCGCCAGCAGGGGTGAGCAGCCACCAGTCGGCCGGCTCCCCCGGCGGCGCCAGGAACACCGGCGCACGCTCCGGGTCACCCGCCGCCGGGACGATCAGGCCCACGTCCCGGGCCGCCGTCGGGCGGTTGTGGCACCACGCGTGGCACGCCCGGCACAGGTGCACCCCGTTCGACGCCGACCAGGCGCCGCCCTGCGAGCGGGCCTTCCTGTGCGCCCAGTCCGACGCGAGCTCCCCGTCCCCCGTCTCACACCAGCCCCGGGAGCGGGCCGCGACCAGGAGGCGGGCCTGCGACTCGTCGGAGGAGACCGCTGGCCGCGAGCGCGGCAGCGGTGCCCGGCGGGCGAGCGGGCCGGATCGGTTCACGCGGCCTCGTCGGAGTCAGGTGCAGGCTCGGCGGCCGCGTGCTCGTCTGCGGCGGCGAGGCGGTTGGTCTCCCAGTCGGTGAGCTCGTAGCCGGCGGAGCGGATGGCGTCGAGGTAGCGCCGCTCGGAGGAGCCGGCCTTGAGGTTCGGGGAGTCGAGGGACCACTGCCAGCGGGCCCGGAGTCCGTCCTCGGAGGTCGCGGCGAGCACGGCGAGCAGGGCGTTCGGGCCGTCGCGGCGGGCCATGGCGGCCTTGACGCGGTTCTCGAGGGCTTCCGTCCATGCCTGCTCGTCGGCGTAGTTCGAGGTGGCGGGCCGGTCGGAGGTGTCGACGCCGAGCAGCGGGGCGAGGTCCATGGCGCTGACCTCGATGGAGAACTCGGCGGCGAGCTGGGCGACGGCCAGGGCGATCGCGTCCCGGGCGCCGGGGGTGAGGGTGCGACCCCGGCCGGTGCACACCTCGGCGACGAACGCCTGCCGGATGCCGGCCGCGGTCAGGACGTCGGTGTCCTCCTGGGCGTGCTGCTCGGCGAGCGCGGCGCGTTCGGCGTCGCGGGCGGCGCGGGCCTGCTCGTCNGCTCGTCGTCGGCGTCGGTGGGCTCGTCGTCGTCCCCGGCACCGGCCGCGGCGTGGGTGGTGGGCTCCAGGCAGACGTAGCGGGCGAACCCGGCGTTCAGGTAGGCGGCGTGGTGGGGGCAGGTGGCGTGGGCGGCGCGGCGGGCCTCGTCGTCGTCCTCGGGGCTGGAGTCGTCGGTGATCGCGGGGATGGTGTCGTCGTCGAGGACCTGGCCGAGGTTGTGCATCCAGGCGCCCCGCTTGAGGTCGCGGTTGGCCACGACCGGGCAGCCGGCCTCGGCGAGCGCGGTCAGGGTCTGCTCGGTGCGGATGGCGATGTCGCGGGCCTGCTTGGCGGTCTGGAGCTCCCACCGCCAGTTCGGGGTCCCGGCGACCTGCTCGAGTCGGGCGACGACCGCGGGGTCGTCGGCGAACTCCAGGAGCGTCGCGGCCTCCTCGAGGTTCAGCTGGTGGCCGTGGACCTTGTCGCGGGTGGCCTCGGGGAGACGCATCAGGGCGAGGCGGGACGTGACGGTGGCCTTGGAGCGGCCGGTGCGCTGCGCGATCTGCGCTGGCTTCACGCCCGCCATCTCCAGCTGCTGGTAGGCCTCGGCCTCCTCGACAGCGGACAGGTCGGAGCGCATGAGGTTCTCGACGAGCATGGCCGTGACGACGTCGACGTCCTCGGTGATGTCGTGGCGGACGATGCACGGGACCTCGGTGACGCACGCCTGCTGGGCGGCGGCGAGGCGCCGGTGGCCCGCGATGACGACGTAGGTGCCGTCGCCGGCCGGGGCAACGACGAGGGGCTCCAGGACGCCGCGCTCCTCGATGGACGCCGCGAGCTCGGTGACGTCGCCGACGCTGCGGCGCACGTTCCGCGGGTGGCCGGCGAGCGAGGCGACCTCGATGTCGAGGAGCTGCGGGCCGGGCGGTGTTGCGGGCTGGGTCTTCGTCTTCGGGGTCATCTGGTGCTCCTCGGTGGTCAGTCGGGTGGTCAGCGGGCGGCGGCGTCGCTGGGGCGCCACTGCTTGGGGATGGCGCGCTGGTAGCGGCCTTCGAAGGTCATGAGGAAGCCGCCGGAGATGCCGCGGCGGTTCTTCGCGATGAGGAGGCCGAGCTCGTCAGGGCCGGGCTGGTCGGCGCTGGTGGTGCCTGCGCCGTTGGCGAGGGAGACCTCGAGGTTGCGATGGAGGAGGATGACGTTGTCGCTGTCCTGCTCGATGGACCCGGACTCGCGGAGGTCGGTCAGGACAGGCGGCCGGCCGGTCTTCTCGCCGTCGCGGGACAGCTGGGCGAGCAGGATGATCGGGGTCTCCAGGCCGAGGGCGATCTTCTTTAGGCCGCGCATGATGGCGGCGACCTGCTGCTCGCGGGGGATGCCACGGGTCTCGGCGGGGGTGACGAGCTGCAGGTAGTCGACGACCCAGAGGGCGCAGGCGCCGCGGCGGCGCTGGACGCGGCGGATGTCTGAGCGGATCGACGCGACGGACGCGTAGTCGCGGTTGGGGATGATGAGCCCTGACTCGCGGACCTTCTCGGCGGCCTTGGACACGGCACGCCACTCCTGCTCCGTCAGCGGCTCCTTCGGGGCCTTGAGGAGCCGGGAGTAGTCCACGGCCCCGATCGCGGCGTAGGCGCGCAGCAGGAGGTCCTCGCGGGCCATCTCCAGGCTGGTGTACCCGACGGGCTGCCCGGACTCGAGGGCGACGTTGAGGGCGATCTGGAGACCGACGACGGTCTTCCCGACCGCGGGGCGGGCGCCGATGGTGGTGATGGTCTTCTTGCGGAGGCCGCCGTTGAGCCGCTGGTCCAGCTCGACGAGGCCCGTGGGCAGCGCGGGGGCGCGGCCGTTCTGCAGCTCGTCGATGGTCAGGTCGATCGCTTCGCCGAGGTCGTCGTCGCCGGTGCCGAGGTGCCGGCCGTCCGCGACCGCGGCGATCTCGGCCGCGGCGAGGTCCAGGGCCTCGTCGACGTCGTGCCGGCCCGACGTCGAGGCGATCTGCCGGGCCTTCACCGCGGCGGCGTCCAGGCGGCGCAGGGTGGCGTCCGCGGTGATCTCGGTGGCGTACTTCGGGGCCGCCCACGCCGACGACACCTGCGACACCAGGGTGTGGAGGTAGGCGTGGCCGCCGACCCGGGCCAGGCTCCCCCGGGCCGTGAGCTCGTTCGCCACAGCCATCGGGTCGACGCGGTCCCGCCGCTCGGCGAGCGCGTCGATGGCCTCCCAGATCTCCTCGTGCGGGGGCCGGTAGAAGTCGGCGCCGGCCAGGCCGGTCTCGAGGACGGCGTCGCGGACGGCCGGGCCGCCGGTGATGAGGGAGCCGAGGACGAACTGCTCGAGGGCGGCGTCGTGGCGGGTGCCGGCCGTGGGGGCGTCGGGGCCGCCGTCGACGTAGGGGTCGACGACGTGCAGGTCGGCGGTCATGCGCCGGCGCCGTTCATGAACTCCCAGCCGCGGACGGCCTGGGCGGGCCGCCCGGTCGCTGGGGCCGCGCCGGCGCGCTCGACTGCGGTGTGGATCCAGTTCCGCCAGGTCGCGTTCCAGTCGCGCTTGAGGCCGCGCTGGCCGGGGGCGGCGAGGAAGTGGTTGGCGAACTTCTCGTGCTCGCGGCGCCACCACTCGTCCGGGAGGCCGGGGTACTCCTGGCGCATCGCGGTGCGGACGTCGGCGTCCGGGACCCAGCCTTCGGGCAGCCGGGACCCGCGAGCGCGGGTGGTCTTGGTGGTGGTTGTCGTGGCCTCGTCAGAGGCTTCCGGGTCGGCGTCCGCAGCTTGCTGCGGCGCGCAATCGGTTAGTTGGTGGTTCCTCTGTTGGTTCTTAATGGTTTGGGTGTCGCTGGCGACACCCCTCCCCTGTCGTGTGCGACACCCCTGGGGTGTCGTCTGCGACAGGGGTGGGGTGTCGTTTCCGACAGGGGTGTCGTCTGCGACAGGGGTGTCGTCTGCGACATCCCCCATTCGGTGGGCCCACGCGCGTGCCGAGATCGGGGTGACAGACGCCATCCGATGCCTGGGTGCCCCCGAGCACCCGACCGGGCACTCGACGAGCACCCGGTACATCGACGACTTCCCCGGGCGCTGCACCTCTTCGAGCTCGCCCGCGGCGACGCACTTGCGGATGGCCTTCTGGACGTTGCGGGCGGTCACGTTCGAGTACCGCGCCAGGGTCGCGATGGCCGGCCAGGACCCGCCGTCGCTCTCGTGGTTCGCGATCCCGAGCATGATGACCTTCTCCGTGCCGGACATCTGCGAGTGGTGCAGGACGACAGCCAGGTGTTCGACGCTCATGCGTCTCGGTTCCTCCTCTCCGGGGTGGTCGGGGCAGGTCAGGCCGCGAGCGCGGGCGGCGGGACCTGGGCCGCGAGGTCGATGACGGCGGGCTGCTTGCGCCCGGCGGCCGGGCGCCGGCGGACGGCGACCTCGTCGGCGGTGACGCGGCGAGCGCCCTCGGGCTGCCAGGCGGGAATCGCGACGTAGCCGTGGCGCCAGCGCAGGTGGTAGCGGACGCGGGTGATGACCCAGTGCATGCTCCGTGTGGGCTGCGGGAGGCTCGGCTTGGTCGCACAGCGGGCACGTCCACGAGACCCAGCCCCCGCGGCCGATGGTGACGGTCGCGCGCTGGCGCGTCGGGTCGGTGTCGAGCGGGGTCACTTCGGGTCTCCCTGGCTGGAGCGGCCGCCTGCGATGGCGGCGCGGGTGATGTCGAGCGCGATGGTGATGCGGTCCGCGGTGGGGCCGCCGCCGGCGATGTCCCAGGCGGAGCGGCAGTGGTTGAGGTCGGCGTTGTGTCGGGCGCCGCGGTTGGTGCCGTGCTGCCGCTCGGCGGCGGTGACCAAGGCATCGGGGTAGGTGCGGAGCAGGTGCTGGCCGTGCTTCGCCGGGGGGACGCGGACGAGGCGGGCGAGGGGGTGGAGGGCGACGGTGAGCTCGATGTAGGCGAGGGCCTTGGCCGCGCCGGCGAGGTGGCGGGGCTGGACGAGACGCTGGCTGCCGTCCGCGGACTTCACGCGGCCGCCGGGGGCGGTGAGGTCCTCGACGGCCACCCGGACGGGCTCGTGGCCGTCGACGGCCCAGACTCGGCCCACGACGTCCGTGACGGCCGCGGCGAGCGCCATGCCGTAGCGGGGGCCGACCTGGATGCCGCGCTTGGCGTCGGCGGTGGCCTCGTCGTGGTCGCGGTGGACGATCGTGTGGAACATGAGGGTCGGGCCGCGGCGGACCACGATGCCGGTGTCGTTGTAGCCGGGGTCGATGCCGACCCAGGCGCGGCCGCCGGTCACCGGCGGCCGCCGCTGTAGTGCTGCTCGCGGCGGGGCGAGTCGGTGCACTGGCGGCAGGTGCATTCGGCGCCGTCGCCGAGGGCGGCGCGGAGGTCCTCGACCCAGGTGGGCAGCGGCAGGGGCTCTTCCCATCGGCGGGCCTGGTGCCAGCCGCCGCGGGCGACGTTGATGGCGTCCTGGACGAGGGCCAGGTCGGGCCGGGACCAGAGGTCGCCGGGCGAGGGCGGCTGGTAGGTCGGGGAGAGGACGGCGGCCTTGCCTTCGTCGGTGAGCCAGCCGAGCCAGGTCTTCTCGACGACGCCGGACTTCTCGTGGACGAGGCCGAGGGCGGCGAGCTGCTCGAGGGTGCGGCGGTGCCGGGCCTCGAAGGTCCAGACGGACCAACCCTCGCGCCAGCGGGCGGCGAGCACCTCCATGACGAGGTTCTGGGTCGGGGTGAGCGTGAGCTCGTCGGCGGTGGTCATCGGGCACCGCCGTCGGTGACGTCGATGACGCCGGCGAGCGCGGCGAGGTCGTCGTTGGCCTGGAGCCAGAGGTGGGCGTCGAGGAGGTCGTCGTTAGTGATGGCGAGGCCGTTGGGGTGCTCTTCGAGGGCCTCGGCGGGGACGAGCTCGATGACGATGTGGGCGCCGGCGGCCCTGAGGAGCAGTGCGCGGGTCTCATCGCTCGCCGCGGAGCGGATGGTGCGCCGGGTGCACTGGGGGCAGGTGAAGCCGTACCAGGAGAGGTGCAGGGCGTTGCGGAAGATGACGACCTCGGCGGACGTCGCGGGGACGTCGATGTCGCTGCAGTAGACGCAGGTGGCCTTGAGGATCGTGACCGGCGGCGGGGGCGGTGTCGGGGTGCTGAGGGTGGCTGGTGAGGGCTCCTCTGCGGGCTCGTGGTCTTCGTAGCCGCCCATCGGGTCTTCGGACCACTCGTCGAGGGCGGGGCGCATGGCGTCCTGGATGAACGGCTCCGGTGCGGGCCGGGCCCACTGCGGGTCGAGGCAGCGGACCACGAGGGTGGCGGCGGAGTGGAGGAGGGCGTCGTAGGCGGCGAGCGCGATGCGGATGAGTGCGAGGCGCTTCATGCTGCGCCACCTCCTGTGACGGTCGAGGGGACGGCGATGGGGACGATGTCGGTGGCGGGGTCGCCGGGGTGGACGTCGATGAGCCGGGCGCCGGCGGCGTTGAGGCGGGCCACGTAGGCGAGGGAGACGCCTGCGGTGCCGGTGACGGCGGGGAGGACGACGGCGATGCTGCAGTCGCCGACCGGGCACGGGCCGGTGACGGTCCAGGACGAGACGGTCGGGGTGACGCGCCGGGCGATGAGCACCGTGGCCGCAGGGGCGGCCTGGACGCCGTGGACGGGGCACGAGATGCCGAGGGTCACGGTCTTGGTGGGGGCCTTCACGCTGCTGCCCTCCGGTCCGCGAGGCGGTAGAGGCGCATCGGCTTGCCGCTGTTCCGGCCACGGGTGTCGGCGTTCCAGCCCCAGCCGGTGGCCTCGAGGGCGCCGGCGCAGCGCAGGGCGCTGTAGGTGGCGGACAGGACCTGCGGGGTGACGTCGAGGCCATGGTCGTTGGTGAGGGCACCGCGGACCCGGTTCGGGTCGACCGCTCCCCCGTTGGCGTCGGCGTCCGCGACGATCGCGGCGACGACCCTGCGGCGGTCCTCGGCGTGCACCGGGTCGCCAGCGATGACGGCGAGCAGCTGCGTGGTCTGCTCGTCCTGGCGGCCAGCCACCGGGCTGGCAGCGAGGAGGTCCAGGAGGTCGGTCTGCTCGCTCACGCTGTCCTCCTCTGGCTGGTGGTGTCGCTGCCGTCGAGGCGGCTCTCGGCGCGGGCCGTGACCCGGCTGATGCGCTTGACGAAGCTGATGGGCTCGTGGCGGGCGTGGATGACGCGGCCCTCGGTGTCGAGGTCGGTGTCGCAGCCGACCGCCAGGGCGTCGCTGCCGGTCGTGACCGGGCACGGGCCCGGCCAGACCTGCTCCCCCACGGCGCCGATCTGGAACACCGCGGCGAGCCGGGCGTCGGCGAGCGCCTTCGTGTCTGCGGCGTCGTGGATGGCGACGAGCAGCGCGACGGGGTCGACGATGCGCCGCTCGAGGTGCCGCAGCGCCGCCGCGCGGGCGGCGGTCGACAGCATCAGACGGGTCGGGCCGCCGGTCATGCCGCGCCGCCGGCGTGGTCGTGTGCGGCGTAGAGGCTGTCGTGGACGGCGGTCTCGTAGCCCGAGCACCACTGGCAGTCCTGGGTGTTGTGCTTCGTGAGCGGCGCGGTTGCCGTGCGGTCAGCCACGGGGACGGCCAGGGCACGCCTCATCTGCCCGCTCGACTGCTTGAGGCGCGCCAGCAGGGCGTCCCGCTCCTCTGCCGCGGTCGGGTACTTCGCCGGGTCGTCGGCCTGACGAACCAGGACCACCAGCTGGCGGGCGATCTCCGAGACGAGGTCCGCCTCCCGCTGTGCCGCGAACCGAACGGCAGCGGCCTCGGTGGCGAGCGCGTGGACGTGGCTGTGGCTCAGGAACTCGGCGACAAGGGCCGACACGCTGGCGGTCACTTCGTCGACCGTCTTCGGCCCGGTCACGGGGTCACGCACCCGACGCGGTCACGCGGGCACGGCTCGGCGGGCCTGATGCTCGGCATGACCAGCGTGACCACGAGGGCCGCTATGGCTGCGACGGCGAGCAGGGCGGCCACCATGGCGCGGTCGCTCACCGGGTCAACCCCGGCAGGTCGAAGAGCGGGACGTCGAAGGGGCTGACCTTTGAGTCGACTGCGGGCTGCTCGACGACCGGAGCAGCGGCACGCGCCCGGGACTCGACGAACGACCGGTAGACGCCCTGCTCGTTCGTCATGGCGCCGATCCAGGCGTTGGCCTTGGCCCTGCACTCCTCGCGGTCACAGACGACCGTCGAGGCGTGCGCCAGTTCGTTGGAGTAGGCGTCCCGCTGGGAGGCGTTGCAGATCGTTCCGGTCGCCTTGTGCTTCTCGGTGAACTTCATCGCGTGCCTCCTGCGACCTGGGCGAGACGCTCGTCGGAGCGCTGAGGGCGCAGCCCGTCGAGGACAGCGATCCGGCCGGCTGCGAGCGCCCGGCGGATGGTGCGGGCGTGGTCGATGGGTGTGGCGTTGCGGGCGTGCCGGGCGGGTGCGAGGCCGGCGGCACGGCGGCGGGCCTTGGTGATGGTCGAAGCGGTCTGTGCGGCGCCGATGACGACGCCGAAGGCGACGACCGCGGTGCAGAACAGCACTGGCAGGACGTGGGTGAGGAGCGCGCTCATCGGGGGTCGTCCTCCTGGATCGTGACGATCGGGCTGGTCATGTCGTCGGGGGTGAGCTGGCCGGCGTGCCAGGCCAGGGCGGTGACGGCGTGCCGCTGCGGGTCGAGGTCGCGCGGGACGCCCTGCTGGTAGGTGCCGGTGGCGTGCCGCCAGCCGACGCGGTCGACGAGGACGGCTGGGGCGAGGCAGGTGTCGCACCACGGGAAGGCGAGGCCGTGCCAGTGGTCCCGGAACTTCGCGGTCGCGGTGACGGCGAGGGGCTGGACCTGGGCGACGGTGGCGTCGAGCTCGGCCGCACGGGACGGCGATGGGATGCTCGCGTTGACCTGGCGGATGTAGCCGGGGGCGAGGGGGTCGCCGAGGACGGGGCCGTTCACCGGGGGTCCTCGGGGGCGACGTCGTCGAGGTCGGCGAACACGAGGGGGCGGACCGAGTAGCCGTCCCGCGCCGCCTCACCAGCGGTGCGCAGCGCCTCGTCCCGGAGGAGGGTGACGAGTCGGACCCGGTCGTTCGCGTCGAGGACAGCCCAGGCGACAGCGGCAGGTGCGGCGGCGGGCCACACGGAGTGGCCAGCCTGTCGGCGGACGTCGGCGAGCGCGAGTGTCGCGTGGGCGTGCGCCAGGTTGATCTGTGCGGCGAGGACGGACTGGAACTGCTGCGCGTTCTGGTGCGGGAGGATCGCGCCCTGGGCGGCGTCCGAGGCTGCGCGGACGGCCTCGATGAGCTGCTCGGCCTGGGCGTAGTGCTCCTCGCCGGTCACGCGGTCACGTCCAGGGTGGTGGCGACCTCGTCGAGGGCGCGGATCTCGGCGATGAGGCGGGCTGCGGCCTCGGGGGTGAGGTCGTCGGCGAGGCGGCCGCGGCCGACGAGGACGACGGGGACGTCGCAGACGAGGCCGCGCCAGGTGTGCAGGTTCGGGGTCCGCGTGGGGTACGGGGTGACGCCGAGGATCGCGGCGACCTCGCGGGCGGTGTCGGGGTCGTTGATGGTGACGGTGGCGAGGCCGAACTCCCAGACGAGCTGGACGAGGACCCGCTCGGGGATGTTGACCTCGCGGCGCCGCTGGACCGCGGAGCCGACCTCGCTGTAGGCCAGGGCGGCGGCGGTGATGCGGCGGGACAGGTGCTCGGCGGTGGCGAGACCGTCGGCGCCGGCGACGCCGTGCGTCACGGTGCTGGTGTACGTGCTGGTGCTCATGTCATCCTCAAGGGGTTCGTGGGACGCGCTTCTGGTCAGTCGGGCGTCCACGGGCGGTGAGCGGGCCCGGCCTTGTGCCGGGCCTGCTGCGTTCCTGGCTGGTGTTCAGGCGGCCTCGTTGCTGGCGGCCGGTGCTGCGGGTGGCGCGGTGGTCTCGGGTGTCGGTGGGGTGACGGGGCCGAGGAGGACCGCGAGCCGGTCGGCGGTGCGGGCGGTCATGGGTGGTGCCGCGGCGACGGCCCGGGCGACGGCGGCTGCGAGCCGGTCGTGGGTGTCGGCGCGGGCCATCACGCGACCTGGGTGTCGGGGACGACGCGGTTCTTCGCGATGTAGTCGCTGAGGAACCGCTCGAGGTCTGCCGGGTGCACGCGGACGGTGTTGCGGCCGTCGACGCGGACGGCGGCGAGCTGGCCCTCACGGACGAGGGTCACGATCCGGCGGGCGGGCCACTGGGTGGAGAGGACCTTGTTGATGCGCTCAGCGGCCTCGTCGGGCGTGAGCAGGACGTCCGAGACGGGCGCGGTGGGCGTGCGACGAGTGGCCATGAGTCACCTCCTTGGGGTGATGTAGCGGTCGGGGTCGGTGTCGAGGACCGCGGCAGCGAGTTCGGCGACGTGCTCGGTGATCCGGCGGTTGCCGTTCTCGAGGCTGCGGATGTGGGACCGTGATCGGCCGATCAGTTCCGCGAAGGTGCTGGGGTCGATCCCCGCTGCTTCGCGGTCTGCTCGCAGGCGTCGTCCAGCGTCTTGCTGAGTGCCGAATTCTGCCGTGCTCACGACCTCAATGTTCGGCACTCGATCGCGTGAAGTCAAGTCAAGTTCGGCATGTTCGGTACGATGATTGCCGAAGTTAGGCCGTTCGGGTGAGGACGATCTCGTCCGAATGGTGATCCTGGCCTACCCAGACGTGCCCAACATCGCGGAACATTGCGCCATGACTCCCGATGAATCACGCTCCGCGGATATGGCTGATGCACATGCAGATGCGCAGGAAGACGCGCGCCGCAGATTGCGGAACTTCGTCACCGCACAGATGGGCGCCCCCACGCCGCCCATCTCCCGCCTCGCCCTCGCCAAGAAGGCCGGCATCGACCGCGACACCCTCGCCAACTGGCTCGACGGCAAGTCCTGGCCGCACGGGTCCCGCCGGGCAGCCGTCGAGGCGGCGCTCCGGCTACCGCCCGGGACGTTCGATGCTGTCTACGAGGGTCGTCACACGGGTGAGGACGTCCCCCAAACACCCGAAACCGAGATCGCGGATGCCCACTTGTCGCAGATGGTCGTTACGTTCGACCCGAGCGCGTTGAGTGACTTGTCCCCCACTGAGCGTGAAGAAGTGGAAGCCGCAGCGAAAGCAGCCGCGCTACGGCGGATACGGGAGATCCGGGGACAGCAGTAACCAAACCTTGGGGGCCGCGTCGTGAGCCACAACGACGTCATCATCGACACCACGCCGCTTCCTGCCCCCACGAAAGCCGTCTGGTCACCCCAGGACCGCATCCTCATCGTCTCCGACACGGCGACCCACGCCGAGGCCGCCGCGGCCTGGGCCAAGGTCTCCAGCCGACCCTTCCCCGGACTCCCCGAGCAGCGACGCAGCGCTTGAGCACCTAGGCGCCCGCAGCCCCCGGCCAGTCCACGGCCACCGAGTCCGGGTCGAACCCAGGACCAGGCCGCGTCGGCAGGATCCGCACCCGCATCCCCAGCGCCTCGAGCACCGCACGCCGTGTCGACACCGGCGCCGCCTCCCACGCCGCCTCAGCGGCTGGCCCGGCGAGCTCAGCCAGCACCCCAGCCGGGACGGCACGGACCGACCCGGCCAGGCGCCGCTCGGCCGCCTCGAGGCGCGGGCGGCACTGCTCCTCCACCCGCTGCAGCGCTGCCAGGCCCAGGGCGCCCGCCGCGTAGGCGTCCGCTGCCGCAGCGACCCGCGAGCGCAGCTCGTCTGCGGTAGCGCGGGCCTCGGCGGCGCCTTCGTCATCGCGGGAGCGGAGCCAGGCGAGCGCGTCGGGCCGGGCCAGGTAGGCGACGACGACCCGGGCGATGAAGTCGTCGACGCGCTCTTCGTTGCGGCCGACGCAGCCCTTGGCGTCGCAGACGTAGAGGACGTGCGCGCGGCCGCGGTTCGTCTTGGTGGCGACCCGGAGGTGGCCCTCGCAGGTGCCGCACTCTCCGATGCCCCAGGTGAGCAGGTGCCGCCGGCCGCCGGGGTTCGTCTTGGACCGGGCTGGCGCGGAGAGGATGGCGACGGCGTGCTCCCAGTCGGAGCGGGGCACGAGCGGGGGCCAGGCGGCGTCGTAGATGGCCTCGTCGGTCTCGCCGCGGCGGTGGATCCGCAGGCCTGCGTTCGCGGCGCGGAGCGCGAGCTTCTTCACCGAGGTCCGGGACCAACGGGTTCCGTCGGGGTTGGACTTCGAGCGGGCCTTGTCGACGAACCGCAGCTGGGCGCCGGGGGCCGGGACGCCGCGGGCGTTGAGGCCGGCGGTGATGCTGTTGAGGGTCTCCATCCGCAGGACCCGGGCGGTGATCTCGCGGACGATCGCGGCGGCCGGCTCGTCGACGACGTCGCGAGCGCCCGTCCGGTGCCCGCGGTCGTCGTGTTCGTAGACGCGGACCCAGCCGTACCCGGCGGCGCCGTTCGCGCGGCCCTGCTGGGCTCGCTGGTGGGCGGCGCGCGCGACGCGCTCCCCCTTGACCTCGCTCTCCATGGTGTCGAACTCGCCGAGGAGGCCTGCCATGCCGCGGCCGTAGGCGGTTGACATGTCGAGCTCCGGCCCCTTGACCGGGGTCACGGGGCAGGCGGCGCGGCGGAGGAGCTCGATGCCGTCCGCGCGCTCTCGCCTGTTCCGCCAGAGCCGCGACGTCTGCCAGACGATGACCCGCTGCCCGACCCTGGCCTGGACGGCGGCGAGCAGCGCTTCGTAGCCTGGTCGCCGACGCCCGGCGAGCGCGCTGGTGTCGTTGTCGACGAACTCCTCAGCGACCCGCCACCCGCGCGCGGCGGCGAGCGCCCGTCCGTCCTCGAGCTGGCGGTCGACGCCTTGCTCGGTGCCGAGGTCGTCCTCGCTGATGCGGGCGTAGAGCAGCACCGCCTCGTCATCCATGAGTGTGGACCTTAGCGCTCCGCGCGTATTCCCGGGGGGCGTCGGCAACACCCAGAAGGACGCCGCCCGGTTCACCCGGCTCATCGACGACGTCGAGACGCGCTTGTTCGGGACGCTCCCCGACGAGACCTGGGTCTACCCGGGGCACGGCGGCGACACGACGATCGGCGCCGAGCGGCCGTCGCTGGCGCAGTGGCGCGAGCGCGGCTGGTGACCCGACGGCTCAGCCGCGCGTGACCGGGACGGGCACGTAGCCCGCACCGACGCAGACGAAGCCCGCCGACGTCGCCGCGGCGACGGGGCCCGCGCCGGCCAGCCACGCCTGCGCGCGGGCCAGCGCGACGGCGGGCGGGTGCCCGGCGACGAGCCCCTCGTGGAGCGCGCCCATGAGCGTCGCGGTCTCGGCGTCCGGTACCGGGACGACGGAGGCGACGACCTGGGCCGTCCCCCCGGCGAGGAACGCCGCGCCGAGACCGAGGAGCTCGTCACCGGTCGGCGCGACGTGCCGCCCGCTGTCGCAGGCGGCGAGCACGACTGTGTGCGGCAGCGACTCGAGCCGCTCGAGGTCGTAGACGACGAGCGGGCCGTCGGACAGCAGCAGGTGGGAGAACAGCGGGTTCTCCGCCGAGAGCCGCCCGTGCGTGGCCAGGTGCGCGACCGACGCGCCGGGCAGTGCCGCGGACACGGCGGAGACCGTGGCGTCCGGGTCGACGACCGGGTCGACGCCGTAGAGGTCCGCGACGGTGCGGGCCTCCTGGGCGGCGTTCGCGAGCCGGGGTCCGGCGGCCACGACGGCCGGCCCGAGGGACGCGGGGCGGCCGCTCGCGGCGAGCCACACCGTCGCCGAGGGCGCGACCGTCACCGGCCGCCCGTGGCACGACGGCAGCACCGACCAGGCGGTCGCCTGGAGCACCCCGGTGGGCACGATGACGAGGTCGCGGCCGGCGGTCTCCCGCAGCGGCCCGAGGAGCAGCGCGTCGAGCCGCCGCCCGGCGTCCGCGAGCAGCGTCTGCGCCGCGGCGGCGCCGCCCGGGCTCCGGGCGGCCCGGATCATCCGCTGCACCGCGAAGGGCACCCGCTCGACGAGCCCGGCGACCCGCGCGAGGTCCCCGAGGTGGTGCAGACGGCAGCGCCGGTCGACGAGCGTCACCGCGTGCAGGGCGCCGTCGTGGACGACGTACTCGACGAGGGCACGGTCACCGAGGGCGGCCGCGAGGTCGGCCGGGGCGGCCGGTCGCACGAGGCCCTCCCGCAGCCGCGCGGTCCGCTCCGTCCCCTGCCCGCCGGAGCGGAGGGCGAGGTCGCGGATCTCGCGCTCGAGCCGGGTGACCCGCGTGCGCAGCCGCTCGCCGCGCACCGAGCCGGTCCCCTCGGCCCGGGCCTCGTAGAGGTCCATGACCGCCCGGCGCAGGGTCGCCATCCGCTCGGCGAGGACGGGGTCGCGCGGGGGTGTCACCGGCCGGGTGAGGACGTGCGTCGCGCGGCTGCGCTCGGCCCAGCGCAGCACCCGCCGGGCGTCCGCGCTGTCGAGGGCCATCCGCACGCCGAGGTCGCACAGGTCCCCCCGGTGCGCGGCCGCGTGCGCGCGCAGGTCGGTCGCGGGCAGGACGGCGCGGAACTCGTCGAGCACCTCGAGGCCGCGCAGGGCGGCCCGCTCGGCGCCGGCCGGGTTGCCCGCCGTCCGCCGCAGGAGCGCCTCCGCGTACCAGGCGCGCGCCCGCAGGTCCGCCGGGCGCGAGCCGTGCCGCAGCCGGCTCGCCGCCCGCAGGTGCTCGGGCCCGGAGCGGTGCCGTCGCGCCGCCGCGACGTCGTGGGCGAGCAGGTGGGCGTCGAGCAGAGGTCCCCACCAGCCCGCGGCCCGGGCCACCTCGACGACCCGGGTGACGTCCCGGAGGCCGACCCGCCCGGCGGTCGCCGGGTCCTTCGCCAGCGCCTGGAGCTCGACGAGCCGGGCCAGGGTCGCCTGGTCGGCGCGGCCGAGCCGGCGGAACTCCCGGCCGGCCCGCCGGGCGTGCGTCGCGGCCTCGGCGAGCGCGCCCGGGCGGGTCCGGCCGTCGATCGCGGCGACCTGGGCCACGGTGAGCCGGGTGAGCGCGGCCGAGGAGCGGTTGCCCTCCTGGGTCAGCGCCTCGAGCGCCTCGAGGCCCACCTCCCGCGCCTCGCGCAGGAGCCGGACGGCGAGCAGCGCGTCCGCCCGCATGGAGAGCAGCTCGCCGACGTGCGACGACGCGGCCCGCAACCGGCTCTCCGCGGCGCCGAGGACCTCGAGGGCCCGGGGGACGTCACCGCGCAGGGCGTAGAGGTAGCCGAGGTTGGCGCGCGCGTACGCGGCCGACAGCTCGTCGCCGAGGCCGGCCGCGACGTCGACCGCCTCGACGAGGTCCTGCTCGGCACCCTGGAGGTCGAGCCGGTCCAGCAGGCACGCCCCGCGGTTGAGCAGGACCGTGTGGACGCCCGCGAGGTCACCCGCGTCGCGCATCTCGCGCAGCACCGCGTCGTAGCCGTCCAGCGCCTCGTCGAAGCGCCCGCAGTTCCACAGGATCATCGCGTGCTGGCCGAGGGCGGTGAGCCGGTCCGGCCCCGTGAGGCGGGTGAGGGCACGGTCCATCTCGCGCAGGGCCCCGGCCGTACGCCCCTGGAAGCTGAGCGCTCCGGCCAGCGACATCCGGGCCAGCCCCTCCAACCCGTGGTCGGCCGCGGCCACGGCCGCAGCCACGGCCGACCGGAGGTGGCCGGCCGCCTCGTCGACCCGGCCCAGATGGAAGCTCGCGAGACCCGCGACGCGCTCTGCGCGGGACCTCAGCGCCGGCTGCCGCCGGGCGCGGGCGCCCTGCACGACGTCCACCGCCCGGGCCAGCGCCTGCGCGGGGTCGCTCTCGACGAGCCGCTGCGCGTCGGCGAGCTCCTCGACCCCGGACAGACCCGTCACACCAGGACACACTGGTGCGCTCGCGCCGGTGGCCGCAATAGAGTTGCCGCGCCGCGGAGCCAGGCCGGAGGCGTCACAGCACACGTGTGTACCAGGTCACTTCCGGAACACATGTATCAGGTGCGTCCGATCGTCCTCCGTGAGTTGACCCGACCCACAGCGGAAGGCGATCCAGGCCATGACCTCCCCGGGCAAAGACGACGAGGCGCCGTCGTTCACCGACTTCTCCCCGAACGAGTTCGTCGTCGCGACCCCGCACGTGCCGCGGGTCCTGCGGCTCCTCGGGTCCGCCGACGTCCTCGAGCTCGAGAGCCACGAAGGCATCGGCCTGACCCGGCTGGTGCTCCACGACGTCGACGAGGTGGCCGCCCGGTTCGCCCGGACGCTGCGCCGCTCGCGCGTCCTGCCCGGCTCCCGCACCCCGCTGCGCGCCGAGTCCCCGCTCGAGCAGGTGCTCGCGGGTGTCCGGCTCACGTTCGCGGACCGCTGGGACGGCTGGTTCCCGCGCATGGGCAAGAACCGCGTCATGGTCGGCGGCGAGGGCGCTCCGATCAAGGTCATCCGCGGTGACGGTCCCCCGGTCGGTGACGTCCCGGCGTCCGACCTGCCCGTTCCGCGCGCCGGCGGAGCAGGCGTGACGGTCGGCCTGCTCGACACGCCCGTGCGGCACGACATCACCTACGACGGCCGGCTCCTGCCGGGCAGCACCCGGCTCGACCCGACCGGGACCGCCGCGCTCGTCCAGGGGCACGGCACCTTCACCGCGGGCCTGGTCCACCAGCAGGCCGGCGACGCCGGGCTCCTCGTGCGCGGGGTGCTCGCAGGCCGGGACGCGACGGCGACGGCGTGGGAGGTCGCGCTCGCGCTGTTCGACCTCGTGACGCAGGCCGAGCCGCCCGTCCAGATCGTCAACATGTCGCTCGGCTGCTTCACCGAGGACAACCGCCCGCCGCTGGTGCTCGCCGCCGCCGTCGAAATGGTCCGCGACGACGTCGTGCTCCTCGCGGCGGGCGGTAACCACGGCCGGGAGCGTGCCGAGCGGGTGCCGACGCGGATCGCGCCCCTGTGGCCCGCGGCCCTCGACGGGGTCGTCGCGGTCGGCGGCCGGGTCCGGCACGGCGGCGGTCACGAGCCCGCGCCGTTCACGCCGCGCACCCCGTGGGTCAACGTCCTCACGGACGGGACGGACGTCGTGAGCACCTTCCTCGACGGGAAGGTCTCCCTCGGGGGTGCCGTCGAGCAGTTCGACGGGGTCGCCCGCTGGTCGGGCAGCAGCATGGCCTCTGCGGTCGCGGCGGGCCGTCTCGCCGCCCTGGCCGACGGCGAGGGCGGTGCCCGGGGGGCGCTCGCCCGGATCCTCGCCGGGGCGCCGGACGACGTCCTCTCGGTGTACTCCGCACCGGACGCGGGGTGACGACGGTGACCACGGGACCGCAGGGCGGGTCGCACCTCGTCGCGGACCTCGTCACGCGCGCGCTGCAGGGTGACGACCGGGCCTGGGGGGCCCTCGTCGCCCGCTACGCGCCGCTCGTCATGTCCGTGTGCCGGAGGCACCGGCTCGACGAGGCGGACACCCTCGACGTGGCGCAGGGTGTCTGGCTGTCGCTCCTGGAGCACCTGGGGTCGATCCGGGAGCCGGCGGCACTGCCCGGGTGGATCGCGACGACGACCCGTCGCGAGTGCCTGCACCTGCTGACCGGCAAGGGCGGCCGGCAGCGGGCGGAGCTGGTGGGTGAGGTCGACGGGGCGACGATCGACCTCACCGAGCAGCTCGACGACATGATCGTGCAGGCCGAGCGGCACGCGGCCCTGCTCGAGGCGCTTGCCGACCTGCCGCCGCAGCACCAGCAGCTCGTCGTCCTGCTCATCCACGACCCGCCGCTGGCCTACGCGGAGATCGGACGACGGCTCGACATGCCGATCGGCAGCATCGGCCCGACCCGCCAGCGCTGCCTCGAGAAGATCCGCAACCATCCTGCGGTCGCACCGCTCCTCGAGAGCCCCGCACGGCCCGCCCACCGTTGACCTCGACCCAGGGGAATGACATGTACGACGACCAGTGGACCGACGACGAGCTCCTCTCCGAGCTCGGCGAGGCGCTGCGTGCCGAGCGCGAGGTGCCCGGCGCGCTCGTGGACGCCGGGAAGGCGATCTTCACCTGGCGCTCGATCGACGCCGAGCTGACCGCCCTGACGCAGGCGCACCTCACTTACGACTCGTTCGCCGACGACGCCGCTCTCCAGGGCGAGGAGAGCAGCCTGCTCGTCGGCGTCCGGTCGGAGCAGGCCGCCCTGCGCTCGCTGACGTTCGCCGCGGACGACCTGTCCATCGAACTCGAGGTGACCGACGACGGCGTCCTCGGTCAGCTCGTGCCGCCGCAGTCGGCGACGGTCGAGGTGCTCTCCCCCGACTCCAGCCGGGTCGACGTCGCCGTCGACGAGGTCGGCTGGTTCACTCTGCGGCCGGTGCCGGCGACCCGGTTCCGGCTCACGTGCCACCTCGCGTCCGGGGCGAGCGTCGTCACGGACTGGATCAGCCTCTGAGCCGGGCGGCCCGGGTCAGGCGCCGGCGGGGTCCTTCGACCGGTTGGACACGAGCAGGCTCGCGACGGTCGTCACGGCGAGGACGCCGACGATGAACGACAGGCTCCACAGGATCGAGATCGTCGGGACGGACTCGAGCTTCTCGCCGCCGTTGAGGAACGGCAGCTCGTTCTCGTGGAGCGCCTCGAGGATGAGCTTGACCCCGATGAAGCCGAGGATGAGCGACAGGCCGAGGGACAGGTAGATGAGCCGGTCGAGCAGGCCGCCGAGCAGGAAGTAGAGCTGGCGCAGGCCCATGAGGGCGAACAGCGTCGCGGTGAAGACGATGAACGGGTCCTTCGTGAGCCCGAAGATCGCCGGGATCGAGTCCAGCGCGAAGAGCAGGTCGGTCGAGCCGATGGCGAGGAAGACGATGACCATCGGCGTGAGCATGAAGCGCCCCGCGTCGCGGGTCGTCAGGCGTGATCCGACGAAGTCCTTCGTGAGCGGGAGCACCCGGCGCGCGCCGCGCACCAGGGCGTTCTCCTGGAAGTCCTCCTCGTCGGACTCGCCCTGCCGGGCGAGCTGCACCGCGGTGTAGATGAGGAACGCCCCGAAGAAGTAGAAGACCCACGAGAACCGCTCGATCGCGGCCGCACCGACGAGGATGAACCCGCCGCGGAGCACGAGCGACAGGATGATCCCCATCATGAGTACGAACTGCTGGTTGGCGCGGGGCACCGCGAACCGGCTCATGATGACGACGAAGACGAAGAGGTTGTCGACGCTGAGGCTGTACTCGGTGAGCCAGCCCGCGACGAACTCGCCCGCGGGCCGCGGCCCGGCGACGGCGAGGAGCACGAGCGCGAAGGCCATCGCCAGGCTCACGTAGAACGCGACCCAGAGCGACGCCTCGCGCATCGACGGTGCGTGGGGACGCCGGGCGACGATCGCGAGGTCCACGAGGAGCAGGAGCCCGAGGACGACGAACGTCGCGACCTCGAACCAGGCGGGGAGCGTCACGACACCTCCGGACAGGCCGTGGCGGGCCCCACCGGGTGCCGGCGGGTCGCCGACGGCGGGCGAACAGACGTTCCGATGGTAACCAGACCGGCCCGGTCACGCGTTCGCGCCGGGCCGCCCTGTGGACGGCCCGGCGCGGACACGCTCCCGGAGGGGCTCAGTAGCGGAAGCGGCTGACCGCGCCCTGGAGGTCGCTGCCGACCCGGGCGAGCGCCTCGGCGCTCGTGAGCGCCTCGTCGACGGTCGTCGCCGCGGACGAGGCCGCCCGGGCGACGCCCTCGATGCTCGCCGCGATCTCGCCGGACCCGGCCGCGGCGATCCCGACGCCGCGGTTCATGTCCTGGGTCGTCGCCGTCTGCTCCTCGACCGCGCTGGCGATCGTCGCCTGGAACTCGGTGATCCGGGCGATGACGTTGGCGATCTCGCCGATCGCCTCGCCGGCGCGGCCGGTGTCCGACTGGATCGCCTCGACCCGGCGGGAGATGTCCTCGGTGGCCCGCGCGGTCTCCTGCGCGAGCTGCTTGACCTCGTCGGCGACCACGGCGAAGCCCTTGCCGGCGTCCCCGGCGCGGGCCGCCTCGATCGTCGCGTTGAGGGCGAGCAGGTTGGTCTGCTCGGCGATCGTCGTGATGAGCCGGACGACGTCGCCGATCTCGCGGCTGGACTCCATGAGGGTGTTCATCGTGTCGGTCGTCGCGGCGACCGCACCGGCCGCGTCCTGGGCGACGCTCACGGCCTCCTGGGCGTTGCGGGCGATCTCCGCGATCGAGGCGTCCATCTGGTTGGACCCGGCGGCGACGGCCTGGACGTTCTGCGAGACGGTCGCGGCGGACGACGAGACGACGTCCGCCTCGTTCGCGGCGGTGCCGGCCGACGAGCTGGCGCGCGCGGCGACGTCGCGCAGGGTGTCGGCCTCCCGGCTCAGCCGGGCGCCGGCCTCGGCGACCTGGGCGACGACGGCGGCGACCGCTGCGAAGGCGGTGTTCGCCGCGGCACCGATCTGGGACAGCTCGTCCCTGCCGGTCTCGGGGGCCCGCCGGGTGAGGTCCCCGCCCGCCACGGCGGCGAGCGTCTCGGAGAGCCGGGCGAGGCCGCGGGAGACCGACGCCGACACCGCGACGGCGACGCCGACGACCGCGGCGACGGCGAGGAGGGCGACGACGAGGACGACGAGCCGCAGCCGCTTCGCGTAGGCGTCGACGGAGGCCTCGACCTTGGCGGTCTCGGCGTCGAGCGCGTCGAGCGCGCTCCCGACGGCCTCGTCCGTGACGTCGTTCGCGGTCTGGATGTCCTCGAACTTCGCCTGCTGCGCGCTCTGGTTCGCCACCGCGCCGTCGATGACGGCGGCGATCCCGTCGGCGTACCCGGCGAACGCGGCGCGCAGCGGCGCGACGGCCTTGCGGGCCTCGGCGTCGAGCGGGAGCGCGTCGAGGGCGTCGAGCTTCTTCGTCACCTTGGCGGTGTCGTCGGCGAGCTCGGCCTTCTCCTCGGCCGGCGTGGCCATGAGCAGCGACTTGTAGCCGTCGACCTTGAGCTCGCTCGCGCGCGTGTCGAGCTCGCGGACGAGGTTGCCGGCCGAGGTGAGGGTGTCGACCCGCGCCCGCGCGTCCGTGGACGCGGCCGACATGGACAGCGCGCCCGCCACACCGGCCCCGGTCGAGAGCACGGCCGCGATCCCGAGGGCTGTGACCTTCTGCCGAACAGTGAGCTGCAGCGCCATGCGTGTCTCCGACGTCCTCTGGGTGACGGCGGGCACCCCGGCGGAGCCGGGCGCCCGATCACCGAGGACATCGGCGCCCCACCGGGCGACCTGTAGATGCGGGAGCACGTCGCCCGCGGTCCGGGCGGCCCGCCGGGCCGCGGCCGCTGCTCAGCTCGCCCCGGCCGCCCGCATCTGGCGCAGCTCCTTCTTCAGCTCGGAGACCTCGTCCCGCAGCCGCGCGGCGAGCTCGAACTGGAGCTCGGCGGCCGCGGAGTGCATCTGGTCGGTGAGCTGCTGGATCAGGTCGGCGAGGTCGGTCGCCGGCAGGTTCGCCGCGGCGCCCGTCGCGGCCCGGCCGCCGCTGCGCATCCCCGGGACCGGCGCCTTGCCGCGGCTGCGCTGCCGGCCGCCGCCCCCGATGAGCTCCTCGGTGTCGGCCTCCTCGCGGGCGATGAGGTCGGTGATGTCGGCGATCTTCTTGCGCAGCGGGGTCGGGTCGACGCCGTGCGCGGTGTTGTAGGCGACCTGCTTCTCGCGCCGCCGGTTCGTCTCCCCGATCGCCTGCTCCATCGACGGGGTGATCCGGTCGGCGTACATGTGGACCGCGCCCGAGACGTTGCGGGCCGCACGGCCGATCGTCTGGATGAGGGACTTCGCGGACCGCAGGAAGC
The DNA here is from genome assembly GCF_002198675.1 of Kineosporia sp. R_H_3. Taxonomy (GTDB): domain Bacteria; phylum Actinomycetota; class Actinomycetes; order Actinomycetales; family Kineosporiaceae; genus R-H-3. Next base: position 3,446 of record NZ_MWLL01000212.1, on the reverse strand, counting down.
CCTCCTTGTCGGCGTCGAGGATGCTCACGAGCGACACCTCGGGCAGGTCGAGGCCCTCGCGGAGCAGGTTGATGCCGACGAGGACGTCGAACTCCCCCTGCCGCAGCTCGCGCAGCAGCTCGACCCGCCGCAGGGTGTCGACCTCGGAGTGCAGGTACCGGACCCGCACGCCCTGCTCGAGGAGGTAGTCGGTGAGGTCCTCGGACATCTTCTTCGTCAGCGTCGTCACGAGGACGCGCTCGTTCTTCGCGGCGCGCTCGCGGATCTCCCCGAGCAGGTCGTCGATCTGGCCCTTCGTCGGCTTGACGACGACCTGCGGGTCGATGAGGCCTGTCGGGCGGATGATCTGCTCGACGACGCCCCGGCCCTTCGCCAGCTCGTAGTCGCCGGGGGTCGCCGACAGGTAGACGGTCTGCCCGATCCGCTCGAGGAACTCCTCCCACTTGAGCGGGCGGTTGTCCATCGCGCTCGGGAGCCGGAACCCGTGGTCGACGAGCTGCCGCTTGCGGGACATGTCCCCCTCGTACATCGCCCCGATCTGCGGCACGGTGACGTGCGACTCGTCGATGACGAGCATGAAGTCCTCGGGGAAGTAGTCGAGCAGGGTGTTCGGGGCCGTCCCCGGGCCGCGGCCGTCGATGTGCCGCGAGTAGTTCTCGATGCCGGAGCACGAGCCGACCTGGCGCATCATCTCGATGTCGTAGGTCGTCCTCATCCGCAGCCGCTGGGCCTCGAGCAGCTTGCCCTGCCGCTCCATCTCGGCGAGCCGGTCGGCGAGCTCGAGCTCGATGCCCGCGATGGCCCGCTCCATCCGCTCCGGGCCGGCGACGTAGTGCGTCGCCGGGAAGACGTACATCTCCCGTTCCTCGTGGACGATCTCGCCCGTGAGCGGGTGCAGGGTGTAGATCCGGTCGATCTCGTCGCCGAAGAACTCGATCCGGATGGCGAGCTCCTCGTACACCGGGATGATCTCGACGGTGTCGCCGCGCACCCGGAACGTGCCGCGGGTGAACGCGAGGTCGTTGCGCGTGTACTGCATCCCGACGAAGCGGCGGAGCAGGTCGTCGCGCTCGACGGTGTCCCCGACCTTGAGCCGGGCCATCCGGTCGACGTACTCCTGGGGCGTGCCGAGACCATAGATGCACGAGACCGAGGCCACGACGACGACGTCCCGCCGGGTCAGCAGCGAGTTCGTCGCGGAGTGCCGGAGCCGCTCGACCTCCTCGTTGATCGAGGAGTCCTTCTCGATGTAGGTGTCCGTCTGCGGGATGTACGCCTCGGGCTGGTAGTAGTCGTAGTACGAGACGAAGTACTCGACGGCGTTGTGCGGCAGCAGCTCGCGGAACTCGTTGGCGAGCTGCGCGGCGAGCGTCTTGTTCGGGGCGAGCACGAGCGTCGGGCGCTGCACCTTCTCGATGAGCCAGGCCGTCGTCGCCGACTTGCCGGTGCCCGTCGCCCCGAGCAGGACGATGTCCTTCTCCCCCGCCTCGACCCGCTCGGCGAGCTCGGCGATCGCCGTGGGCTGGTCGCCGCTCGGCGAGAAGTCCGAGACGACCCGGATGGGGGCGACGGTGCGCTGGAGGTCGGTGACGGGACGCATGGCACCACCGTAAGCGCCCGCACCGACAAGCTCATTCCGCGGGGCGCCTGCGACGGAGCGCGACGGCCAGGCCGCCCGTCACGGCGAGCGCCACGGCTGCGGCCGCGGCCGTCGCAGCGAGCAACCACGGCCGCTCGGCGGTGACCGGGTCAGCACCGGGCACCGGGGGGCTCGCCGGCGGCGCGCCCCCGGCGGCGACGGCGCCCTCGGGCGGTGCGCCGGCCCAGGTCGCGTACGCGAGGTCCGGGGTGCTGCCGCTGCACAGTGACGTCCGCAGGGCACCGCCGGTGCGCTCGGCGAAGAGCAGGTACGGCGCTCCCCCGGCCACGTCCAGTCCGCACGACGAGCTGCTGCGCGCCGTCCCGACCTCCTGCACGGCGGCGACGTCCCCCTTGAAGACCCTCGTCACCGCGAACGTCAGCGTCGCCGGGTCGCCCGAGGAGATCTCGCCGCCCGCGCCCGGTGCGGTGTCCGCCCGGGCGACGAGGCTGCCCACGAAGACGGCGTCGGCACCGCGCAGCAGGGCGTCCGCCTCGGCCTGGGTGGTGGGCGGGCCCACGGCGCAGCTGCACGCGCTCGCCGGCAGCGACCCGGTGACGAGCAGGACTCCTGCACCCGCGAGGGCCAGCACGAAGGACAGGACGCTGCGCACGGCACGGCTCATACGGTCGGGACGCCGCAGGGCAGGCCGGCGTTGCACCCGCGGCCGCACGTCGTGGCTCAGGCGAGTGCGCGGCCGAGCGCGGCGCGCACCCACGCCGACTTCGCCTCGAGGTAGGCGTCGTACCGGCCCTCGCCGGCCGCCGTCCCGGCCGCGGCCGCGACCGCAGCCCGCTTCACGGCGGCGTAGGCGTCGCGCTCGTCGTCGCGGGCCCGCAGCAGGTCCCGGAAGGCGAGCTGCTCGCGGACGGCGGGGCTCGCGGCCGGCCGGACGTGCACGTGCGTCTGACGGCCGGGGTCGCAGGCGACGTGCAGCCGTTTGGGCGCCGTGCCGCCGGAGAGCAGGTCGTCCTCGGTGGCCGCCCGGAACGCGAACCCGGCGTCCTCGAGCGCCGACCTGGCGGCGTCCGCGACCGTGAGGTCGGCGACGACGACCTGCAGGTCGAGGCAGTCCTTCGCGGGCAGCCCGGGCACGGCCGTCGAGCCGACGTGGTCCAGCCGCAGCGCCCGGTCGCCGAGCGCGGCCCCGATCCGGGCGAGCAGCCGTTGCGCCTGCGCCGGCCAGGTCGGGTCGGGGTCGACGACCTCGACGACGGCCGGCCGCGGCGCCCGGCGGCGCAGCCGGACGTTCGCCTCGAAGGGCACGAGCCGGGTCTCCCAGAGCCGGTCGACGGCGGCGAGGACGGCGTCCGGGGCGCCGGAGTTGTCGAGCCAGACGTCGGCGGCGGCCCGCCGCGCGTCGTCGTCCGCCTGGGCGGCGACCCGGGCGCGGGCGTCGTCCTCGGCCATCCCCCGGTCCTCGACGAGCCGGCGCACCCGCTCGTCCGCCGGGGTGTGGACGACGAGCACGAGGTGGTACGCGGCACCCATCCGGTTCTCGACGAGCAGCGGTACGTCGTGGACGACGACGGCGTCCGGCGGTGCGGCGGTCATGAGCTCGTAGGTCCGCGCCGCGATCCGTGGGTGCAGGATGCCGTTGAGCCGCAGCCGGGAGGGCTCGTCGCCGAAGACGATGCGGCCCAGCGCCGGACGGTCGAGCCGGCCGTCCGGACCGAGCACCTGCGGGCCGAACGCGTCGACGACCGCGGCGAGCCCTTCGGTGCCGGGCTCGACGACCTCGCGGGCGATCCGGTCGGCGTCGACGACGACGGCGCCCCGCTCCGCGAGCCGCCCCGCGACCGTCGAC
>NZ_MWLL01000211.1 GCF_002198675.1 Kineosporia sp. R_H_3 | reverse complement strand
TGTGTGGCGGGGCGGTGTGCGGCGGGGCGGCGAGACGTGGCGTCAGGGGCGGTCAGACGGGATCGGTGAACGAGACCGGTGTGCCGGTGGCGCGGGCATGGGCGATCTCCCTGCTCGTGGACGCGCCGACGTACCCGCCGGGGTTGACGACCAGGACCCGGTCGGCCAGGTCGATCTTGCGCAGGTGGAGGGCGTCCAGCGCGGCCTTCCGCTCCTCGGGGACGGGTCCGTCCGCTTCGGCGGGTGCGAGGACGATGACTCCCGCGAAGGTCAGGTCACGGTTCGCCGCGCGCATCGCGTCCGCGAACCGGGCCGAGCCGCAGATGCAGACGATCTCAGGTCGGTCGGGCACGGCTCGGTCCTTCGGTCGAACGGTCCTTCGGTACGGCGGCGGCAGCCCGACGGTCGTGCGGCGCCGGCAGCTGAGCGAGGAGCTCGGTGGCGCGCTCGCCGGCTGCTGCCCGGCGGAGGTGCTGGTCGAGGGCGGCGTCGTCCCATAGGTCGGCGGTCACGACGGCCCCGGCGGGCAGGTGTCGCCGACGCTCCGGTGCCGCGGCCAGGCGCGTGAGGGCATCACGCAGCAGCCGGAACGGGATGGTCACCCATCGACCGTAGGGCTACGTCCAGGGGACGGGGTAGCTGTTGTCGCAGCCACGTGGTGCAGTGCTGCACCCGCGACGCCGCGCGGACCGTCTGCCACGGCCCGAACCGTTCCGGCAGGTTCCGCCGGGCGATCCCGGCCCGGTGCCGGAGCACGCTCTCCTTGACGATCAGCCGGGTCGGCTCCGCAGACCATCACACCCTCCGATGGTCGCGACGCGAAGACCCGCTCCCACCGCTGTTCGGATAGGACGGCCCGCTCGACCCATCGCCAGATGATCGTGTGGTCATCTGCTGCGACATCGCAGAGGTGCCTCGGGCGCGTGTGCAAGGGACGCATGAACCCGGCAGCGGGCGCGCGCCCCTTGCGGCCGACGACTGTTCGTGAGTGATGGTGACTCACGCAAAATTGTTCTGCCGGAACGGGTCTCGCTGGGTCAAGACTGTCGGACCCTGTCCATAGTGTTGTTCTCGTGAGCAGTGATGAGCAGACGTGGGGCGAGGTGCCCGGCAACGAGCCGGACGCCGCGATGCCGACTGCTCACGTGGTCTCGGACGGGTCGATGCCGGTGCACGATCTGCAGGCCGGGGTGGAGGCGATGCGGGCCGCGACCGCGGTGGTGCTGGAGGCCTCGCGGTGCGCGTGGTCCCTGTCTGATGGTGAGGCACGGGATGTGGTGGAGGCGTTCACCCGGGCGATGGCGTCCGCGGAAGCGGCCCGCCTGGCGGTGATCAAGGTCCTCGACGAACGGCCTGAAGCGGTGCCCGGGGCGAGTGAGGGGAAGGTGGCGGCGGCGTTCCTGACCGGCCGCCTGAACATCGACCCCGGCCGCGCGAACGCGGACGCGCGGGCCGCGCACGCGTTGGACGCGGACTCCGGCAGCCTGCCGCAGGTCGGTGCCGCGTTGGCGGCCGGTGAGATCACCCGCGAGCACGCGGACGCCTGCGTCCGCGCTGTGGCGCGGCTCCCGAAACGACTCCGCGTCGTCCTCCTCGAGGACGAAGCAACGGGTGAGCTGAAGTCCGGAATGGAGATCGCGGACGCGTTCCTGGCCGAGCAGTGCCGCCGGTTCCCGGTCCGGGCGATCCACCGACTCGTCGACGAACTCGTCCGGGTCCTCGACCCCGACCGCGAAGAGGACTTCGACGAAGACGCCCACCTGCGCCGCGGACTGTCCCTGGTGAAGGACTCCACCGGGATGGGGTCGCTGCGGATGACCCTCACCCCGGCCGACACTGCCGTGCTGTCCGCGATGCTGTCCGCGGCGGGGAAACCCCGGCCGGCCCGCGAAGTCCTCACCGTCGACAGCGAAAGCATCGAGCAGGTCACCCTGGTCAAGGACGACCGGACCGTCGCGATGCGCCGCTACGACGCGGTCATGGGACTGCTCCGCGCCGCCCTCACCGGTGGCAGCGATGGTGAGGCGGCCTCGCCGCTGGTGAACCTGCTCGTGACCGCCACGGTCGAGCAGGTCGCCGCCGCCGGTGCGGCCGCCGAACAGATGCGACAGAGGGGCGAGGTCGCTGCGGATACGGACCAGGACGCTCAAGTCTCGGCGACGTTCTCCAGCAACGGAACCGCCGACACGGCTGCGTGCAAGGTCGGGCGGGCGGCGGGGTTCGCGACGCTGCACCGGCACGGGCCGATCGGCTCCCACCTGCTGGCCTACCTGGCGTGCACGGCGACGCTGACGAGAGTGCTGCTGGACCCGAACGGGGCCCCGCTCGACGTGGGGCGGGCGCACCGGCTCGCGACCCCGGCACAGCGCAAGGCCCTCGCGGCACGCGACGGTGGGTGCGTGATCCCGGCGTGCCCAGTCCCGCACGAAGGCACCGACGCCCACCACCTTCAGGCCTGGGAGCACGGAGGTCGGACCGACCTGGCGAACCTGGTGAGCCTGTGCCCGAACCATCACCAGCAGGTCCACGCGGGCCTGTGGGTGGTCGAGGTGCTCGACGGCATCCCGTGGGTGCGGCCGCCGTCCTGGGTCGACCCGGAACGACGGCGCACGAGGAACCTGCACCACCAGACACATACCGCGGCGCAGCGGATCGGCCAGCAACTGCGTCTTGCCCTGGACGAGGATGCCGACGCCCGCGGCATCGGCCCGAGCCGGACCGGGCTGAGCCCGATCGACCTCGCACCACCGATCTGGAACCAGGCACCACCCGACGACACCTGGGAACGGGCGGGCTGACGAGTCCTGGCGGTTGCACCCTGCGGCTCGTATGACATGCCGGCCCCCGGGTTCTGACCGGCCGCGGGCGACGACCGGATCTGCCACAGTGGCGCGGTGCGTGTGATCTTCGACGACCTGGTGGACGTGGAGTACGGATTCCTCTTCCTGACGACCCAGCTCGACGACGACACCCCGGTCGACATCGTCGACGCCCGCGGCGGACAGGTGAACGGCCTGCTCGGCGCCGCGTGCCCGGGGGTGCTCTCGCTCGTCACCGCGACGCACACGGGCAGGGTCCGGGTCCGGATCGAGATGCTCGACGCCGCGCCCACGCTGGGCGACGAGTGGGACGACGTCGTCGAGGTGTCCTTCGAAGCCCGCGGGCCGCAGGCCGCGATGAGCACCTTCGACGGCTGGTGGGACCTCGACCTCGGGCGCGCCGGCCACCACCGCGTCCGGCTGTCCTGCACCGGCTGGGACGCCGCCGAGGCCGATCCGGGCGAGAACCCGGACGCACCGACCTTCGCGGGCGAACGCTACGTGCTCCAGCTCTGGCCCGCACGACCCGCACCGGACGTCGTCCTGCGGCAGCGGTCCCATGGCCCGGCCTACTGGCACGGCGTCGCCCGCGAGACCCACGCACCGCAGGACCAGCACGACCTCGCGACCGCCGCACGGGCGCAGGAGGCCGAGGACGCCGCCGAGGAGCAGCGCCAGGAGGCGCGGTGGGCCCGCGAACGGCTGCTGGAGCGCTGGGGCGGGAACGAACCTGACGCGCGGCTCCTCGCCGTGGGCGGCTTCGCCCAGCAGCTCGCGCAGCGCGACCGCGGGCTCGTCGACCTGCTTACGGGCGCCCACCCCACGACGCAGACCGCGGTGGCGCTCTGGGCGACCCGCCGGGTCTGCGCCGGCGCCACCGACCTCGTCGACTGGGCGGTCCCGCTGGCCGCGGTCGAGGCCGGTGAGCCGGTGCCGGCCCCCTTCGACGACTACGAGGCGCTGTCGGCGACGGTCTGGCCGCAGTCCGCCGACGGGTTCGTGGGGGTGATCGAAACGCTGTCCTTCCCCGCCGACCGACCGCCGCCCAGGATGCTCGTCGACCCGACGGCCTCCGCCGTCTCGGCGCTCGCCGGCGCGGCGCAGCCCGACCCGCTCCGGGCGGCCCTGGACTGCGTCGAGGCCGCGGGCTGGAGCGAGCCGGACGAGGCCGCCTACTTCACAGCCGTCCGCGAGGTCCTCGCCCGCGCGTGACCGGCGGGCACGAGCTCACGCCCTCAGAACAGGCAGAACGGATGCCCCGCCGGATCGAGCAGCACCCGGACGTCGTCCTGCGGCTGGTGCTCGGCGAGCCGGGCCCCGAGGGCCACTGCGTGCTCCACGCCGGCCGTGAGGTCGTCGACCCGGACGTCGAGGTGCTGCTGCATCTGCTGGTCCCCCGGGCCGGCGGGCCAGGTCGGCGGCACGTGATCGGTCTCGAGCTGGAACGCGAGGCCGGTCCCGCCGTCCGGCGGCCGGACGACGACCCACTCCGGCGACGAGCGGACGACCTCCCAGCCGAGCAGGTCGGACCAGAAGCCACCGAGGGCGACCGGGTCCGGGGCCCCCGAGCACGGCCTCCACGAAGGTGAACCGGGGCCGCGCCGCAGCGCCGGGCTCCCCCGGCCGCTCGGACCCGGCAGGGACGTCGGACATCGGAGGACCTCCTTGTCGGCCCCGGACACCGCCGGAGCACCGAGCGGGCTACAGGGGTAACCGGCCGCGCCGCATGGCAGGCTGGGCCGGTGACCGCTGACGCCCGGACCGCTGACACCCAGACTGCCACCGCCCTGCCCGCGGACAACCCGTTCGCCGCCCCGAGCGGGCTGCCGTTCCACTTCCCCCCGTTCGACCGGATCATGCCCGAGCACTTCCGGCCGGCGTTCGACGCGGGGATGGCCGAGCAGCGGGCCGAGGTCGAGGCGATCGCGACGTCGTCCGAGCCGGCGACCTTCGAGAACACCCTCGAGGCGCTGGAGCGCTCCGGCCGGCTGCTCTCCCGGGTGTCGAGCGTCTTCTACAACCTCACGTCGTCGCACTCCGGCCCGGAGCTCGACGCCATCGAGGCGGACGTCGCCCCGCTCCTCGCCGCGCACAGCGACGCCGTCCGGCTCGACCCGCGCGTCTTCGAGCGGATCGCCGCGGTGCACGCGCAGCAGGGCTCGCTCGGCCTCGACGAGGAGCAGCAGCGGCTGCTCGACCGCTACCACAAGGACTTCGTCCGGGCCGGTGCCGCGCTCGACCCCGACAGCCAGGAGAGGCTGCGCGCGATCAACGCCGAGCTGTCCTCCCTCACGGCGGAGTTCAAGCGCCGCCTTCTCGCGGACACCAACGACCTCGCGGTGCACGTCACCGACGTCGCGGACCTCGACGGGCTCTCGGACGGCGAGATCGCGGCCGCCCGTGAGGCCGCCGTCGCGCGGGGCCTCGAGGGCTACCTGCTGACCCTCGTGCTGCCGACCGCGCAGCCGGCGCTCGCCCGGCTGACGCGCCGCGCCGTCCGGGAGCGGCTGCACACCGCCTCGGTGACCCGCGGCCTGCGCGGCAACGACAACGACACCCGCGAGACCCTGACCCGGATGGTCGCGCTGCGCGCCGAGCGCGCCGTGCTCCTCGGCTTCGGCGACCACGCGTCGTACGTCGTCGCCGACCAGACCGCCGGCACCCTCGAGGCCGTCGACGCGATGCTCGGCGGGCTCGTCGCCCCCGCGGTGCGCAACGCCGAGGCGGAGGCCGCCGAGCTCGAAGACCTGCTCGTCGCGGACGGCGAGGCCGCGCCGCTGCAGCCCTGGGACTGGGCGTTCTACGCCGAGCAGGTGCGCCGGGACCGGTACGCCGTCGACACCGCGGCGCTGCGGCCCTACTTCGAGCTGGGCCGGCTCGTCGAGGACGGCGTCTTCCACGCCGCGAACGCGTTGTACGGGCTGGGTTTCGCGCGGCGCGCGGATCTGCCGACCTACCACCCGGACGCGCAGGTCTACGACGTCACGGGCCCGGACGGCGCCCCGCTCGGCCTGTTCGTCGCCGACTGGTACGCCCGCGACTCCAAGCGCGGCGGGGCCTGGATGAGCAGCTTCGTCGGGCAGTCGCACCTGCTCGGCACCGGCCCGGTCATCGTCATCAACCTCAACATCCCCAAGCCGCCCGCGGGCGAGCCGACGCTGCTCACGCTCGACGAGGTGCGGACGGCGTTCCACGAGTTCGGGCACGTCCTGCACGGCCTGCTCTCCGACTGCCGCTACCCGCGACTCGCCGGCACGAGCGTGCCCCGCGACTTCGTCGAGTACCCCAGCCAGGTCAACGAGATGTGGGCGTACGAGGCGCCCGTGCTCTCCCGGTACGCCGTCCACCACGAGACCGGTGAGCCGCTCGCGCAGGAGCGCGTCGACGCACTGCTCGCCTCCCAGCTCTACGGCGAGGGCCAGGCGACGACCGAGTACCTCGCCGCCACCCTGCTCGACCTCGAGTGGCACCGGCTCGCCGGTGACGCCGCGACGGTCGCCCCGCAGGACGTCGAGGCGTTCGAGGCGAAGGCCCTGGAGCGGCACGGGATCGCGGTCCGGCTCGTGCCGCCCCGCTACCGGACGTCGTACTTCTCGCACGTCTTCGCCGGCGGCTACAGCGCGGGCTACTACTCCTACATCTGGAGCGAGGTGCTGGACGCCGACACCGTCGAGTGGTTCCACGAGCAGGGCGGCCTGCGCCGCGAGGCCGGCGAGGTCTTCGCCCGCGAGCTGCTCAGCCGTGGCGGCTCGCGCGACCCGATGGAGGCCTTCGCGGCCGTCCGTGGCCGCCCGCCGGTCATCGCGCCGCTGCTCGCCCGGCGAGGGCTCGCGGCGTCCTGACGGGCCGGCGCCCGACGGGTCGTTCAGTCGATGCCGTGGTGGTCCTTCGCCCACTGGTGCCGCACGCCCTTCCAGCGGTCGAGCACCGACATCTTCTTGTCGCCGAACTCGAGGGACATCACCGAGACGGCGACGAACAGCAGGATGAAGCCTCCTGAGACGAAGAGCTCCGTGGTCATGACGTCCTCCCCCTTCAGGGCGGTCGAGCGTCCCCGACGGGCCGCTGTCACCCCTCCAGACGCCATCGTCCGCCCGGAGGTTTCCTCGGAACAGGCGAAGACTTCTTCCCTGGTCGGCCCCGCTGTCCTCGGCAGGCTCAGCCGATGAGATGCAGGCGCGTCTGTCGTCCGTCGAGGAACCGGCACTCCCGCCCGTCGAAGAACGCGTCCTCCTCGAGCATGAACGCCACCCCGCGACCGCCCCACTCCGGGACGGCGACCCGGGCCTGGAGCTCGACCGAGTAGGCCGTCGCCGGGTGCAGCGGGTGCTCGCCCTGGCCGTCGACGCGGCCCTGGTTGTCCCACAGCCCGATCGTCGGCCCGGCGGCGTGCCCGTGGACCCCGATCGGGTGGCTGTAGACGAGGCCGTCGATGCCCTCGATGCGCGCCGCCCCGAGCGTCGCCGACAGCAGGTCGTTGCCGGTCATCCCGACCGAGAACCGGGTCATGAGCAGGTCCTGCAGCCGGTTCGCGGCGGCGATCCCGGCCTCCAGCCCCGCGGGCGCCTGCGTCTCGCCCGGCCGCAGCACGTACGCGTGCTGCTGCTGGTCGGTGCACAGCCCCGCGTCGACGATCCCGAAGTCGACGTGCACGAGGTCACCGGGCCCGATGACCGTCTCGCCGCCGCCCGGCACCGGTCCGGACGTCACGTCGTCCGCCCGCTGCACGCTGCACGCGGGGTGGAACCACGAGCCGAGCCCGTCGTCGTGGACGGTCTGCCGGAGCCACCACTCGACGTCGGACGTCGTCGTCACCCCGGGCGTGACGACCTCGGCGGAGAGCGCCCGCGCGAGGTAGCCGTGCGCCCGCGCGCAGGCCGCCGCGAGCGCGTCGGCCTCCTCGGGCAGCCGGGTCTCGAGCCAGCCGACGGCCGCCTGCTCGGCGGACACGACCCGGCGCCGCATCCGGTCCGGCAGCGCCGTGAGGAACGCGTCGTGCTCGGAGGCCGTGAGACCGTCCGCGAGCGGGAAGGTCTCCGACCGGTCGACACCGATCGTCCGGGGGTCGCGCTCGGCGAGGATCCGGGCCAGGCAGGTCCACTGGTCCGGCTCGGCGGCCGGGTCCCAGACGTGCGGGAAGGCCTCGCCGACCGGGTAGCGCGCGACGGCGAACCGGTCGACCCCGCTGCCGTCGGCCCGCCGGACGAAGACGAGCACCGTCCGGCGGCGGGCGGTCGCGAGCCAGGTCGCCGGCAGCATCGACGCCACGACCGGGTCCTCGGCGTACTCCCGGGCGACGAGCACCCAGGCGTCGAGCCCGGCCCGGTCGAGGACGAGCGGCACGACGAGGTCCAGCCGGCGCAGCAGCAGCGCGTCGTGGGCCGCGGCCCGCGCCCGCAGGTCGACGGTCACGGCTGCCCGTCGGAGCGCCCGGTCGTGCACCACAGGTCGAGCAGCCGGCCGTACACCTCGACGGCCGCCTCGGTCTTCGACGTCGAGCACCACTCGTCCGCGACGTGGCACTGGTCCGCCTCGCCCGGCCCGAGGACGACGGTCGGCACGTGCGGGCCGTCGAGCGCGGCCGCGGGGCCGAGCAACCCGGCGAGCACCGAGGCGTCGGTGAAGTAGCGGGCGGGCGGCGCGACGTCGGCGTCGAGGCCGACGGCCCCGAGCGCGTCCGCGACGAGGCCGACGAACGGGTCGTCGGGTGCCGTCCCGACCGGTGGCAGGACGACGTGGTCGGCGACCGTGACCCCCTCGCCGGCGAGCGCCGCGACCTTGGCCCGGACGTCGTCCAGCGCCACCCCGGGCACGACCCGGACGTCGAGGAGCATCTGTGCGCTGTCGGGGACGATGTTCGGCTGGACGCCGCCGGCGAGGTAGCCGACGTTCGCCGTCATCGGCCCGAACGTCTCGTGCACCGGCCAGCCGGTCTCGTCGTGCAGGGCGACCGCGGCCCGGGCGAGCCGGACGGCGGCGTTGTCGCCGAGCCACGGCGCGGAGCCGTGCGCGGCCCGGCCGGCGGCGGTGAGCCGCAGCCACAGGGCACCCTTGTGCCCGAGGACGAGCCGGTTGCCGGTCGGCTCCGCGACGACGAGCGGCCCGCCGCCGGCGAGCACGGCGGCCGGGATCTGCGCAGCGCCGGTGCAGCCGGTCTCCTCGCCCGCCGTGAGCACGACCTGGACTCCGCGGCAGGTGTGGGGGCGCCGGGCGTGCTCCGCGACGGCGACGACGAGCGCCGCGACGCCGGCCTTCATGTCGCTCGTGCCGCGACCGACCATCCGGTCGCCGTCCCGGGCGGCGGCCCACGGGTCGACGCTCCAGTCGGACGGGGTCGCCGGGACCGTGTCGAGGTGCCCGGTGAAGGTCAGGGGTGCGTCGCCGCCCGCGCGGGCGACGACCTGGAACCGGTTCGGCGCCCACGCGACGCCCGTGGTCCGCAGACCGGCGTCGTCGAGGACCGCCGCGCAGCGCACGGCCGCGGCCTCCTCGCCGTCCGCGACGGTACGCAGCCGGACGAGGTCGGTGAGGAGGTCGAGGACGGCGGACGAGTCTCGAGAGGGGCTCACGAGGTACGAGCCTGCATCCACTGCCGGGTCGCGCGCCAGGTGGGGGTGCCCGGGAGCAGGTGGACGAAGTGGTCGGCGCCCGCGTCGACGCGCAGCGTGACGTCGTCCCCGGCGGCGGCGGCCGCCGCCGCGTACGCCAGCGAGGCGGTGTGCGGGACGGCGTCGTCGGCGTCCCCGGTGACGACGAGCGTCGGGACGCCGAGGGGCAGCAGGGCGGTCGGGTTCGCCGTCGCGTAGGCGAGCGGGTTGTCCCGCGGCCCGGCGCCGCCCATGAGCGCGAGGACCGCACCGTCGCCGTACCGCTCGTCCGCCGCGACCGCGAGGTCGGCGACCGCGGCCTGGGCGACGACGGCGGCCGGACGCCACCGGGGCGGTCCGCCGGGCGCACCGGACGGGAGCCGGTGCCGGCCGGCGAGCCACAGCGCGAGGGCGCCGCCCGCCGAGTGACCGACGAGCACGACGCGGTCGAGGTCGAGGTCGTGCTCCGCGGCGGCGTCCGCCAGCAGGTCGGCGGCCGCCGCGACGTCCTCGTAGGTGCGCGGCCAGCCGCCCCCGGAGGACGGCCCCTCGCTGCCGACGGCCCGGTAGTCGAGGCTCCACACCGCCCAGCCCGCGGCGAGCAGGTCGTCGACGAGCATCCCGGACAGGCTCCGGTCGTACCTCGCCCGCCAGTAGCCGCCGTGCACGAGGACGGCGACCCGTTGCGGCGCAACGGGTCCTGCGACGTCGTCGGGTGCCGGAACGGGGAGGTACAGGTCGCACACCTGCGCAGGGTGGTCGCCGTAGGCGTACGACCGCACCGGCCGCGCGGCGCCGGGCGCGAGGCCCTCGATGCCGAACAGTCCCGCCGCGTCCGCCACTACGACCGCAGCCACTGCGACGAGACCGTCACCGAGCGCAGGACGTCCGGGTCCGGCTCGACGCCGATGCCGGGCCCGGTCGGGATCGCGACGTGGCCGTCCTCGATGAAGAACTCCCGGGTGATGTCCTGGTGGTAGTAGCGCTTCGTCGCCGAGGTGTCGCCGGGCAGCGTGAAGCCGGGCAGCGCCGCGAGCGCGAGGTTCGGTGCGCGGCCGACACCGGTCTCGAGCATGCCCCCGCACCACACGGCCTTGCCGAGCTCGACGCAGACGTCGTGGATCCGCACCGACTCCAGGTAGCCGCCGACCCTGCCGGGCTTGATGTTGACGATCTCGCAGGCCCCGGACTCGATGGCGTCCCGGGCCGCGGCCGCCGACACGATCGACTCGTCGAGGCACACCGGGGTCGTGATCCGCTGCGCGAGCAGGGCGTGCCCGGGCACGTCCTCCTCCTCGAGCGGCTGCTCGATGAGGAGCAGGTCGAACGCGTCGAGCTGTGCGAGGTGGTCGGCGTCGCCGCGGCCGTACGCGGTGTTCGCGTCGACCTGCAGCAGGATGTCGCCGAACCGCTCGCGGACGGCGCGCACCGGCTCGACGTCCCAGCCGGGCTCGATCTTCAGCTTGATCCGCAGGTAGCCGGCGTCGAGGTAGGCGCCGACGGCGTCGAGGAGCGCCGGGACCGAGTCCATGATGCCGACCGACACCCCGGTCGGGACCCGGTCCTTGACCGACCCGAGCCGCTCGCCGATCGAGCGGCCCTCGATCCGCAGCTGGGCGTCGAGCAGCGCGGTCTCCAGCGCCGCCTTCGCCATCCGGTGCCCCTTGACCCACTCGACGGCGGGCGCGAAGCCTTCGGCCGTGAGCTCCCCGGCGTCCGAGAGCGCCTGCGCGGCAGGGACGAGCCAGCGCCGCAGGACGTCGCAGGCACCGTCGGCGTACTCGCTCGAGTACGCGGGGCGCTCCATCGCGACGCACTCGGCCCAGCCCTCGGCCCCGTCGGTGACGACGTGCACGAGCACGCAGTCGTGCGTCGTCTCGGTGCCGAAGGACGTGCGGAACGGCGACACGAGCGGCAGCGCGACACGGCGCAGCTCCACGGCCTCGAGCTTCATGCGGGGTCCTCTCTCACGCGGGGTCCGCTCCGGTGGCAGCGGTCGGTGACGCAGGGGTCAGCAGGGACGCAGGGGTCAGCAGGTAGGAGCTGCGGTCGACGAGACCCGTGACGCGCCAACCGCTCCCGAGCAGCCCGGGGACGACGTCGCGGTGCGCGGCACGCCAGGACCGCGCGGTGGCGCCGTCCTCGACGCGCATCCGCTCGACGTCCGCCGGGGTCCCGACGAGCACCGCGGGGACGTCGCCGGACCCGGCCGCGCGGAGCACCTCGGCGTCGACGACCGGGCGGCCGTCGGCGTCCTCGTGGACGACCGCGGCCGCACCGGGCGGCGCGGTGTACGTCGCCGGGGTGCCGGCGGCCGCGGCGACGGCGCGCGGCGAGTGCAGGTCCCAGCGGACGAGGAACCGGTCGGAGTGGTGGCCGGCGTTGATCGCGTCGGTCATCTCGCCGTAGAAGTCGTGGAGGTACTGCACCGGCAGCGCCCCGAGCTTGACCGCGTTGAAGTACGCGTTGCGGCGCACGAGCGGGTCGTAGGTCCACTGCACCGTTGCCAGGCCGCGCGCCAGGCACCAGGCCCGCTGGTGCTGCTTGAGGACGAACCCCGCGTGCCGGGCCCGGCCCTCGGCGAGCGCACCGGTGATGTGGGAGTGCAGGATCGGCTCGCCCTCGTGGGTCACGCCGAACAGGCCGATGGACGCCGCGACGAGGTCTCCCGGGCCGTCGTCCGCGACCTCCTCGGCACCGCCGTGCGGCCCCGCGACGACGCTCGCCCCGGCGAGGTAGCCGCAGTCGAAGGCGATGACCCGCAGCAGCTCGGTGGACAGCGACTGCTCCGGGGCACGGCCCCAGACGGCGTCGAAGACCGCGACGAGCCGGAGGTGGTCCTCCGGCTCGGAGAGCTCCCGCACGGCGAGGCCCTCGCCGCCGGCGGCCCGCGCGGCCGCGGCGCCGGCCTCCGCGACAGCCGTCGCGTCGGGCACGAGCCTCAGATTCATCCCATCATCCTGTCATTCGTGACCGCACTGCGGAAGCCCTCGTCTACGGTGGCTGCGTGGCGCAGACGGTACCGGCGGGCCTGGCCGCCTGGACGACGACGCTCACGGGCACCGCTCCGACGGCCGTCCTGCGGCCCACCTCAGGAGCCGTCCTCGCGGTCTGCGGGGACGTCGTCGTCAAGGTGCACCCGGCCGGTACCGACTCGGCGGCCCTGGCGGCCCGGCTGCGTGTCGCGGCGGCGCCCGCCCTGGACGGCGTGCTCGCCGCTCCGCTGCGCGCCGAGCCCGTCCCGGTGCCGGCCGCGGTGCCCGGCGGGACCCCGGACGGCGGCCCGGTGACCGGCAGCCCGGTGACCAGCAGCCCGGTGACCAGCAGCCCGGTGACCAGCAGCCCGGTGGACGGCGGCGGCACGGGCCTGGTCGCGACCCTCTGGCCGCGGCTCGACGTCCTCGACACGGACGTCGCCGACCCGCCGTGGGCACCGGCCGCCCGGACCCTCGCCCGTCTGCACCGCACCGCCGTCCCGGCCGGTGCCGTACTGCCTGTACTGCCCGTACTGCCCGTACTGCCCGCGCACGGCGCACCGGCCCGGCTGCGCCGGGCACTCGACCGGGTCGCGCTGCTCGGCCCGGACCCGCGGGCGACGACGGTCCTGCGGGCGGGCCGGGCCACCGAGAACGCCCTCACGGCGGCCGGCCCGGAACCGGCCAACGCCCTCGTCCACGGCGACTGGCACCTCGGCCAGCTCGGCCGGGACGCCGGCGACCGCTGGCTGCTCCTCGACCTCGACGACCTCGGGCTCGGGGACCAGGCCTGGGACCTCGGCCGCCCGGCGGGGTTCTGGGCCGCGGGGCTGCTCGACGACGCGTCGTGGACGACGTTCCTCACCGCCTACCGCGCGGCCGGCGGTCCCGCGGTCCCGCCGGACGGCGACCCGTGGCCGCGGCTCGACCTGCCGGCCCGCGCCGAGGTCGTCGTTGCGGCCGCCCGTGCCGTCCACCGGGCGCACCACGGCGCGGAGGCGTGGGACGACACCGCCGAGGCTCTGCTGGTGGCGTGCACCCGGATGTGAGCCGGCCCTGCGCAGCCTGTGGACCGCCGGCCGGCACGTGATCGCGGGAACCGCGCCGACCGGTCGATCGTCGGCCATGGAGACGCACCACCGCAGCACCGCCTCCCGAGGAGCACCGCCATGAGCCAGACCCCGGCCTGGGGCGAGCCGCCCGCCCAGCCCGTGCCGCAGTACCAGCCCCCGACCCAGCCGGTCGCCCCCGCCGGCGGCGGGATGGTCTGCCCGAAGTGCCGCGGTGCCATGCGCACCTACGAGCGCAACGGGATCCACCTCGAGCAGTGCGACAGCTGCCGCGGGATCTTCCTCGACTTCGGCGAGCTGGAGTCGCTCACCCGGCTCGAGACCCAGCTTGCGGCACCCGCCCCCGCACCGGCGCCGCAGCCCGCCGCGCAACCGACCACGGTCGTCTACGCGCAGCAGCCGCAGCAGCCGTACCCGCCGCAGCCCTACCCCGGGCAGTACGGCCCGGGCTGGGGCAGCCACGGCCACCACCGCTACCGCAAGCAGGGCTTCGGGCGGCTGTTCTTCTCGTCGTGACGGGCGGGGTCGGG